>NZ_JAFBAT010000186.1 GCF_019247615.1 Mycobacterium sp. | reverse complement strand
CACGACCGAGCTCGAACATCACGCCAACCTGGTGCCGTGGCAGGAGCTCGCCATGCGCACCGGGGCGACGTTGCGCTGGTACGGCGTCACGGAAGACGGCCGCATCGACCTGGACTCGCTAGAGCTCGATGAGCGGGTCAAAGTGGTTGCCTTCACGCATCATTCGAACGTCACCGGAGCGCTCGCGCCGGCAGATGAGCTGGTCGGCCACGCCCGGGCGGTGGGCCCCGTGACGGTGCTGGATGCCTGCCAGTCGGTGCCCCACCGGCCGGTCGACTTCCACGCGCTCGGCGTCGACTTTGCGGCGTTCTCCGGACATAAGATGTTGGGACCCAACGGAATCGGCGTACTCTACGGACGCCGCGAGCTGTTGTCCGAGCTGCCGCCCTTCCTCACGGGCGGCTCGATGATCGAGACCGTAACCATGGAAGCCAGTACCTATGCGGCCCCGCCGCAGCGGTTCGAGGCCGGCACGCCGATGACCTCCCAGGTGGTAGGACTGGCCGCGGCCGCGCACTATCTCGACGCCATCGGCATGGACGTCGTCGAGGCCCACGAGCGCGAGCTTGTTGCGGCGGCCATCGAGGGGCTGTCCGGCATCGGCGGCGTGCGCATCATCGGCCCGACAACGATGGAAAATCGCGGCTCTCCGGTGTCTTTCGTCGTCGAAGGCGTGCACGCCCACGACGTCGGGCAGATCCTCGACGACGACGGCGTCGCGGTGCGGGTCGGGCATCACTGCGCGCTGCCACTGCACCGCAGGTTCGGCCTGGCCGCCACCGCCCGCGCATCCTTCGCCGTGTACAGCACGGCCGAGGAGGTCGACCGTTTGGTGGCCGGCGTGCGGCGCGCGCTCGATTTCTTCGGGAGAGATTGACGTTGCGGCTCGAGCAGATGTATCAGGACGTGATCCTCGATCACTACAAGCATCCGCAGCATCGTGGCCTGCGTGAGCCGTTCGCCGCGCAGGTCTACCACGTCAACCCCGTATGCGGTGACGAGGTGACCCTGCGGGTGACGTTGTCCGGTGACGGCGAAACGGTAACCGACGTTTCCTATGACGGGCAGGGTTGTTCCATCAGCCAGGCGTCGACCTCGGTGCTCACCCAACAGGTGATCGGGCGCAGCGTGGGTGATGCCCTCAAAACCATCACCGCGTTCTCCGAGATGGTGTCCTCACGCGGTGCCGTCGAGGGTGACGAGGATGTCTTGGGCGACGGGGTCGCGTTCGTCGGGGTGGCGAGATACCCGGCCCGGGTGAAATGTGCGCTGCTGGGCTGGATGGCGTTCAAAGATGCGCTGGCCCAAGCCTGCTCGCAAAGCGACGCGGAATTCAAGGAGTAGGGATGAGCGAAATCACCACACCGGACGACGAATTGCTTGCCGACCTCGAGGAGGCGATGCGCGACGTCGTCGACCCCGAGCTTGGAATCAACGTCGTCGACCTCGGACTGGTCTACGGCTTGAACGTCGAAGAGGGCGACGAGGGGACGGTCGCCCTGATTGACATGACGCTGACCTCGGCCGCCTGTCCGCTGACCGACGTCATCGAGGACCAATCCCGCAGCGCGCTGGTAGGCAGCGGTTTGGTGGACGACCTGCGGATCAATTGGGTGTGGAACCCGCCGTGGGGACCGGACAAGATCACCGAGGACGGACGCGAACAACTGCGCGCGCTCGGGTT
This sequence comes from Mycobacterium sp., assembly GCF_019247615.1. Taxonomy (GTDB): domain Bacteria; phylum Actinomycetota; class Actinomycetes; order Mycobacteriales; family Mycobacteriaceae; genus Mycobacterium. The sequence continues at coordinate 8,009 of NZ_JAFBAT010000186.1, read as the reverse complement.
CACCGTCTGAACGGACGGCCATAACCCGACGGCCGAAGGAACCCGCAAGGGGGTTTCCTTCACGACGCTCTGTGGCCGGCCGGTTCACCATCCTGCCGAAATGTAACACGTTGTTGTATTACAATAGCGTGTATGGCAGAGACGCTTACGATTCGACTGCACGCCGACGATCGGGCTGTGCTCGAAGCGGCCGCCCGTAGGCAAGGCAAGGGGCTCAGTGCCTTCGTTCGAGAGATGGCCGAAGCCGCGGCACGACAGTTGCGGCGCGAGATGATTCGGGCAGATGGAGATCGAGTAATGGCTCACCTGGCCGAGCACCCAGAAGCACAAAGCGAGCTCGATGAGCTCGGGACGCCGCCGGCCGACCAGCCGTGAGTCGACACGCGGCTGGCAGCATAGTGGTGGTTGATTGGCGGGGTGGCGCATTGCCATACGAGCCCGGCAGGCTGCGACCCGCAGTCGTCGTCGAGGACCACGAGTTGTGTCCGGACGCATATCCCAACATGCTGGTAGTTCCGTTGACACGCGATGAGGGCTTGGCCCATAGGTCTTTCGCCGAGCGCATCGAGCCGACGGTCCAAAACGGAGCTGATGCGACGTGTTGGGCGTTGGCCCATCACGTCACCAGCGTGGCGCTGCGGCGCGTCAACCCAACTGACTCGCGGATTACTGCGGCGCAGTTGGCGAGCATCCGTCGACGCATCGCGGTCGCGATAGGCGCCGACTGACGCCTGGCGTGGTCCCAGACCGGTATCCAATCCCTTGCCGGGCAGGCGGTTCGCCGCCGGGTTACTTGAGTGGTCGGAGCGATCAGGAGCACGGCCAGGACGGCTGTTCATACTCGACGACGAGATATTCGCTGTTGGTGTCGGCGCGGCCCTTCCGCGTGCGGCCGATGGGCATGAGTGTGAATGTGCAATCGGCAGTGAATAATTCGCCGAATTGCGGGTCGTCATCGTTTTCGACGATGGCGAGGTAACGTTCGATCAGTTCGCTGGTGGCGTCGTCGCTGACGGTCATTTCGGTCTTGCTTGGTTTGTTGGCGTAGGACCAAAGCCTGCGATGCCGTCAGCGTAGAGCTCCGCTATCCGCGAGCCGGGGCGGCGAGAAGTTGGTGGACCAGCGTGTCTGCAAGCCACGTCTCGTACCGTTGCGGTGGCCATCCTCTGTCGACGACAAGCAGCCCGTATACCTCGGGGGATGCGACGGCGTGAATGATGTCGGCGGCATCACGCTGACGCAGCGGGCGCCGTAACGCCCCCCGCCGAGCCAGCGCGCGAGCGACTTGCCGTTGGCCCTGGTGGCGCTGCCGGGTCAAGTCGTCGAACAGCGCCGCGGCGCCGCCATCCGATGCGGCGGCGCTGGTGAGGATGCGATAGATCACGGCGGTCCTGGCGTTCACCTCGGCCGCGATGCGTACGAAACTTGCCAACATTGTCCGGGAATCCGGTTCGGCGAGCAGCGATCGAACCGACGGGCGGTCGGCCATCGCAACAGGCTCGTCATCGCCGGCGATGGACACATCAAGCAGCGTTTTGAGGATTCCGCGCTTGGACGAGAAGAGCCGGTAGACGGTGGCCGGCGGGACGTCCGAGCGGGCACTGATCGCCTCGATCGTCGTCGCGCCATAGCCAGACTCAAGGAACAAGTCGCGGGCCGCGTTGACGACCGCGCGACGAGCGAGACGAGTCCTTGCCTGAGTCACCACGTAAGACTACTACTCTCGAATTGAGAGTGATACTGTCATTTATGTACACCCGACGGCGACCCGAAGGAGGTCTGACCAGATGTTCACGAAGAGGGGCGACACGGCCGTGCTCGCCAAACTTGGTGAAGCCCCCGCGCAGTACCGGGAAATCGGGCAACGTCTGCACGGCATCATCCGGCAAAGCGCGCCATCGTTGGAGCCGATCGTTCGGTGGGGGCTGCCGTTCTATGTCAAGGACGGCAAGGACATCTGCTACATCAAACCGGGTAAGGACTTCATCGCGTTCGGCTTTGGCGAACCTGTGAACCCCGCACGTGAGGAGGGTGTCCACATGCACCCGGTCGCGTGGACCCTCACCTCGCTGGATGCCGCTACGGAGGCCAAGATTCGCGCGCTCGTCCAAAAAGCGGCGGCCTGATGGGTTCGGCTTAGCAGCCGCTTCCCGTCCCGTCACCCGCCTTGGCCGTGCGGCGGTTTCCCGCATTTGCCGTCGATGGCGGGTCGCAGGGTGATGCTCGTCGCCTGCAGCGCGCCGCCGCCGTCCATGGATCCGCGCGCGCTGACGCACTTGCCTTGCGTAATCGCTTCAGGTGTGGCCGTGGTCAGCTTCGAGTACCTGGTCTTGTCATCGACGGTCACCTGCGTCTGCTTCGTGTTGCCACTGGCGTCGGTGCCCGCGACGGTGATGGTGTTACCCGTCACCGACGCAACCGAGCCGCGCAACGGCTTCGGCTTGCCGGGCGCCGGCCCCGGTGAACCGGGTGGGGAACCGGACGGCGGTGGGCTGGTGCTCGAGCCCTGGCCGGCGTCCTTGCCGGGCGGGCAGGTGCCGTTGACCGAGGGGCTCAGCCGCACGGATGCCGCGGTGACCGGCTGCGAGCCCTGGATTTCCTGCGTCGGGCGAACGGTGATGCAGGTACCGGAGGTGACATCGCTCAGCGTGGCCGGGGCCACCTCGGTGACCTTGGTCGTGGAGGCGAAGTTCACGGCGGCGTTGGTGTCGTCTTCCTTGGTGACCTGGATGGCGTTCCCCGCCACCGACGCAATGAGGCCGTTGACCTGTGCTTGTCCTTGTGCAGGCGCCGGCGATGTGGTCGTTGAGGTCACCGTCGAGGTCGACGTGGATGTTGATGTCGTGGGACTCGAGTTGTTCGACGAGCCGCACGCGGCGATCGACAGCGCGGTGGCACCCGTGGCAGCGACGACGGCGAACCGGACAAGCCGAGGTGTTCGACAGCTGGCAGGCATCAGGGTTTCTCCAATCGTGGTGGGCCACGAAAAGGAATACCCGCTCAAGCTGTATGCGGGCTGTGTGTTTGAGGGCTTTTAGAAGGCGGCTTCGGCAACCCGCATGATGTCGTCCTCGATGGATTCGATGACACTGCGTTGCGCGGTCAACCTCGGCAGGACGTTTTTGGCGAAGAACGCGGCGGTCGCGATCTTGCCCCGGTAGAACGCTTCGTCCTTCGTCGACGGGGCGTCGGCGAGTGCGCCGAGCGCGACGCCGGCTTGCACCAGCAACCGCCAGCCGATGAGCAGGTCTCCGACCGCGAGCAGATATCGCACCGATCCGAGGCCCACCTTGTAGATGTCGGTGGGATGTTGCGTGGCAGACATGAGGTAGCCGGTCAAGGCCCCCGTCATCGCCGTGACGTCGTCGAGGGCCCTTTGCAGCAACTCCGCTTGCGGCTTCAGCGCCTCATCGCAGGTATCGATGGTCTTGCTGATCTGGGCCGTCACGAACTGCAGCGCTTGCCCATGGTCGCGCACGATCTTGCGGAAGAAGAAGTCCAGCGCCTGGATGGCTGTGGTGCCCTCGTAGAGCGAGTCGATCTTGGAATCGCGGATGTACTGCTCGAGCGGATAGTCGGTCAAAAAGCCCGAGCCGCCCAGCGTTTGCAGCGACTCCGTCAGAAGCTCGTAGGCCCGTTCCGAACTCACCCCTTTGACGATCGGCAGCAGCAGGTCATCGACGCGGTGCGCCGTGTCATGATCGGCACCCGAGACCTGTTGCGCCACCACGTCGTCCTGATGCGCGGCGGCATACATGTAAAGCGCCCGCAATCCCTCGGCATATGCCTTCTGGGTCATCAGGCTGCGGCGCACGTCGGGGTGGTGGATGATCGTGACCCGCGGCGCGGTCTTGTCGGTCATCTGGGTCAAATCCGCCCCCTGCACCCGTTCCTTGGCGTATGCCAGCGCATTCAGATAACCCGTCGACAGGGTGCCGGCCGCCTTCACGCCAATCGTCATGCGGGCCTGCTCGATCACGGTGAACATCTGCGCTATCCCGTTGTGCACATCGCCCACCAGGTAGCCCACCGCGGGCAATTCCGTTGCGCCAAAAGTCAATTCGCACGTCGGGGAGGACTTGATGCCCATCTTGTGCTCCAGCCCGGTGACGAAAACACCGTTGCGGGAACCGAGTTCGAAAGTGTCGGGGTCGAACAGGTAGTTGGGAACGTAGAACAGGCTCAACCCCTTGGTCCCAGGGCCGGCGCCCTCCGGCCGGGCCAGCACCAGATGGAAGATGTTTTCGGCGGTCTCGCCGACATCACCGCCGGAGATGAACCGCTTGACGCCCTCGATGTGCCAGGTGCCATCGGGTTGTTGGACGGCCTTGGCACGGCCCGCCCCGACGTCGGACCCGGCGTCGGGTTCGGTGAGCACCATCGTGGCCGCCCACCCCCGCTCGACGCCTTCCGCCGCCCACCGCTTCTGTTGGTCGTTGCCCTCGAGGTAAAGCGCGTGAGCCATGAAAGGGCCCAGGCAGAAGAAGTTGGCGGACGGGTTGGCGCAGATGATCATCTCGTTGACCGCCCAGGCAAGCGGCGGCGGGGCCGGCATGCCGCCGATCTCCTCGGCCAGGCCCAGCCGCCACCACCCGGCCTCCTTGATCGCATCCACCGTCTTGGCAAGTTCGGGCGGCACGCTGATGGTGTGCCCGGCGGGGTCGAACACCGGGGGGTTGCGATCGGCGATGGCGAACGACTGCGCCACCGGGCCCTCGGCCAGCCGGGCCGCCTCGGCCAATATCGTTGTGACCGTCTCCTCGTCGAGGTCGCCGTACTGTCCGGTTCCCAGGACGGCACCCAGATCGAAAACCTCGAACAGATTGAACTCGATATCACGGACGTTGGCGATGTAGTGACCCACGGCGATTCCCTCACTGGTCCCGTAGCAGGCGGATCGTCAGGCCCCTAAGTCTGTCCGACGTGGGAAAACGTACGCAACCGTAACCTGGCCCGGCCCCGGGAACATGGCAGCGGCCCGAGGCGTTGGGGCGTATGTGGCTACCCGCGATCTCACCGCTGCGCAGTTCAACGAAACCATCCAGGGCAATGACATCGTCCTCGTCGACTTTTGGGCGTCCTGGTGCGGACCATGCCGACAGTTCGCGCCGACTTTTCAGGCGTCGTCGGAAATCCACCCCGACGTTGTCTACGCCAAGGTCGACACGGAGGCAGAACAACAGTTGGCGGCGGCTGCGCAGATCCGGTCCATCCCCACGCTGATGGCCTTCAAGAAGGGCAAGCTGGTGTTCAACCAGGCCGGCGCATTGCCCCCGGCGGCGCTGGAGAACCTGGTCCAACAGGTCAAGGCATTCGACGTCGAGGCAGCCCAGGCCGAGCAGGCCTGACGCCGCACGGATCGTCGGATCAGACCAGTTGCCGCTGGAGCCGGGCGGCTTCGGGTAGGGGCGCTGCCGCACCGTGGCTTTCGGCGATGCGAACGAACAGGGATTTCAGGGTCGCGATGTACCGGGTGACCGATTCCCGCGCAATCGGATTGTCCGGGAAGAACACGATTACCTGCGTTTCCTCCTCGTACCGATTCACTCGCAGGTCGAATCGGGCGGGGACGCCGCCGTCGTGGTGAATCTTGATGTTCGCCCCGTCCCAGCCGGACTTGACGATCGTCGAAAGCGGCGGGCTGCTGGCGTCCAGGTGAAACAGCAGGGGGACGCGCCCATGCGGCATTCTCAGCCACGGCGCCAATTCCAGTACTCGGTGGAACGGCACACGCGCAAGGGCTTTGCTCGAGTCGAAGGAGGTCTGCGCGCCGCGGACGGTGTCAGCGAAAGACGATGCGTTGACGCGGACGGTGACCGGAACGAAGCCGGTGAACCAGCCGATTGTCAAGAACTCCGCCGGCGTGCTGCGGGTGTCGGTCGCGACCAGGCCGTGGTACGTTTCCGCGCCGGTCAGCTGGCATTGTGCCAGCGCCGCGCAGGCGAATACGCCACCGCTGAAACGGGCGCCCGCCGCTATGCAAGCGGATTCGAAGTCGGCGGTCTGCCGCTCGTCCATCACCCGCACGAATATGAAGCTCGAGGAGCCCGACCCGTCACCCAGTGACACCGGGCAATCCGGAAGGGTTCCGTCGTTGCGTTCAAAAAAGTCGACCCAGGCACGGACCTGCGGGGAATCCAGCGTCAGAGCTGAGGTGCGCTCGTGCTGCTCCATGCAGTATTTCTCGTAGCTGCCCGCGGGCGGAAGCGACACGGGCGCTCCACCGGCCAACAGGGACGTGTACATCAGGTAGAGCTCCACTCGGAGCGCGCCGAGGAACTGCGCGTCGATGTACAGATGGTCCATGGCAAAACAGAATGTCCAATGGTCGGCGCGCTGAATGATCGCGAAACGAAAACAGTCCCACTCCAACGGAGTTGGCGTTTCTAATATGTGCTCGCGCCAAGCGGCTGGCGTCATCTCACCGTGCTTGATGGGTACGCAGTGAATATCAGCGGGGCTGCGAAGTTTGTGCCGAACGATCTCGTTGGCATCGGTGAACTCGAACCAGCTGTGGTATGTGTCATTCCGGCGAAGGTGCGAGTTGATGACGTAGGTCAGGACTCGGATGTCGCACTGACCGGGCATGTCCCAAGTGCCGATGCAAAGCCGCGACATCTGGACGCCGCGGGCCGTGTGGTCCCGAAAGTTTTGCAGGTGCCGCGCTTGCTGAGGGCTGGGCGGCACGGGGCTTATCGGGGCCTTCCGGACCTTGGCAAGCGAGGCGGGCGATGGGTGCCAACACACCACCGCACCGGGGTCCGGCGCCCATTCGGTGATGGACCCGAACGCCTCCTCTCCCGGGATGAACACGTTTCCTCCCTCACGCTTCAGCGGCTGGGTATGGCGGATTCAAGATTGCCGACACGTCCATCGTGCCATTGACGACGGCGCATCTGCTCCTTCCGGGTGGTCGGATTCCGTTGCGGTATAATCCATCCGTCGCGGCGCCCTTGCCACCGTCGCTCTCCGCAGCCAACCGAGGCTGGCCATTGGCCGTAGCTCACAAAGTGCTCAACGGTGTGTCAACTTAGCAGACCAAACGAGGCCAGGCGGGTGGTTTGGAGATATTCGCTGTACCGACCAATTACCGATACCTGGCTTTAAACAGATGACGCGCCTGAGAATCGTCCGGAAGCCCAAACGAGGCGACCGAATTGCGGGTAAAGTCCTGCGCATGTGGTGCACCGTGCTGGCGTTGGCGCTGGTAGCGGGCGCGGACCCGGTCCGGATTGGGATCGCGGTTCTGTTGTTCGGACGGCAACGGCCAGTGCTGCATCTGGTCGCCCTATGGCTGGGCGGTCTGGCAGTTGGCGTTGCGCTGGCCCTTGCTGTGCTCTTCGGACTGCACGACGTCGCGCTCGGGGCCATGCAGCGGTTGCAGGTTGCCAGCGCGACTCACACGGCAGGCCACATTCAGATCGTGATGGGCGTGCTCGCGCTGGTGGTCGCCGTGTCGATCTCGGTCGGCTTTTCGCTGCGTCACCGCGCGCCGGGGGCAATGCCCGCCGGTGATCCGTCGTGCGGGGTGGGGCCGACGGCGTTCTCGAGGTTGTCGACGCGCGCCCTGGATGCGCTGCAGGCCGGCCCGCCGTGGGTCACCTTCCTTGTCGGAGTGGGTATTACCACTGACTTCCGGTATCTGGGGGCGCTTGCGGCCATCATGGCCTCCGGCGCAGCCATGGGCACGCAGGTCAGCGCGGCCGCCGTGTACACGGTGGTGGGCCTCGCGTTCGCCGAGATTCCGCTAATCAGCCAATTGGCCGCTCCCGGACGGACCCTGGCGGTGATGTCGCGCGTGCACGAATGGGTCAAAGCGCGCCGGCGTGCGGTCCTCGGCCTGATCGTGGCGTTATTGGGCGTTTTCCTCATGAGCAGTGGCTTGGGCCACGTCTGAGCCACGTCTGAGCCCTGACATCGTTTGGGCGCGCGTTACCGTGCTCACGTGAGTTTGGTACTGGTAGAGCAACCCCGGCCCGGCGTCGCGCTGATAACCCTTAATCGGCCCG
>NZ_JAFBAT010000126.1 GCF_019247615.1 Mycobacterium sp. | reverse complement strand
CGATGAGTCCGATCCGGTCAAGCAGCTGCAGTTGGTGCACAGCCGGCTGATCCAGGCCAAGGCCAGCGGTCAACGCGAAGGCGGCTCCGCGCTAGTCTCCGCGGCCAGGAATGTCCCGTTTGCGTTCTCTGCGTGGGCCGTTCGGCTGTTGTCGCGGCTGCCGCAACGGGCTGTTGTCGCCTTGGCGACCAACGTTCCCGGCCCGCGCAGCCCGCACAAGCTGCTCGGCCGGCAGGTGCTGGAGATTCTGCCGATCCCGCCGATCGCCCTTCAGCTGCGCACCGGCGTGGCGATGCTGAGCTACGCCGACAAGTTCGTCTTCGGGATCACCGCCGACTACGACACGGCGCCCGACATCGATGCGCTCGCCGCGGGAATCGAAAACGGGGTGGCGCAACTGCTCAAGGCCGCCCGAGCGGGCAAACGCAGGCAGGCCGTGGCGCGGGCCGGCTCGGATTGAAGCCGAAATCGGGGAGGCGTGATCGTGCCGGCTCATAGCGGCGGCCAGAGCCTGCTCGACGTCGGCCGAATCACCGTTGAGATCCCATGGCATCGTGACCTCGTGCCCTCGGTCGGCTGACCGGGCGAGACGCTCGGCTCAGCGTCTCGCCCGGTGATTGCCTCAAGCGTCGACGGCCTCCCGCTGGGTGGAGTTTTCGTTGATCGCCTTGTGCCCCTCGCCGCGACCGACGGAGATCTTGCGCGGCTTGGCCCTTTCGGCCACGGGGATGTGCAGCGTCAAGACGCCTTCGCTGTAGGTCGCCTCGATCTTGTCGGTGTCCAGGTTTTCGCCGAGAACGAGCTGGCGGCTGAACACCCCCCGCGGCCGCTCGGTGGCCAGCATCTCGCGGTTAGGGTCGACGGCCGGACGCTCGGCGCGCACGGTCACCACGTTGCGCTCGATGTCGATGTCCAGCGTGTCGGCGTCGATGCCCGGCAGGTCGAATTCGACGACGAAGCTTTCTCCCTCACGCCAGGCGTCCATCGGCATCACTGCGGGACGTGCGGCCGTGCCCAGGATTTGCTGGGCGAAGCGGTCAAGGTCACGGAAGGGGTCGGTACGCATCAGCATGGTGGTCACCTCACTCCCATCTACTGTGAATGGCTGCTTACCTATGTCTATTGACATAGATTTCTTATATCACTATCGACAGGTAAACGCAAGTATGGTAAACACTTTTTCTGTGGGAACCAGTTAAGGAGATGTCCGATGGCCGTCAATCCAGGCGAACCCGGTGCGCCGCCGCCTGATCAGGGCGTATACGGAATCTCTGTCGCCGCCGAGCTGTCCGGCATCCCGGTGCAATCGTTACGTCTTTACGAGCGGTACGGACTGCTGAACCCGGCCAGAAGCGACGGCGGCACCCGGCGCTACAGCGCCGACGACTTGGCCCGGTTGCAGCGCATCAGCGCGTTGGTCGATGAGGGGGTGAACTTGGCCGGCGTCGCCCGCATTCTGAACCTCGAGGACGACAACGCGACGCTGGCCGCCGCCAACACGGACCTGCGCTCCAGCAACCGCTCGCTGCGTAACGCGGCAAAATCCGCACGCACCACCAGGTCCGCCGGCAAGGGACGGGGTGGCGCAAGCTGAGCCTCCGGTGTCACCGACCGGTCCGAACGGCGCGTCCGTCGGGCAAAGGCAGGGCCGAGGGTGAATCGGGAAGCCTCGCCGGTGCGCAGCGGTGGCCACTCGGCCGGGGCGCTGTTGCACTCGGTTGTGTTCCTCATAGACTTTGTGATGCGTGGTACTTGTCCTGCCTCGTAGTTGTGCTGCCTAGTAGTTGTGCTGTGCAGTGGGGCACGGCGAGGGGGTGATCCCATGACCGACGGTGACGACGCGGTCGTCGCCCAGCTGGCGGAAATGGTTGCCAATCTGGACCGCGAGGGCATCGAGACGACGGCGGGACTGCGCGAGCTCGTCGAAACTTGTCGCCGGCACGTGCCGGGCTGCCAGTACGCGGGGATAACTCTGGCCGAGAAAGGCGGGTCGGTGACCAACGTGGTCGCCACCCATCGCTATCCGGGGATCCTCGACGCGATCCAGGCTGAATCGGGTGAGGGGCCGTGTCTCGCGGCAGCTTGGCGGCATCACATGATGTATATCGACGATCTCAACGTCGATCAGCGCTGGCCGCGTTACCAGAGGCACGCGCTGGAACGGACCCCTGTCCGATCAATCGCGTCCTACGAGCTGTATGGGGATGGCAAGACCATGGCCGCGCTCAATTTCTATAACGAGCAACCGCACGCTTTCACGGGCGAGTCGCTTGAGCTCGGCGGTGTTTTCGCCACCCACGTCGCCCTGGCGTGGTCGATGATGCGCCGCCAAGACCAGTTCCGCAGCGCGCTGGCGTCCCGGGACATCATCGGTCAGGCCAAGGGTGTCATCATGGAACGCTTCAACCTGGATGCCGTCGAAGCGTTCGACCTGCTCAGCCGGCTGTCTCAGCGATCCAACACCAAGCTTATCGACATCGCGAATGCGCTGATCGACAGCGAACATCCGCTCAAGCGACGGCATTAACGGCCTCGAGCGGCACCGATAGGCACGGAATTTCGCGAAATCCTTTGGTGCCCTTGGCGTCTGGGAGGGGTCTGTGAGGGCTCTGGGAGGGCTCGGGGAGGACCGTAGCACCGCCGGCCGAGCAGGAGGCCGTGTGCTGTTTGGTCGCCGCCTCGGTCGGGTATCAAATGCGCCATGACCGGCTCAGAAATGCTTGCCCCGACGCCCACCGGTGAAGTGTGGCCGGGCAGGGCCTATCCTCTGGGCGCAACATACGACGGTGCGGGCACCAACTTCGCCGTGTTCAGCGAGGTCGCCGAACTCGTCGAGTTATGCCTGTTCGATGCCGACGGCAATGAGAGCCGCATCCCCCTGCCCGAGATCGACGGCTTCATCTGGCACGCCTACATACCCAACATCGAACCCGGCCAGCGCTACGGCTACCGCGTGCACGGCCCGTACGACCCCAAGGCCGGGCTACGCTGCAACCCGAACAAGCTGCTGGTGGACCCGTATTCGAAGGCGATCGACGGCAGCTTCGAGTGGAACCAGTCGCTGTTCAGCTACAACTTTGGCGATCTCAACAGCCGCAACGACGACGACTCGGCGGCCAGCATGCCCAAGTCGGTCGTGATCAACCCCTTTTTCGACTGGGGCAACGACCGCCCGCCGGACCACCAGTACGCCGAGACCGTCATCTACGAGGCGCACGTCAAAGGTCTCACGCAGACGCATCCGGACATCCCCGAGCCGATACGTGGCACCTATGCGGCGGTGGCGCATCCGGTCATCGTCGAGCACCTCAAAAGCATCGGGGTCACCGCGATCGAGCTGATGCCGGTGCACCACTTCGCCAACGACTCCGTCCTGGTCGAGAAGGGCCTCTCGAATTACTGGGGCTACAACTCGATCGGGTTTTTCGCACCCGACTTCAAATACTCCAGCTCCACCTCGCCCGGCGGGCAGGTGCAGGAGTTCAAGGCGATGGTCCGCACCCTGCACGAGGCCGGCATCGAGGTCATCCTCGACGTGGTCTACAACCACACGGCCGAGGGCAACCACATGGGCCCCACGCTGTCCATGCGAGGCATCGACAACGCCGCGTATTACCGGCTGGTCGACGACGACAAGCGCTATTACATGGACTACACCGGCACGGGCAACAGCCTCAACGTCGGGCATCCACACGCGCTGCAGCTGATCATGGACTCGTTGCGCTACTGGGTGAGCGAAATGCACGTCGACGGGTTCCGCTTCGATCTGGCCGCCACGCTGGCCCGCGAGTTCTACGACGTCGACCGGCTGGCGACGTTCTTCGAACTCGTGCAACAGGACCCGATCGTCAGTCGGGTCAAACTCATCGCCGAACCATGGGACGTCGGTCCGGGTGGCTACCAGGTGGGCAATTTCCCGCCCCAGTGGACGGAATGGAACGGCAAATACCGCGACACCGTCCGCGACTTCTGGCGCGGGGAGCCCGCCACCCTCGACGAGTTCGCCTATCGGCTGTCCGGTTCGGCCGACCTCTACGAGCACACCGCTCGCCGGCCGGTGGCATCAATCAACTTCGTCACCGCCCACGACGGCTTCACCCTGCGCGACCTGGTGTCCTACAACGAGAAGCACAACGAGGCGAACGGCGAGGACAACAACGACGGCGAAAGCCACAACCGCTCGTGGAATTGCGGCGCCGAGGGCCCGGCCGACGACCCAGGTGTCAACGAACTGCGCGCCCGGCAGCAGCGCAACTTCCTCACCACCCTGTTGCTTTCGCAGGGCGTGCCGATGATCTGCCACGGCGACGAGCTCGGCCGCACCCAGAACGGGAACAACAACGGCTACTGCCAGGACAACGAGCTCACCTGGGTGGACTGGGCCAATGCCGACACCGCCCTGCTGGAGTTCACCCGGGTGGTCTCCGCGCTGCGCGCCGACCACCCGGTGTTCCGCCGGCGGCGGTTCTTTTCCGGCAAGCCGGTGGGCCGCCGCGGCCAGGACGGCCTGCCCGACATCGCCTGGTTCACCCCCGAGGGCACCGAGATGACCGACGAGGACTGGGGAGCGGGTTTTGCGAAATCCCTCGCGGTATTCCTCAACGGGCACGGCATCCCCGACCGCGACGCGCGCGGCCAGCGGGTCCTGGACGACTCGTTCCTGCTGTGTTTCAACGCGCACTACGAGTCGATCGAATTCACCCTTCCGCCAAAGGAATTCGGCGCATCCTGGAAGCTGGTGGTGTACACCGGGCTGGTGGAGGAGACGCCCGCGGACGAGGTACCCGGCGGAGGCACGCTCACGGTGGACGCCCACTCCGCCGTGGTGCTGCAGGCTCCCGACGGGGCATGACCAGCCGGACATCGTCGCCGGCAACAGGATCCGCGCGACCCTGAGCATCGGGGCACGTATCGGGCCAAGCTGGGCGACCGGAACATCGTCATCCGGAGCTGAGTTGCGCCACCGCGCCAGCTGGTCAGCTACTCGATCGGCAGGACGATCCGGTAGGTTTCTCGCCGACGGCGGCTCGTTACAGGAGAGGGCGGAGATGTCAAGGACAGTGGTGATCGGCGCCTCGAGTGGGCTCGGCCGCTGCATAGGCGTAGGCCTTGCGCGGCGCGGTGATCGGGTGGCGCTCCTCGCGCGGCGCCGCGATCGCCTCGAGGCCGCGGCCGCGGACGCCGGAACGGGTGCCGTCGCCGTCGAATGCGACGTCACCGACGAGGCGTCCTGCCGGTCGGCGGTCGACGCGGCCGCGGACGCGCTCGGCGGCATCGACAACCTCGTGTACGCGCCTGGCATCAGCCCGCTTGTCCGTCTGATCGACACCGACGCCGCAACCTGGCGGCGCGTCCTTGACACCAACGTCATCGGCGCGGCGGTGGCCACCGCGGCCGCCGTTCCGCATCTGGCCGCCTCGGCCGGCAAGGCCGTCTACCTGTCGTCCCCGGCCGGCCACTTCGGGCCACCATGGCCGGGCCTCGGCGCGTACGGCGTCAGCAAGGCGGCGCTCGACCGGCTGGTGGACGCGTGGCGGGCCGAGCACCCGAACATCGGCTTCACGTGCCTCGTCGCCGGAGAGTGCGCGGGCGGCGAGGGCGACGCCCAAACGGAGATGAGCGGCGACTGGGACCCTGAGCTCGCCATGGCGGCGCATCCGCTGTGGCTGTCGCGCGGGTGCATGGGCGGCAGGTTGATGCCGGTCAAGGACCTCGTCGAGGTGGTGCACACGATCCTGCGCACCGACGCGGCGACGTCAATGCCGGTCGTCGTGGCCCGAGGCGCGTCCGCCGGTCCCGCCGCCTTCGCTCAGTGACGGCCCAGCCGCTCGCGGACCTTTTCCACGAGGAAGGACCCGTTGGACACCGGCCGAAACGCGCGCGCCGCGTCGGTGAGCGCATCACGGGAAGCGGTGCTCAGCTCGATGTCGGCGGCGGCGACGTTGAACTCCAGCTGCTCGACGCTGGAGGCGCCGGGAATGGCGACGACGCCCGGGAGGCTGATCAGCCAGGCCAGCGCCACCTGCGCAGGCTTCGCGCCGACCTCGGCGGCGACGTCCCGCAACGTCTGCAGCAGCGGCTCGACGCGGCGCAGGTTCTCGGTGCCGAACAGTGAGTTGAACGCGCGGACGCCGCCGGGACGGTTGTCGAGGCCGTACTTGCCCCCCAGCAGTCCCTGGGCCAGCGGGCTGTAGGCGATCACGATGCGGTGCTCGCGCTCGGCGAACGGGACCAAGTCCTCGAGCGGACCGGCGTGGGCGAGCGAAAAATGCACCTGGTTACTGATGACCGGCCGCCCGAGCGCGGCGTCGGCCTTCAGCCACCGCGCCAGCGAGTAGTTCGAGACGCCGGCCGCGCCGATCTTGCCGCTGGCGAGCAGGTCACGCATGCCGGGCATGATGACCGAATCGGGGACCACCGGGTTGGGCTGGTGGATCTGGTACAGCGGGATGCGGTCGAGTCCCAGGCGACGCGCGCTGGCGCGCTCGCGCTGCTTGATCACGGCGGGGAAGGGCGCGACCGGGAACACCTTGCTGGCCACCGCGACCTCGGCGCGCTCGTCGCCGAGTGCCTCGCCGAGGATGCGCTCACTCTTGCCCAGTCCGTATACCTCGGCGGTATCGAACAGCGTCACCCCCAGCGCCCGGGCGCGCTGGACGATGTCACGCGCGACGCCGGAGGCGTAGCCGGTCCCGTAGCCCCACTCGCGAGACCCGAATTGCCACGTGCCCAGGCCGATTCGGCTGACGGGCCCGACTCCCTCGACGTCGATGAATTTCATGGCCCCACCCTACCGAGGAGACCGACATCTACCGGGGGCTCTCAGCCGGGAATCTTGTTGAGTATGTAGTTCGTGATACTGACCGCGGATCCCCGGGACTGGACGGGGTCGGTGGCACCGCCGTTGGTGACGGCCAGGTCGATGATGACGTTGGCTTTGGCCGCGATCGCGCGAACGGAGCGAATCTGTAGTCCCTTGGGCGCCAGATCCATTGTGGTGATGCTGTTGCCGGCGTCGACGGGCTTACCCAGAGAATAGGGCACCGGTCCAACATCGCGAATCGTCACCAGGACGGTTGACCCGCCGCAATGGCGCCAACCGGACAGCACCTGCGCGAGTTGTGATTGCGCGGTGGGCACATCGCGAAATGCTATGACCGTCTGGACGACTTCCACCGACTTGAAGAAGGTGCGCGTGTCGGCGAATTTTGCCGCGTGATATCCCGCGATGGCGTCGCCGGTGTAAGCGTCCGGCACCCCGGGTGCGATGCTGCCCCAGCACTCCGGGTGGTCGATGGATCCTTCGTCGCCCGACCTGCCGGCATGGTTCCTCGTCTGGCCGGCTTCCAGGTTCTGGTCGCCGACGATGTTCCTCAGGTCGGTGAGGCTGGGCAGCAGCGCGGCTACGGAGTCGGGCGCGACCGTCGGCGGGGGTGGCCCGGTGCTGGTGGTGCTCATGGTCGCCGGCGCCGCGGTAGGGGTGGACGGAGAAGTGACCGCCGCCAGGGCGGCCCACGCGACCAGCGCCAGAACCGTGAGGGTGATAAAGGCATAGGACAGCGTCAGCCCGGCGACGGCGCGGTCGCGGCCAGGCTCGCCCGTGCGACGGATCTGTGCGAGCCCCAGGTGCCCCAGAATCGCGCCGGCGGGCGGAAACACGAACGCGAACATCAGTGAGAGCGTGGCGAACACGTTGACCGCCCGGCGGCGGTGCGGCGGTGCCGGCGGTGGGACGAATGGCGGCGGACCAACCGGCAGATCGACATACGGGGCACGGCCGAGCGGATCGTAGGTGAACGGGCTGTACCCGTACGGGTCCTCGGGGTTGGTCACCAGTGCCCTCCTTGGCTGGGACGGCGCCCTCTACCTGCGATTCCTTCTCCTCGACGCGGATCCCGACGCTCATATGATCGCGCTGACCCGCCGCAACCCGCAATGCGCCAAGCCTGCAACGGGAATTGTCCTCGCAGAGAACGAATTTCTCAGCGACGTGGCAGGGTACCGAGTCGCGTGGCCTTCGCGGCCTGCCCAGCGGTGAAGTTCGGTTGAGCGAGCCGGAATCGGTCCATCAGGTTCCCCAGCGTGCGCAGTTCGTCGCGCAGCGCGTGGAACCTGCGCTCGTCCGCGTCCTCGAGTCGGCCCAGCGAACTGTAGTGCGCCAGTCGTCGCAACCGGCCCGCAAGCACCGTGCCCCATCGAATGCTGAAGTCGTAGCGCTGGCCCTCGCTGATCGGCTGGTGATTGTCGCGGTTCGCGAGTTCCCTGAGCGCCTTGATCTGTTGCGTGATCAACTCGACGTCGTGGTCGATGTCGACCGTCGTCCGAGTGTGATCTTGTATTGCGCTCATCGACTTCTCCTCTGCTAAATGTTCGGCTCGGCGATCGTGCGCGGGCGTGGAACCCCCCGCAGCCGCCGTGTGCGGCGGCTCATCCGGGAGCCCGTCGGGGCGGCCACGATTGCTCACCGTCCTTTCGCCGGCTTTTGATTCGAAGAACTACCCCGATCGGCGCGCCCCACACTGTCAGAGTCCTGTCGAGTTCGTGGCAGCCGCGGACATGGTCGTTAGGTGGGCGCGCCCGTCGGATGCCGCTACTTGTCCTGAGTCGTGAATTCGGCTCGCAGTGAATCCGCCGAGTGTGGGCTCTATGCACGAAAATTGCGTGAAATTCGTGCATAACCACCACGGTCGGTGCGCCGAGGATGGGCCGCGCCGCCAAGCTCGCACCAGCGATCGCGGGATGCCATCGCCCGCAGGGGCTAGCGGTTTCGGGCCGATACGCGAGGGGTAAGCCCAGGGGCATGACGCCCCTGGGCTTACCAGGGGCATGACGCCCCTGGACCGCTCCCGGCTGTCCGGCGAGCCCTGAGATCGCGGTCATGGTTGCAACACAGGGCAACCGGAGCGGCGCGCTACGTGCCGGAGGACCGCAGCCTCGATCTGCTGATAACCGCGGCGGACCGTTGCCACGGTTGTCCGCTTTTCGAGGACGCCACCCAGACGGTGTTCGGGCATGGTAAGGCGGGAGCGCCCTTCATGCTCGTGGGGGAGCAGCCGGGCGACCACGAGGATCGGGCCGGCCTACCGTTCGTCGGGCCGGCGGGCCGGTTGCTGGCTCGGGCGCTTGATGACGCCGACATCGATCCGACGTTGACGTACCAGACCAACGCGGTCAAGCATTTCAAGTTCACCCGTAAGGGTGCCAAACGGCGGATACACCAAAAACCAAGCCGCACCGAGGTCGTCGCATGCCGGCCATGGCTGATCGCTGAGATCGAAGCGGTGCGGCCGCGGGTGATAGTGTGCCTCGGCGCGACGGCAGCGCAATCGCTTCTCGGCACGGCATTTCGGGTGTCCACCGAGCGCGGTCAGGCCATCCCCCTGCCGGCGACGGTCGACGTGAAGCTGGAGCGCGAACCGATCGTGGTGGCGACCGTGCACCCGTCGTCGGTCCTGCGCGATCGCAGCGATGCGCGCGACGAGGTCTACAAATCGTTCGTTGAGGACCTGCGCAGCGCGCATGCCGCTTATACGGGTCGGTGAATCCCGGCGCTGCCCGCGGGCGGTACCCCCCGGTCCGCCAGCGGTCAACTGTTCTTGTGCGGCAGGAACTCCTGGGCTTTGGTCTTCAAGCCGACCTTCACGAAGCCCACCCGGTCCTCGTCCCCGGACAGCACCGCGGCAGTGGCCGACTTGAATTGATCCCAGGTGGCGTGCGGCGGGATCGGTGGCATGTCGGGGTCGGTGTAGACGTCCAGCACCGTGGGCCGATCCGCCGACAGCGCTTTACGCCAGGCATCCGCGAGTTCGTCCGGGTCCTTGACGGCCATCGCGTTCAGGCCCAGCCCGGCCGCGAACGCCGCGTAGTCGACGTCGGGAAGGTTCTGCGACTCGGCGAATTTCGCTGAGCCGGCCAGGGCGCGCATCTCCCACGTGACCTGGTTCAGGTCGTTGTTGTGCAGGATCGCCACGATCAGCCGCGGATCGGCCCACTCCTGCCAGTAGCGCTTGATCGTGATGAGCTCGGCCATGTCGTTCATCTGCATCGCGCCGTCACCTTCGAACACGATGACGGGCCGCTCCGGATGCGCGAACTTCGCGCCGATGCCGTACGGAACACCGGGGCCCATGGTCGCCAGGTTGCCCGAGAGGGAGCCCCGAATCTTGCCGCGGAACTTCAGGTTTCGCGCATACCAGTTGGCCGCTGATCCCGAGTCGGCAGTGATGATGGCGTCGTCGGGCAGCTGAGGCGACAGTTCGTCGAACAGCCGCAGCGGGTTGACCGGGTCGGCACTGACCATCGCTTCCTTGTGCATGGTTTCCCACCAGCGGGCCACGTTCGTTTCGATACCGTCGCGCCACGACCGGTCTTCTTTGCGGCGCAGCTTGGGGATGAGTGCCTGCAACGCGGCTTTGGCGTCGGCGACCACGTTGAGCTCGTATGGGTAGCGCATGCCGATGAAGCGGCCGTCGATGTCGATCTGCACGGCGCGTGCCTTCCCGAACTCGGGCAGGAATTGGGTATAGGGAAAGCTGGATCCCACGGTCAAGAGCGTGTCGCAGTCGCGCATCAGCTCGTAGCTGGGCCGCGTGCCCAGCAGCCCGATTGATCCAGTGACCCAAGGTAATTCGTCGGACAACACGTCCTTGCCCAACAGCGCTTTGGCCGCACCGGCGCCGAGCAGGTCGGCTACCTCGACCAGCTCGTCGCGTGCCCCGTGGGCGCCGGCGCCCACCAGCATGGCCACCCGCTTGCCCTCGTTGAGGATCTCCGCCGCGCGCGCGATGGCGGCGTCGTCGGGCGCGATGGTCGGCCACTCGATCCCCAGGCTCGAGGGCACCATCTTGAATGCGTGGGTCGGGGCCGAATACGGCAGCTCCTGAACATCGGCGGGGATGATCAACGCCGTCGGCGCCCGCTGCGTCATCGCGATGCGGATGGCGCGATCCAGTACATTGGGCAATTGCTCTGGGACGGTGACCATTTGGGCGAAGTCGCTGGCAACGTCTTTGAACAGGCTCAGCAGATCGACCTCCTGCTGGTAGGCCCCGCCCAGGGCGCTGCGGTTGGTCTGGCCGACGATGGCCAGCACGGGCACATGGTCGAGTTTCGCGTCGTAAAGGCCGTTGAGCAGGTGGATCGCCCCGGGCCCCGAGGTCGCCGCACACACCCCGAGACGGCCGGAGAATTTCGCGTAGCCAACGGCTTGGAGCGCGCTCATCTCCTCGTGGCGGGACTGAATGAACTCGGGCTGGTTGCCCGCCCGGCCCCATGCCGAAAGGATTCCGTTGATGCCGTCGCCGGGGAACGCGAACACGTGGCGCACGTCCCATGCCCGCAGCCGCTCCAACAAGTAATCGGCGACGTCTTTCTTGGACACTATTGACCCTCCCTACCGAAGATGCGGGTGATGTCGAGTACGCCAGCTTTAGCTCACATAAATGTCCCGGCCATTGGCGCCTGATACCCCGCAACGGTCGCCGTTATTCGTGTCATCGCCTGCGCGCACCGATGACCGGCTTTTAGAACCCGCGCGGTGCACCGTTTCCCACGTACGCGATCCCGGCGGCCCGGACCGTGTCCGGGTCGAGCATGTTCCTCGTGTCCAGCACGATCGCCTGTGGCGCGTCTCGTGCGATGGATTGCCAATCGAGTTCGCGGAACTGCGGCCACTCGGTCAGCACCACGATCGCGTCGGCGGCCTTGGCGGCGCGATATGGGTCGTCGACGGCGGTTACCCGTGCCCGTTGCACGGCTGTGGGATCGATGTGGGGCAGCTGCGGGTCATAACCCACCACCTGCGCGCCCGCCCCGGCCAGACGTTGACATGCGGCCAGCGCGGGGGAGTAACGGGTGTCGCTCGTGGCGGCCTTGAACGTCAATCCCAGCGCGGTGATCCGGCAACCCGCCAGCGGTCGGCCCAGCTACCCCAAAGGCTTCACGCCGACACGTCCCGACTTCGAGGGCCTCGGGAGGCGCGCCGGTGTCCGCCATGCGAAATCTGCAGGGCGGCCGGCACAAGTCGACACCAGGACCGGGCGGCGCCGCGTCACGCACCGTACGCGGGCGACTGTGTGTGCGATCGGCGACTTGGCCGCTGAGAAACACTTCGCACCGCGGATAACAACTCACGGCCCTGCCGGGTGTTTCCGGTCGGCCGGGATTGAGTGTGCGGTTACGCGCTCTTTGGCAGCGCGTGTGCTCTAGATATATTGTTGCCCTTGGCAACTCGCCGGATCAGCATACGGGTCCCCTTCTCGAGGATCTCCTGCGCGGCGTCTGGCCGGCGGGCACGTTCGGCGCGGCGCACCGAAGCGGCAATGGTCAGCCCCTGCTCATAACCCGTGACGACGCGCGGATCCACGTAGGAACCCCGCGCCACCGCCGGAGTGTTGCCGAGCTCGGCGGCAACCTCCTTCATGACGGCGGCCTCGACGCGCTTGGCCACCCGCTGGGAGACGGCCGGGTCCGAGTCGGCGAACGCCGCCGCGGCCAGGACAGTTCCGTGCCACGTCCGCAGGTCCTTGACGGTGTAGTCGTCTCCGACCATCTCCTTGAATCGGGTGTTGAGATCATCGGAGCGAATGTCATCCCAGCTAGATGCGCTGCGGCACACCAGGAGCCGTTCAGTGCAGTCGGAGCGGCGCAGCAATGCGCGCACCGCGCGAACGATTTCGGGGTCCTCGATCTCAATGGTGCGCCGCACCCCGCTCTTGGCGGGATAGTCGAATTGCACGGAATGGCGGCGCACCGTTACGTGGTCGCACAGCAATGTGGCGATTCCATAGGACTCGTGTTCCTCGGCGTACTGCTCGCCCCCGGCCCGGAAGTAGCCGCGATCGAGCAGGCGCAGCGCGAGCGCGAGCACTCGTTCGCGCGTTAGACCCCGACCCGCAAGGTCTCTGGCGACGCGGGCCCGCCACAGCGGCAATTGCGTCGACATCTCCAAAACCCGGTCGAACTTCTCTTCGGCGCGTTCCTGCTGCCAGGTGGGGTGGTAGATGTACTGCCTACGTCCGGCCGCGTCGGTGCCGACGGCCTGGATGTGGCCGTTGGGATGCGGCGAGATCCAGACCTTCTTCCACGCCGGCGGAATGACCAGCTCCTTGATGCGTGCGAGGGCATCGGGATCGGACAACAGCCTGCCCTCGGGGCCGTAGTAGGCGAAGCCCTTGCCCCGGCGTTTGCGCGTGATCCCCGGCTTGCTGAGATCGCTGCGACGAAGCCGCATCCCTGCCTCCAGTTCCGATGGCTGACTGCACAATTACCCGCCCGACGAACCGGTTACACCTGTGTTTTCCACCGCCGATACGACAACGACCCGCCACGGCGTCGTGGCGGGTCGTTGTCTCAAGGATCAGCCGGCCATGAACTCCCGGTAGGCCGATTCCAGATTCGGCGGCAGCGCCGAGACGTTGCACTGCCGTTCGGTGTCGCCGATCGGGGCCAGGATGCCGCGCAGCTCGTAGTACTGCTGCGTATGCGCGGTGAAGTAACCGCGCAGATTGGACTCGGCTTGCGCAGGTGACTGGCCGTAGGCGGCCGTGACCGCCTGGTTGGCGTCCGGATGTGCCGCGAGGTACTGCTCGGCTGCGCCGGTCACCGAGGAAACGGTGGCGTTCACACCGTCGGGGCTGCAGTCGGGTGCTGCGGCCGCCGTCGGCGCACCGATGACGCCAATGGTCAAGCCCCCGAGCAGAAAGCCGGCGCTGATGCCGGCCACTCGCCGGGGCGCGACGATACTGCTGATTTTCATGATCAGTGTTGTCCTTCATGTCGATCTCAGATGATTCTTCGAACGAGGCTCCCGAACCTCGAAAACCAAGGTAGCCGAAGTGGATATGTGCGACGCGGCCCTGATCCAACGTGCGCAACCCCGCATGGCCCGATGTCCCCGCCGGATTGCCGGTTTTGCTAAGCGAACAAACAAATTAGCCCGCCTATGCTGAGACTTCTTAGGAAAACCCCCTGGGTTCTTAATCATTCGTGACGTCAATCGTGACGGAACCGTTACATGAATTCCGGGCAGACCGCCGCCGATGATGGTGATTCGGACGGCGCTGAAACGGCGTTGAAAATGGCCGGCTTGCCGATCCCGCGGAAGTCCCTGTGGCGCAACGCCTAGTGGTGCTTGCGCTGCGGTTCTTGTTGCCGCGGTGCGCCCGGAAACATCCGACGCCGCGCACGGACGAAGTCGTGGGTGTTCTGCATGGCTTCCGGAACCGAGTCCACCACGGGCAGGCCGTGATCGGTGATCACGCCGGTGAGCCGACGCAACGCCGCACCGCTTACCACGTTGCAGTGCACTCGCGCCTGGTGGTGTTCCTCGTTGAGGAGCAGCAGGGCTCGAAGACCTGCGCTGCCCAGAAAGCGCAGTCGGCTCAGATCAAGGACCAACGGGGCCTTGAGTCGCGAAAAGCGGCGGATCGCCCGGCCGACCCGGTCAGCGTTGGACGCGTCGACCTCGCCTTCGATGCGCAAGACGGTGGCCAGGCTGCGCGCATGCACATGCACTTGCGCTCCGGAGCAGTCGATTACGTAGCGGCTGCGAGGTTCCCCGCATTGGCCGGTTGAGCTTAAAGCAGTCATACGTCAGCGCCCCTAACGAGTTGTGCTAACAAGGCGAGTGACTGCGATGTCCTACACCGTTGCGAATTCGGGCCGTGGCGACCTCGGGCAGCTGTGGACTCAACTCCGACACGAGCCTAGCGCTTACCGTTTCGATCGGCACACCCAACGTCGTCAGCCGTCGCCACCCGTTGCTTGTGCCCGTCGGGCGTCGGACTGCCGTCCGTGCCGGTCGGTGCCAGGGTGTGCAGCCAGGTATCGATGTCCGGTCCGAGGACGATGGCAGCGTCGGGAGCAAGCAACGCGCCCGCGCCGAATCCCGTCCGCGGTGGCCGCACCGCGCGAACGCGGCGCTCATCGCCTTGCCGGGCGAGCAGCTTCGCCGTCACCTCGGGCAGCCGCATGGGATGTGGGCCGGCGATGGTGCGCGGCATGTGCGTCTGTGCCAGGGCCGCCTCGACCAGCACGTCGGCGATGCTGTCGGCGGCGATCGGTTGAATGAGCCAGTCCTCGACGGCCACCTCGTCGTCGCTATAGGTCACGGCGGCAGGATTGGTGGCGAACTCGTACGCCTGCGTGGACTTGACGATGCTCGCCGGCACCGGGCTTTCCAGCACCATGTTCTTCGCCAGCCTTTTGGCCTCGAAGTTGGGCAAGCCGTCGAACGCGGGGTCGTCGATGCCGGCGATCGTCAACACAACCAACCGCCGGATGTGGTTCGCCACGCACGCGCCCACCACGTTGCGCGTCGCCGTGGACAGTGCGCGGTCGATGTCGGACCATCCATCGGCCGGCGCGGGGTCGGAGACGTCGACGACGACGTCGGCTCCTTCCAGCGCCCGCGACAGCCCTTGCCCAGAGACCACGTCAACGCCTTGTGCGCGAGATATCTCGACGACCGCGACGCCGCGGGCCCGCAGCCTGGCGACGACGCGGCATCCGACCGTACCGGTAGCGCCTATAACGGCAACAGTGTTCAGCGACCTCACCCGCCTTCTGTTTCGGCGGCGGCTGGTACCCGCACAGCCTGGACTGAAACCTCTGCCTGGAGTGGCATGCATCACAGTGGGTTGCCGACCCAGTGGTGCCGAATCTTGACGTGATTCCGGGGTTTGACGGGGTGCTCGGGGGGAAGCCGGTAGCGCAGGGGATGCCAAGCGGACCGCTTCACCGCCGAAGCGCCGCGCGGATCCGACGAAAGAGCGTGAGCTCGCCTAACGAGAGGGAGGTCAATCCATGGGGGATGACAAGAGCGGACCCCAAGAAGCGGTCAAGGGCACGGTCGAAGGTGTCAAAGGCAAGGTCAAAGAGGTTGGCGGGACCGTGACCGGTCGCGATGACCTCGTCGAAGAGGGCCAGGCGCAGCAGGACAAGGCCGACGCCCAGCGCGACGCGGGCAAGAAGGAAGCCGAAGCCGAATCGGCGCGTGCAGGCGCGGAGGCGGCCGAAAAACGGCAAAAGGAACACCAGTAAGCCGATTCTGCGAGGGTCCGGTCCACTTGGCAGGTGCCGAGGGGTCGGACCCTCGCTTTTGCTCGCGCGGCGCTCGCCCGCTTACGGTTTTAAACGTCCCGGGATGGTTATCCCTGGTTAATCCCGCTGTGCGGGCTGTGCGGGCTGTGCGGGCATGTGCGGCGGTAGCGGAGGTGGAGCGTGGGCTTGAGTGCCCGGGTATGGAGCATGGTCTCGTTCCTGCGCGCCGGCTATCCCACCGGCGCGCCCGCCACCGGCTACTCGCCGCTGTTAGCGCTGTTGCCGCGCAAGGTATCCGACGACGAGGCGGTGACGATCGCGGATGACCTTGCCCGGCGCCGACCCCCGTCGATCGGCAGGGCCGATGTGGGTGTGGAGATAGTCCGCATCACCGGCGCAATGCCGTCTTTGGACGACATCGAGCGCGTCCAGGATCGAATCGATGCGATTGGACGCTCCGACGGCTCAGCTCACACCGGTTGAAGGTCGACCACCAGCGGTCGGTGATCCGATATCGGCATCAGCTCCGACTCGACGGCGCCGCCGCGCAGACGCTGGTCGTCCGTGAGGATGTGGTCGAGTTGGCGGTCGGGGTTGTGCGCGGGGAACGTCGGGGCGGCGGCCAGCGACCGCATGCCCGACCAGCGGCGCACCGCGTCGGGGGTCATGTTGAGATCCCCGGTCAGCAGCCGGGGGCCGGGAAACCCGCGCAGGTCGCGGATCAGTCGCCGCAACTGGCACCGATTCCAGCCCGGCACGAAGGACAAATGCGTATTCGCCACCGTCAGCCCGCCGCTCGGGGTGTGCAACTGCGCGATGACCGCCGCTCGCGGTTCCTCGTCGACGATCATCACCCGATTGGGTCCCGGTAGGAACATGGGGAAGCGCACCGGAATCCGGGGCAACCGCACCACTTGCCAGCTGGCCGCCGGAAACCTGGACAACAGCGCAATCCCATAGGCGGCTGTTCCGGGTTGCTCGTGGCCGGTGGCCGCCATCCAGGTGGCGCCCGGCGTGCCCGAGATGGCAGCCACGAATCGGTGCTCGACGGCCCCCATGGCTTCGGCCGCCACGGCGGTGAGATCCGCGCGGTCGGAACGTGGTTGGTCACAGTCGACCTCTTGCAGGGCGAGCACGTCGGGATTCAGGCGGTGCACGCAGTCCCGTAGCCGCCGCGGGTCAACCCCGTCGCCGACCGTGCGGCCGTGCAGGATATTGAAGGTCGCCACACGCATACCTTGTCGATACCCACTTCCTGCGGTGTGGACCAGGCACCGTGCGTGAGGTCATCACACGAACACCACCTCGCCCACCGCGAGCAGTCGGTGGAGTACGAAGGGAGGCAGCACCGGCTTGGCGGCGGCGCCGATCGGTTGGAATTGGCTGCGAAAGCATTGGGCCGCAAGGCGTTTACGAGCAAGCGCGCGGGCGGACACCGGCACCGAATAGGCCCGGTCCCAGGGGACCGCGGGGTCGGCCGGGCTGGCCCAGTGCCACATCCACACCGGGTATTCGAGCAGCGTGACGCCGGCGCGCGTGCATGCGTCCGCGGCCGCACGGCCGACGGCTTCGTGATCGGGGTGCCCGTCGCCCCGCCAGGTGGCGGCACACCAGGTCCCGCGCGGTGCGGCCTCGAGAATTTTTTCGAGCAGCTGGGTGAGCCCATCCTCGTGGTCTGCCAGCTGGCCGTCCGGCAGGCCTAGCCGCCTGGGCGGCGGAAGTCCTAAAACCCTTGTTGCCCTGCACAATTCGTATCTTCGAGTGGTTTCCAAACGCGTCCGGTCCCACTGCGTGGCACCCGGTCGGGCGTCGCAGCCATCACTGACCGATACCACCTGGACCTCGACGCCGGATGCCACCAGCTGTGCGATCGTCGCGCCGAGGCCGAGCGTCTCGTCGTCGGGATGGGGCGCGACGACGATGAGACGGCGGCAGCCGCTCATATCCAGTGGCGGCAAGGGGTGGCCGTCGAGGGCCGCCAGCCACACGGGCACCGGCGTGCCGCCGCGGGTCAGGGGCTTGGCCGCGAACTTGGCGCAGTTACCGGGAGCGATGGTAGTCACGGCGGCCCTCAATCCGGCCGCCCGGCGAGCCGTCCAAGCTCGGCGAGGTCGCGTTCGGCGTGGCTTTGTCGGATGTAGATGGTCAGGTCGGCGACCCGCTGTGCGTGCCGCCCGTCCTGACACAGCGGACCCGGCCCCAGGGCGCGGCCCGTGCGGGTGATCGCTTCCTCGGCAGCGTGTTCCACCACCGATCGCACGCGGCGCGCCAGCAGCTGGACCGTGCCTGTGCGGTCGAACGGATCGGCGTCGATGTGCGTCGCCGCCGCGTCGAGGATCGCGTCGCC
>NZ_JAFBAT010000041.1 GCF_019247615.1 Mycobacterium sp. | reverse complement strand
ACATCTACAGCCACATCGGATACAACCTGAAGGCCACCGACATGCAGGCCGCACTAGGCCTGTCGCAGCTGGCCAAAATCGACGGGTTCGTCGATGCCCGCAGGGATAATTTCAACTACCTGACCTCGCGGCTGTCGGGCGTCGAGGGACTCATCCTTCCGGTCGCCACGCCCAAGTCGGACCCCTCGTGGTTCGGTTTCCCGATCACCCTCGATCCCGAGCACCCGGTGGACCGCACGAAGTTCATGCAGTTCCTGGACGAGCGCAAGATCGGCTTCCGCCAGCTATTCGCGGGCAACCTCGTCAAGCAGCCGGCCTACCGCAACGTCGACTTCAGGATCGTGGGGGATCTGACGAACACCGACATCGTGATGAACCGGACGTTCTGGGTGGGCACCTATCCAGGCCTGACCAGGCCGATGCTTGACTTCCTGGCGGACTCGATCCAGGAATACATGGGCGAGGCTGCGCGATAGCCGTGCACTACCTGATTACCGGACACACCGGGTTCAAAGGGGCGTGGCTGACGCTCCTCCTGCTCAGCCGCGGGCACCGGGTGTCCGGTCTTTCCCTCGACCCTGGGGAAGGCAGCCTGTTCAAGCGGGCGGGCCTCGGGGACCAGCTCGTCTCCGATTTCCGTGTAGACATTCGTGACGCCGGGGCTACCGCGGCGGCGGTGGCCGCGACAGCACCCGACGTGGTGGTGCACATGGCGGCCCAATCGTTGGTTCGCGAGTCCTATCGCGATCCGCGCTACACCTACGAAACAAACGCCATGGGCACGCTCAACGTGCTGGAAGCGGTCGCGGCCACCCCCTCGGTGCGGGCGCACGTCGTCATCACCACCGACAAGGTCTACCGCAACATCAACCAGGAGGCCGGTTACGTCGAGACCGATCCCCTCGGCGGCGACGACCCCTACAGCGCATCGAAGGCGATGGCCGATCTGCTGACCCAGTCCTGGATTCGTAGCTTTCCCGGCACACCCACCGCTATTGCCCGCGCCGGCAACGTCATCGGCGGCGGCGACATCACTCGGGAACGGCTGCTGCCAGACCTGATCGCCGCCTACACGTGTGGCCAGGCGCCGCTGTTGCGGTTTCCCCATGCGGTGCGGCCGTGGCAACACGTACTCGACTGCCTCAACGGCTACCTCACCCTCGTCGATGCGCTGTTGGACGGCTCCGGCCTGGGACAGTGGAACTTCGGGCCCGGCCGCGACAGCTTCGTCGAGGTCGGCCAGGTCGCCACGCTGGCGGCCGAGCAGTGGGGCGGCGGCGCCCATTGGGAGCTTGATCCTGGTGAACACCCCCATGAAGCGAACCTGCTGGCCCTTGATGCCACCAAGGCGCAGCGCGAACTGGGCTGGCGCAATCGGCTCGGGTTTCGCGACGCCCTGGCCTGGACGATCGACTGGGAGCGGCGCGTTCTTGCGGGTGCCGACGCGCTTACCGTGACCCGGGAGCAGATCGACGCGTTCGACGGCTGCAAAGGCCTCGAATGACCGAATTCGACCTGCCACCCGAGGCGGCGCCGCCGGGCCCGCTGATCCGGCTGTTCAACGATCAGCGGGTGGCGTTCCTGGTCGTCGGGGGAATCAACACAGTGGTCGGGTTCGGGATCTTCATCGCCTGCTCGCAAACCGTGGGCCACCTTGTCGAGCACCCATTGGGCAGGGTGGGCGCTGCGCTGCTCACCGTCGGCATCAACCACGTACTGAGCGTGCTGTTTGCTTTCGTCATGCATCGGCGGTTCGTATTCCGTGTCCAGGGCCACCTGCTGCGAGACCTTGCGCGTTTCTGGAGTGTCTACATCGTCGCCGGGATCTTCAACTTCGTCGCCTTGCCTGCGCTGGTCGAGCTGGGCTTGGGTCGCATTCCGGCTCAGGCCATCATCGTGGCGGTCATCACGCTGCTGAGCTGGTTCGGCCATCGGCACTACTCATTCCGGCGCGGCGCCACCGACACTCAGGGCGAGACGTCGCGCATCTAGAGCTGCTCTTCACATGCCACCTCACTATCGAGCGACACGCCAGAGCACGCAAACACCACCACGTCGTGAAAACCGTTGCGCTCCAGGAACGTGCAGGAGAAGGCGGTGAACCGGCCACTCGAGGCGTTTGCTGCCGCGGTCTCGGCGATCCGGGGGCGGCTGTCGGTGGTGGCCGGCCAATCCGAGCGCACCCTCTTGCTCGGCGTTATCCTGCTGGTCTCAATATTCTCGGTTTTCAGGGGCTTTGTGCTCGCCCGGTACTTCTCATTGGATGTGCTTTCCACTCTTGTCCTGAGCGTTCCCGAGGACTGCCTCATCGATTGGCCCATGAAGGTCGGCCGACATTGCTTCAGCGACTATTCGCTGGTGGTGGGCTACGGGATGCGGCCCGACCCGTGGGACCTCTTCCCCCTCCCCAATTCCAAGTTGGCTCACAATAACTACTCGGCGGCAGGGATGCTGCCCCACATGTTGTTTGGGTCCCTGGGTAATTTGCTGCATGCGCCACGACTGGGGCTGTTGGGCTATCTGCTGGCCTTGACGGCGGCGTGCCTATCTCCAGCGGTGTGGGCGGCGCGGGGAGCTCGCGGTCTGGAGCGGTTTGCGGTGTTCATGGCGTTGGGGGTCGCGGCCATCCCGCTGTGGACGGCAATCGATCGGGGCAACTCGGTGGGCTTCATGGTGCCCATCGCGCTGGTGTTCCTGGTGGCATTATGCCGACGGCGCTGGAGGCTGGCGGCGATCATGGTGGTCTTGGCGGCGCTGGTGAAACCGCAGGTTGTCTTGTTGGCGGTCGCGTTGTTCGCGGCGCGCCAGTGGCGGTTGGGCGGCTTGGCCGTGGGCGGGGCCGCACTCACCAACCTTGCCGCATACCTGGTGTGGCCGAGTCACTTTCCGACGACCATCCTGCAGTCGATCCACGAGGCCCTCGGCTTCGGTTCGTCCGGTTCGTCGGCATCCAGCGCAGATGTGTTCAACATGTCCTTCACCGAGGGACTGCTGATGATTCCCGATGACATCAAGGCCGGTGAAACGGGGGGGAAAATACCGGCCGGATTTATGGCCGGCCCGCGATCGCTGCTCGGCTATGTTGTGCTGGTTCTCGTCGTGGTCTGCATTGTGGCGCTGGGGCGACGCATTCAGCCGGTCATGGTGGGCACTGTGCTCCTGGCGACCGCATCGCTTTTTCCCGCCCTGGTTCCCGCCTACTATCTGGTATTTGCGTTGCCAGTTGCGGCCCTCGTTGCCCGAAACCCTGATGGGCCACCAGGATCCGGCATCTTCGACAGGCCTGCGACTGTCGGCGGCCGCCGCCGTGCGGTCGGTTTACTGGTGAGTCTGGCCGCGGCTCTCACCATCGCACAGATAGTGCCGATCGGCCCACCGCTCTGGAACCAAGCCATGGGAACCGGCGCGATAGTCCCCCACCTCATTGGAGTGGTGACGTCGGTGAGAATGGCGCCGGTCCTCTGGCTGATTGCCTGCGTGGCAATTATTGTCTCGTACGCGCGCAAGCCCACTCCTTCACATCGCGGTGAACGGTGGCCCTACCCGGATGGCTCCCAAGATATTGCGGCCAACGACTCGCTCCGCGGCGTGACTGTCCCCACGAACGAGTCCCAACCACGGATCTGAGTAGTCAAACCACCTCTGGTGCAACGGAATTCGCGACCGGCTTGCGAACACAGCCGCCAAGGTCGCCGTTGGCTACCGGGTCGAGCGAGTCTATGACCGACGTAGATGTCACTCGGCCGGCGCCAAGATGAGCTGGGTCCGGTTCACTCAGACGCAATAGCGACTGGTCGTGTGTCGAACCGCCTCCCGGTGCGCACCCCGGCACCATCGCGTTCTCAGTTCTCGTCGCGCGGCGCATGCGCCATTTGAGAACGGGTTCTTCGACCACCCTGTGCAAAACCCAGGCGATGAGGACGACGAGCATGGTGGCGAGCGCCCATCTCGCTGCGTAATTCCCGCCCGGCATTGCCAGGTAGACGCCGTTGAGAATTCCGAGGTGAACCAGATAGATCGGATACGTCAGCTCGCCCATCCAGAACAGGAGGAATGCGGTCTTACGCTGCGGCACCGTCCGCAGGCGCGCCTTTCGATTCCACAGTTCGCAGCCGACAATTACCGGAATAAGCGCAAGCGCGACAGCAGCGGGCATGACGACTGCGTGGATTCGAAACCACTGTTTGCCGTCCCCGGTGCGGGCGAACTCTGCGAGGGCCTCATGGCTCACAAATGAATATGCGAGGTAAATGCCGACGAGCAGCACCGGCCACAGCGCCACGATGACACGTGAGAAGCGCGCGAGTCGCGGTACCCACCAGTTCGCCAGGAATCCGAGCAGGAAGACATCAATGTTGCCGAACAGGGTCGGATAGATGTAGGCCGAATAGCTCGCGTATCCGCCGTGCTGCGTCCACACGTAGTTGCGATTCATGACACCAACGGCGAGCACGAGCAACGTCGCGATGGGCAACAGCACCTTCCGGGTCGGCGTGAAAAAACGTGACGCGGCCAGCGCGATAGCAAATGCGCCCGGAACCAGGAGATAGTACTGCCACTCCGTGGACAGGCTCCAGAATGGCCCAATCACGGCAACGCCCTGTCCATTGAATCCGAAGAGCACGATCCGCACACCTAATTGGGGCGTCGGACGCTGGCCAGGCCCCGACGGCCGCCAAATCGTTCCCAACACCAAGACAACGAATAAACCGGCGACAACCATCAACGGAAAGATTCGAAGGAACCGATTGCGAAGGTACATACTCACGCCCGACCGAGACAGGTTGTACTTGCCCGTGTAGAAGCCCTTACCCATCAGGTAGCCAGACAACGTGAAGAACAGCACCATCCCGAGCCAAGCCGGCGACTCGAGGATCCACGCCCATCGACCGTGTCGATAGACCCAACCCCGATTGAACGCGTAGACGCTATGCGCGATGTATACGAGCCCGCATGCCACGCCTCGTATCAATAGCAACCAATCTGCATCGCGGCGCGAGCCGCGCGGCATAACACTGGTACGTAGCGGCGCCGACCCGGCAATGCGGGCCGGAAAGAAGCGGCTCACTCCAGACGCATAGATGCAGTAGAGGGCAATCGGAGCAGCG
The DNA here is from genome assembly GCF_019247615.1 of Mycobacterium sp. GTDB lineage: Bacteria > Actinomycetota > Actinomycetes > Mycobacteriales > Mycobacteriaceae > Mycobacterium. Next base: position 21,140 of record NZ_JAFBAT010000041.1, on the reverse strand, counting down.
GCGACGAGCCACCAACTCTGGGACGGCACACCTGTGTTGAGCAACGCGAGACCACACGGAGCACCCAGGACGCAAAGGAACGCGACCGGTCTTTTCATGTTAAGTGCATCCCTCGCTCACCCGCATTCCCGTCCTTCATGAGTCCCCGCAGACTAACGGACGGTTATCCGTCCCGTCCGTCGATCTCAGCAATTGCGGCGGACAAACGCACAATCGAACCGCAGGCTGTCCATAGACTGCAACACTGGCGATGTCTTGGCATGTCGAATACCGTTGATTCGGACCATAACTCGTAGTCAAACGACTTCTGAGTTGACAGAGTTCGTAACAGGCTCGCCAATAAAGCGGTCAAGGTCACCGTTGTCGCCTGAATCAACCTGGTCTCGTTCACCGGGACCCATGAGCGCACTTACCCTCTGCCCACCTAAACGAGTCGAGTCCAGTAGCCGAGCCTCCGGCTCCATGCAGCCCTCGGGTTTCGCCGCGCGGTGCATTCGCCTGCGCCAGTTGAGAACAGCTTCTTCGACCGTCATGTGCAAAATCCAGGCGATCAGTATGACGAGGATGGTCGCGATCGCCCATTTCTCCGCATAGGTCTGTCGCGGCATTCCTTCTTGGACGCTGATCAGGATTGCGGAGTGCACGAGATAGATGGGATACGTGAGCTCGCCTACCCAGAACAAGACGAATGCAGTCTTGCGCTGCGGCACCTTCTGCATTCGCGCCTTCCGATTCCATAGTTCGCAGCCGGCGAGCACCGGAATCAGCGCAAGCGCGATTGCTCCGGGCAAAATGACCGCGAAGGTTGGAAACCACGTCTGGCTCCCGCTTATCATGGCCTGGTAGCTAATGAATGAATATGCCAGATAGATCCCGACGAGAAGCAACGGCCACGCCGCCGTGACGCGTGCAAGGCGCGCGAGCCGCGGCACCCACCAGTTGGTCAGGAACCCAAGCAGGAAAACATCAATGTTGCTGATCAGCGGCGTCAACATGTAGTACGCCCAACCGACGGCGCCGTGATGCGTCCACATGTACTCGCGAATCAGGACGCCGACGCCGAGCACAAACAGCGTCGCAACAGGTAGCAGCACCTTTCGGGTCGAGACGAAACGATGGGACACGGCAAGCGCGATAGCAAACGCGGCGGGAACCAGGAGATAGTACTGCCACTCGGTAGACAGGCTCCAGAATGCGGCAATCGCAGCAGTTCCGAGCGAGCCGTTGTATTCGAAGAGCGAGAGCCTCACGGCCACCTGCGGCATTGCGAGCAGCTTTGGCGAATTCAAAGCTGCTATCAACAAGGCGACAACGAACATCAATGGGAAGATTCGCAGGAACCGATTGCGAAGGTACAGCGCGACTCCCGGTTGAGACAGGTCGTACTTACCCGTATAGAAGCCTTTTCCCATCAGGTAGCCAGACAGTGTGAAGAACAAGATCATCCCGAGCCAAGCCGGTGACAGGAGGATCCAGGCCCAGCGACTATGGCCAAAGCTGGCGTCGTGGCCGAATGCGATTCCACTGTGCATGACGAACACGAGCCCGCACGCCAGTCCTCGTATCAGCAGCAGCCAGTCGGTGTAGCGACGTGAACCGCGCGGCATAACACTGGTGCGCTGCGGCACCGAACCGGCTGGGCGGGCCGGAAAGAACCGGCGCACCCCGAGCCAGTAGATGCAGTACAGGGCGACTGGAGCCGCGACGACAAGCCACCAACTCCCCGATAGCGCCCCCGTGCTGAGCAATGCGAGACCCAACGGGGCAACCAGAATGCAAACGAAAGCGGCCGCTCTTCTCATCTCAATTGCACTCCGGGCCCACCCGCATTCTCCTCCCTGCGTCCTCGCAGACTAGCGGAGCGATATCCGCCCCGTCCGTCGTTCTCATCAATTGCCGCGGCCCAGCAGCGCAATTGAACCGCCCCGCACGTCTGCATGCGCCGGGCAGGGGGACAAACCCGAGAGGCGCAAGGAGCATCGATCGAGCCAGATCAAGGCACCATGTTCCGGGCGCGTGCTGCGCCCGAGTTTCCACGATTTTGGGGAAGCCCACACCGCAGGCCCTACTATGTGTTGACGCTGCGGGCGTTTGCCTGACACCAAGGAGATACGATCACCAGCCACGATGCGGCCCAATGCACGCCGCCGCTTTCCACGATGACGACGTCCAAGGGCGCCTCAGGCTGATGAATGTTTTAGCAGCGGTCAAGGGCCGCGTTGGGCGACCCGTGCTGCTCAATGTCCGCCCCCCGCGCGACCACCGCGCCGACGAGGTCGGCCGCTGCCTGGCGTGCGGGGCTGACACCACATTCGTATTCAATTCCTGGACCGTTGGGGACGACCTGCGATCCTTCTGGGCCGATCCGGACGTGGCGCACGCCTTCACCCGGCGCGAGAGTATGTTCTGCCGGGACTGCTGCGGGAGCCTGCGGGTGAGACGCATCGCCGAGGTTCTGGTCTCGCTGTACGGGCCGCCAGGGTGCGCGTCGTTAGCCCAGTTGGTGGAAAACGCAGCATTCCGGGACCTCGACATCGCCGAAATCAACACCATCGGATCCATTGGGTCGATGCACGCTCTGCTGCAGCGGCTGCCACGGCTGGCCTTCTCGAACTATCGGGGCCCCGAGCGGCTTGGACAACTGATCGACGGCGCCCGCAACGAGGACATCTGCCGACTTACCTACGCCGACGCCAGCTTTGACATCGTCCTATCCTCCGACACCTTGGAGCATGTCCCGGACTTCGGCGCCGCACTCGCCGAGACGCGACGGGTACTACGCCCCGGAGGACGCCACATCTTCACGGTCCCCGCAGTTTGGACGCGGAGTACCACCGAGGCACGGGCCCGGATCGGCGACGACGGTGAGATCGTCCACCTGATGCCGGCCCTCTACCACGGCAAGGGTAGCGGCGCATACCGATTCATCCCCGTGGGAGCCGATTTGCTGACGTTCACCGAGTTCGGTCGCGACATCGTTGACTACGTGCGGGAGGCGGGCTTCGAGCCTGAGGTGTACGCGGGATCCGACGAAGTCACCGGCGCTGAGACCGTCCTCGCGGGACGCGTCCCTGTCTGAATTCGCTTATCGGCGCAGTTCGATCGACCAACCATTGCCAAAGATCGTCTGTCGGCAAACCGGTTCACCGCGAGTCACGCACTGTTGCAATGCAGTGAGATCGGGCCGGTAGGGGTACGGTGCCGGAGCAAAGTCGTGCGCCATCGCACCCGCCCCTACCAACAACCACACCCCCGCCGCGACAGCCCATCGGCGGGCACCGATCACCGCCACGAGCAACACGATCACTATCGCCGTCGGGACGACGAAATGGCGCTGCCAAGTGAATGGCGGAGGCATGTAGCCGTAAGCCATGACGGGTGCGGCGAGCAGCGCAAAGTGCAACAGCCACAACGCTACCGCGGTGCGTCTTAACACCACGATCGTGATCACGACCGCCCCGACACACCAGACCAATGCCGCCAACCAGCACGCCACCCACCATGGCGAACCCAGCAACTGACTGTCACCGAAAAGCCAATCCAGCCCGATGCGCTCAACCCACACCCTCGGCAGATAAAGCAGCCTCCCGCCGGCCCCTTGGCGATCCGAGAACACGAATATCAGGGCCTGAACCAATGCGGCCGCCACCGCCACGGCTACCACGGCAAGGCCGTGGCGTGACCGCGTCCGCCGCCACCGCCAGATAAACCACGGCACGAAAAACGCGATGAGCGGACCACTTAAACCCAACGCCGCCACCGCGGCGAGTTCACCGAGCCTGCCAACACGGCTGGTCGGATCATCCGACAACATCAGCAGCAGCAAGGTAATCCCGCCGACGAAAATCAGATTCGCGACGTTGCCCAACACCTCCCACAGCGGCGGCATAAGGCACAACAAAGCAAACAACACTGAACGCAGGAACTGACCGGGAATGATCCAATCAAGCCGCGGCGACAACGCGGGAGACAGCATCGCCACGTGAACCATAAGCGCCGCAGCGGCATACAGGACGGGAGCGGCTGTCACGGGTAACGGCTCAAGAACAGCGGCAATCACCCGCGGAATCAAATGAAGGTAGCCCGCGTACGGCTCCCAAAACGCCGCAGCACCACTGTTGTGTGCCTGCGCGAGAAAAATCTGACCGTCTTCGGCGTAGAACCCCGGATGCCTAAGCCGCGGAACCGCGCGCAGCAACAACAAACAAACCGCCAGCACCGCGACCACGGCAGGGTACGGGACGCGATTCTTCCGCGGCACCTCTGCTGATTTCATCGAGCCTCCCGCACACCGTTGGCACAACCGCCGACACCACGCGCAGCGTTGCGGAGTCGGCGCGCCGGAGCCACTTGCGGAAATGCATGCCGAGTCGGTGACGAGAGTATCTGGTTCGACCGCCGGACGAGCTGCGTCAGCCGGCGACGGCCCCCGGCTCCGAGTACGGCGACCCGAACTCGGTCACCGGGCGAAGGCCGCGCTTGCGGACCTTCGCGGCGGCGTCCCGGATCAGCTTGTAGATTCCCGCGAAAGCCGCGTGATCCGTCATCACGAACGGTGTCAGCAGCCGGTTGTGCACCAACGCGAACGCCACCCCGTGCGCGGGATCGGCCCAGCCGACCGAACCGCCCAACCCGGCATGGCCGAAGCCCGGCATCACGTTTCCGATCGGCACGCTGTGGTAACCCAGGTGAAACGCCAACGGCACGAACAAGTTTCGATCCGGCCGCAGGCTGCGTCGGCCGGTCAGGCCCGCGACCAGCTGACGCGACAAGAATCGGGTGCCATCGATCTCGCCGCCGTTGGCGATCGCGCCATACATCCGCGCCAGCGCGCGAGCGGTCACCACCCCATTGGCCGCCGGAATCTCCGCGTCGAGCAGCGGAACCTCGCCCTGGACGGCGGCAACAACCCCAGGGAAGTACATGGAACGCCACCCGCCGGACAGCTGGTTGGCGATCCTGCGCGTTGCACAGTCGACGACACGGTTGCCAGCGATGCTCTGCGGCATGATGATCTCCGCCACCCTCGTCGGCGACCCGGCGGGTGGCCGGCCCAGATGAAAGCCATCGCTGTTCAGCGGCTCGGCGAGCTCCTCGCGAAACAGGACGCGCATGTCCTTCCCGGTCACGGCCCTGGCCAGCCCCGACATCAACCAGCCGAAGGTAAGCGCGTGATACGCCGATTTGCCCAGCAGGCGTCCGGGAGGCGCTGCCGCTAGCCGGTGCTCCATCACGACATGGTCCAGCAAGTCTTCTTTTGTCGCGCCTCGCAGACCCGACAGCCCGGCGGCATGCCTCATCACCTCACGAACCGTGAGGGTCCCCTTGCCGTTGGCGGCGAACTCCGGCCAGTATTCGGCGACGGGTGCCTCGTAGTCGATCAGCCCCCGGTCGGCGAGCCGGTGGATGACGGTGGCGGCCATTCCCTTGCTTGCCGAAAACACCATCGGAGCGGTGTCCGCCGACCAGGGCACGTGGCCGGCGCGATCAGCCCACCCTTTCCACACGTCGACGGCGGGCTGGCCGTCGACGTACACCGCCAGCGCCCCGCCACCGAACCGGCGCCCGGGGAACATGGTTGAGAAGCTGCGAATGACGCAATCAAAATGTGGGTCCGCCGCACCGAACACGCGATGACCTGCGTCAGGGACATCGCGGGGAGGGACCGCGCGGCGATCGACCCGAGACTCCTTCGTCACGGTATCGAATTTACTTGCATCTCATACTGTCCGTCAGGCAAACGACGGCGAATTTACCGTTCCGTTAGCGAGACGCAGCGTGCGGTATTCGCTGGACCGCTACGGGGGAGATCTCAGTTCAGGCCGAACGCGGCGCGGCGCCATTTGTTGACCTTCTTCAGACGATCATCACGGATCCCGGACGCGACCGACCGACCGAGCGAATGAGGTCAAGCCGTCAATCCGACGCCGCCGCCAGTATTCGCTGGGCCGCTAAGGCCGGGGTCAGCTCCCCCGTCTTGACCTGGCGTTCCACGTCGGCGCGGATCCGGCGCACCTCCGGGTTGGACAGCACCCGGTCCACGACCGCGTCGCGGACCAGCTGCCAGGTCCAGTCGACCTGCTGGGCGCGCCGCCGCTCGTCGAACTCTCCAGCGTCGGTCAACACCTGGCGATGGCGCTCGATGGTTTCCCACAGCTCGGTCAGGCCCGTCCCCTCGGTCGCACTCATCGTGAGAACCGGTGGCCGCCAGAGTATTTCGCGTGGATAGATCAATCGCAGCGCCGAGGCAAGCTCCCGGGCCGCTGACCGGGCCTCGGCCAGATGCTCTCCGTCAGCCTTGTTCACCACCACAATGTCGGCCAGCTCCAGCACGCCCTTTTTAATGCCCTGCAGCTGATCGCCCGCGCGGGCCAGGGTCAGCAACACGAAAGTGTCGACCATGTTGGCAACAGCCACCTCGGACTGCCCCACTCCGACAGTTTCCACCAGGATGACGTCGAACCCGGCGGCTTCCAGCAGCACGATGGTTTCCCGGGTCGCCTTCGCCACGCCGCCCAGCGTTCCCGACGTCGGCGACGGGCGGATGTAGGCATCGGGGTGCGTCGCCAACCGCGCCATCCGGGTCTTGTCGCCGAGGATCGACCCGCCGGTTCGGGTCGACGACGGGTCGACGGCCAGCACCGCGACCCGATGTCCCTGGTCGATAAGCCGCATGCCGAGGGCCTCGATGGCGGTCGACTTGCCCACGCCCGGAACTCCGGTGATGCCCACGCGATGCGCCTCCCCGGCCTCCGGCGTCAGCGCCAGCAGCAGCTTCTGGGCCTGCTCACGATGGTCGGCACGGGTGGATTCCAGCAGCGTGATGGCGCGCGGCAACGCCGCGCGGTCGCCGTCGCGGACGGCGGCTGCCAACCTTTTGGATGTCATGGCCGTCCCCACCCCGCGAGACTGCAGCTAGCTACGCATTTCGCGAGTTGCGGCGTCATGGAATACAGTTTCGCGGCGCTACTCACTGGCTCAGGTCGTACCCCAGCCGCTCGGCGAGCTTGTGCAGCAAGCCGATTGCGGCGTCGGCGATCACTGTGCCGGGCGGGAAGATGGCCGTGGCCCCCGCGGCGTACAGCTCGTCGAAGTCGCCGGGCGGAATGACGCCCCCGACCACGATCATGATGTCGGGCCGCCCCACCTCGGCCAGCGCGTCGCGCAGCGCGGGCACCAGCGTGAGGTGGCCGGCCGCCAGCGACGACACCCCGATGACGTGGACGTCGTTATCGGCGGCCTGCCGAGCCACCTCCTCGGGCGTGGAGAACAGCGAGCCGACGTCGACGTCGAACCCGATGTCGGCGAATGCCGTCGCGATCACCTTCTGTCCGCGGTCGTGGCCGTCCTGGCCCATCTTGGCCACCAGGATCCTCGGCCGGCGACCGTCGGCCCGGGCGAACTCCTCGACCAATTCGGTGGCGCTTGCGATGTTTGTGGCCTTTCCGGCTTCGTGACGGTAGACCCCGGCGATAGTACGGATCTCCGCCTGGTGACGGCCATACACCTTCTCGAGGGCGTCGGAGATTTCTCCGACGGTCGCCTTGGCCCGCGCCGCGTCGATGGCCAGCGCCAGCAGGTTGTTGCCGAGACTTCCCCCGCAAGCGGGAGGTACCCCCACGTCGCCGGCGCGACCATGCGCGGCGGCGGCGCGCGACAGCTCGGCCAGCGCGGCGTCCACCGCCGCCTGGTCCCGGTCCGCCCGCAGCTCTTGCAGTTTCGCCAGCTGCTCGGCGCGCACCCGACTGTTTTCGACCTTGAGCACCTCGATCTCGTGGTCCTCGTCGACCTGGTATTTGTTGACCCCGATGACCGGTTGCTGACCGGAATCGATGCGGGCCTGGGTGCGGGCGGCGGCCTCCTCGATGCGCAGCTTGGGGATGCCATCGTCGATCGCCTGCGCCATGCCCCCGTGCTCGGCGATCTCGGCCATGTGCGCGCGGGCCTGCTGCGCCAGGCGGTGGGTCAGCCACTCCACGTAATACGAGCCGCCCCACGGGTCAATCGGCCTCGTGGTACCCGACTCCTGCGCCAAGAGCAGTTGAGTGTTGCGGGCGATGCGGGCGGAGAAGTCGGTGGGCAGCGCCAGCGCCTCGTCGAGGGCGTTGGTGTGCAGCGACTGGGTGTGGCCCTGGGTGGCGGCCATCGCCTCGATGCAGGTGCGCGCCACGTTGTTGAAGGCGTCCTGGGCGGTCAGCGACCAGCCCGAGGTCTGTGAATGTGTGCGCAGCGAAAGCGATTTCGGGTTACTCGCCCCGAACCCGGCGACCAGCTCGCTCCACAGCAGCCGGCCGGCCCGCAGCTTGGCGACCTCCATGAAGAAGTTCATGCCGATGCCCCAGAAGAACGAGAGCCGGGGCGCGAACTTGTCGATGTCCAGCCCGGCGTCCAGCCCGGCCTTGATGTAGTCGACGCCGTCGGCCAGCGTGTAGGCCAACTCCAGATCCGCTGTGGCGCCGGCTTCTTGGATGTGGTAACCGGAGATCGAGATGGAGTTGAACTTCGGCATCTTGGCGCTGGTGTAGGCGAAGATGTCAGAGATGATGCGCATCGACGGCTTCGGCGGATAGATGTAAGTGTTGCGCACCATAAACTCTTTGAGGATGTCGTTCTGGATGGTGCCCGCCAACTTCTCCGGCGGCACGCCCTGCTCCTCGGCAGCCACCACGTACAGCGCCAGGATGGGCAGCACGGCGCCGTTCATCGTCATCGACACGCTTACCGAGGACAGGTCGATACCTTCGAACAGCTGCCGCATGTCGAGGATGGAATCTATTGCCACACCGGCCATTCCGACGTCGCCCTGGACGCGCGGGTGGTCGGAGTCATAACCGCGGTGGGTGGCCAGGTCGAAGGCCACCGAGAGACCCTTTTGGCCGGCGGCGAGGTTGCGCCGGTAGAACGCATTGGAATCCGCGGCGGTGGAGAAGCCGGCGTATTGGCGAATCGTCCACGGCTGGTTGACATACATCGTCGGGTAGGGACCGCGGAGGAAGGGCGGCTCGCCGGGAAAACTGTTCAGCGGATAACCGGCCGCCGCGGCGACCGCGCGGTCGGCGGCGATGTACACGGGCTTGACATCGATGCCTTCCGGCGTGTGCCAGTACAGCTGCTCGGGCGCGTACCCGTGCGCGGACGCGGCCACGGCGACGTGGTCTTGCACGGCCGCCTCGGTTGGGGGGGCCACTCCGCGGTCGCCGCGCAGCGGGACCTCGGCGAAACTGCCAACAACGGGTGTCGTCATCGTCATGGTGGCTACGCTCCCAACTGGCTGAGCAGATCCGACAACGCTTGCACCGCATTGATTTTCGCGGTCAAGAATTCGTCCGGCCGGTGCTCGGCGTCTCCGAGCGCCTTCTCGGTCCCGGCCAGGTAGACCGTCGACACCCCGGCGCGTCGCGCCGCATGCATCACGGCCGGGGCCTCGTCACCGGAGCGCCTGTCGGTGCCGCAGATGACCGCGACGGCAGGCGAACCCGCCGCGGCAACCACACCGGCGACCCCGGAAGCGTCGACGGGTCCCGGGTTGACCGCCTCGATGCCGCCCGCCGCGAGCAGGTTGGCCGCGAACGTCGCGCGGATGTTGTGCTCGGCCAGCGGACCCAGCGGCAGCAGCAACGCCTTCGGACGCGAGCCGGTGCGGGCCAGGAAGGCGTCCGACCGGTCGCGCAGCGCCTCGAACTCCGCCGCGTAGCGCCGCACCGCTGGCGACGAATCACCTTGCGGCAGTGCGGGTTCCTCGAGATTGGGGTATTCGTTGACCCCGGTGATCGCGGTGCGGCGATGCGCGATGTCGTCGGCGCGTCGCGCGGCGATCTCGGCGATCCGCTTGGCGACGAAGTCCCGCGCCTGGGTAAAGCCGCCCCGCGCCTCGAGCTCCTGGAACTGCTGCCACGCCCGTTGCGCGAGCCGCTCGGTGAGGTCCTCGACGAACCACGAGCCACCGGCCGGGTCCAGCACCTGCCCCACATGCGACTCCTCCAGGAGGAGCAGCTGAGTGTTACGGGCGATGCGGCGCGCGAACCCGCGCCCCACCCCGGGAAAACCGCCCGGGATTGCCACGTCGAACGGCAGCACCAGCACGGTGTCCGCGCCGCCCACGCCGGCGCCGAACGCGGCCACCGTCGCGCGCAGCATGTTCACCCACGGGTCGCGTTGGGTCATCATCGGCAGCGACGTGTGCGCGTGCACGACGGCCGCGCCGCCATCGGGGTCGCCGACCACCTCGGCGACCCGCGCCCACAGCCGGCGCGCGGCGCGCATCTTCGCGATCGTCCCGAACTGGTCGTCATCGGCGGCCAGCCGAAAGCTGATCTGCCGCAGCGCCTTTCCGACCGAGAGCCCGGCGTCTGTGAGCGCCCGCAGGTAGGACACCGCGACCGCGACGCTGGCGGCCAGCTCCCAGGTGGCGTTGGCGCCCAGGTTGTGGAAGGCGGGCCCGTCGACGGTGATCGCCCGCACCCCGGGCTTGTCCGACGCCCGCGTCGCGATCGTCACCACCTGCTCCATCGACGGCGCCGCCGCGCCGCTCAGCGTGGCGGTCAGCGGGTCGGCGCCCAGGTCGATCGACAGCGCCGGTTTACCCCCGGCCCGGTCGACCAACGCCAGCAGCGCCTCGGCGGCGTCGGCGTAGTCGGCGCCCGCGTCGAGGACCACCGGCACAAGGTCCAGGTAGACCCCCGACAACAGCCGTCCGAGCTCCCCGGCGGACACGCCGGATTCACCCACCCGGATCCGCAGCGCGCTGACCCCGTCGGCGAGCGCGGCCAGCACCGCGGCGTTGTGGTCGTCGCTGGCGGGATCCGGGGCCAAAACCGGGCCCAAAACCGGGCCCAAAACCGGGCCCAAAACCGGGAAGGTCTCGGCGACCTTCCATCCCGCGTTGGCGTCGCGCAGCGCGTCGCCCCCGCGCACGTAGGGCCAGTCGCCGGGTAGCGGCGGTTCGGGCAGCTCGTCGAGCGCGGTGTAGAGCGCCCGGATCGCGATCCCGTCGTAAGTCGGGGTGTCCAGCAGCCGCTCCGGCTCGTCCCCGAGTTCCCCCGGATCCTTGCCGGTGCTCTTGGACAGCACCCCGGCGACCGCCCTGCGCCAACGCGCGCGAACCTGTTCCAGGTCGGCGAGTTCGCGTACATCAATGGACACCGATTGCTCCCTTTTCCCAGCTGATAGGGCCACTGCGGGGATTGCCACTTACTAATGAGGCTAGTTGATGCCGCCTCTCGGGAAAAAACCAGCGGACGCCCCCAGCGGCTCCGAGAGGAAACGCCAGGCTGGGAAACGAGGTATTCACCTGAGCCCCGTAACCTTGACAGCCGTGACGGATTCCGCCACCAGCAAATTCACCGATACGCCGCGCGCCGCCGTGGCCGCGCTGCGCACGGCCGCGCGTCAGCTCGCGGGTCCCCGGACGCTGGCGATGGTGGCCGGTATCACACTCCTGATCGCCGCGGCCACCTGGCTTCCCGTGCCCAGCCCGGTGCAGATGCGCGACTGGGCGGAATCGGTAGGCCCGTGGTTTCCGGTGGCGTTTCTCGGGGCGCACATCGTGGCGACGGTGCTGCCGGTGCCTCGCACGGCGTTCACCCTGGCCGCCGGCCTGTTGTTCGGCCCGGCGCTGGGCGTGCTGATCGCGGTGGTTGCCAGCACGACGAGCGCGGTGCTCGCGATGCTGCTGGTGCGTGCGGCCGGGTGGCAGCTGATCCGCCTGGTGCGCCACCGATCGATCGAAACGGTCGATGAGCGCCTGCACAAGCGCGGTTGGGTGGCCGTGTTGTCGCTGCGGTTGATCCCCGTCGTGCCGTTCTCGGCGATCAACTACGCCGCCGGTGCCTCGGCGATGCGGCTGATGCCATACACGCTTGCCACGGTCGCCGGTTTGCTGCCCGGCACCGCCGCCGTCGTCATTCTCGGCGACGCGATAGCCGGTCACCCCAGCCCCCGCCTCGCCCTGGCGTTGCTGGGCACGGCCGCCTTGGGGCTCGCCGGGCTGATGGTCGAGGTCCGCCACTACCGGCGGCACCACCACAAGGCGACGACCGACCCCGCGACCGACCCTGCGTCCGTCCTCGCAGCCTGATAGCGTCGCCGGAATCACCGCCCCGCGCGTCGGCGGGCCAAGCCGCTTTCTTCAGGTTCGCTTCACGTTCCACCGCCTGGCGTGCGCTCGGCCAGTAGCGTCCTCGGGTACCGATACCCCGACGACCTGGGAAGCCGCATGACCGTCAACGACACCCCCGCCCGCCGCTACCCCCTCGCCGTCGTGATCGGCGTCGGGGTGGCGGCCCTGCTGCTCGGCGCTCTTGCGGTCTTCGCGGTGACCGGCCTGGTGTGGACCGTCCGCGTCCAGTTGCCGCCGCCGCCCTATCCGCCGCAGTTGTCGTCGAACGGGCCGGGTTGTGTCTACACGGCCCCACCGGCGCCGGGTAGCGCGCCGACGTCGGCGCCGGTGCCCGCTCCCCCCGCGCCGCCGTTTCCGCGCTGAGTTTCGGCGAGGTCTCCGGCCTCGCCCGGTGCCTCAACGGGCGTCCAGGAGCCCAGCAACGGCTTGCCGGCCACCTCCGGGGCGAAGAACAGCGTGACTGCCCCGACCAGCCCGGCGAATATGAGCATGTAGGCCGGCGCCATCGGTTTGCCGGCGGCGACCAGCGACTCGGCGATCAGGGGCGTGGTGCCGCCGAACGCCGACACCGCGATGTTGAATCCGATCGACACCGCGCCGTAGCGGACGCTGGTGGGAAAGAGCGCGGGCAGGATCACCGGCTCCAGGCTGCTCAGAAAGAGCATGGGCAGGCCGACGAGCAGCACACCGAGGAACTTCGTGGGATACGCCCCGCCGAACCGCATCAAGGAAAACGCCGGGATCGAGACCACCACGAGCAGGCCACACCCGGTCCACAACAGCGGTTTGACACCTATGCGGTCTGACAGTCTCGCGATGAGCAGCACGCCGACGGTCAGCAGGGCCAGCACCACCAGGACCATCACCAGCGCCGGGTTGTCCGCCACGGCGGCCGTCTTCTTCAGGTAGGTCGGCACATAGCCGCTGACCATGTAGCTGGTGTCGGTGACCGCAAGCTCCACTCCCAGGCAGATCAGCAGCCCCTTCCACTGCCGCACGACCGTCTGCACGAATTGATTCCGGCCGGAAACCGGTTGCTGGTGCGCGTGCATCTCCTCGTACTCCGGCGATTCGTCGATCCGCGAGCGCAGGTACACGGCGATAAGGCCAAGGGGAGCGGCCAGCAGAAACGGGACGCGCCAGCCCCAGGCCAGCATGTCGGCGTGCGGCAGCGCGGCCTGCAACCCCGTGACCAACGTGGCGCCCACCACGAATCCTGCCAACGTGCCCACCGGCAGGAATCCGGCCATCATGCCCCGCTTGTGGGTCGGCGCGTGTTCGGCGATGAAGGTCATCGCTCCGGCGTATTCGCCGCCGGAGGAAAGCCCCTGACAGACGCGAATGACCGTGAGCAGGATCGGCGCCCAGACCCCGATGGTGTGGTAGACGGGCAGCACGCCGGTCGCGGCCGCGCACACCGCCATCAGCGAGATCGTCACGACAAGCACGGGCTTGCGCCCGATGCGATCGCCGAGCGGGCCGAAGATCACCCCGCCGAGCGGCCGCACAACGAACCCCGCCGTCATCGTGCCGAAGGTGGCAAGGAGGTTGCCCGTGCCGGAATTCTCTCCCGGATAGAACTTCTGGGCCAAGATCGTCGCGACGAGGCTGAACAGGGTGAAGTCGTAGGCCTCCATGAAGTTGCCGATCGCCGTGCCCTCGATCGAGCGACGTGCCGCTCCGGCATCGACCACGGCAATCTCCTCACGCGTCCACGTCTCGGGTTGGTGTGGCATACCCTAATCGCCCGCCGCCCACGCGGCGGGCGCCGCTCCCCGGGCTCCCCGGGCAGACGCTCGCTTGGCAGAACTCGCCGGGAAAATGGTCCAGGTACGCCTGAATTACTCCTGGTCCGGGCCCATCACCGTCATCGCGGCGAAGGTGGCCAGAAACGACGCGGCCGGAAGGGCATTCACGACCTTGTCGCGTGCCCGGATGTGCGCGCCGACGGCCAAAGCGAAATACACCGTCAGCATCGCCGTCGTCAGCCGCGCCAACGCGGGAAAACGGCTGACGGACAGCAGGCCGATCGCCGCAAGGCCCTTGACCACCGGCAGGACGGGGCGAACGCCATCCGGCACCCCCAGGCTGTCCAACGACTTGGTAATGGGAGCAATGGGTATCGCGCACGCCACCGCGTCGCCAGCCTGGAGCGCGGCCAGCGCCACGTATGCCTTGGGTGATGTCAAAACGCTCATCGATCGGATCCCTACTGAGCCAACTGCGGTGGTGTTCCCATGGTGCCGTCAATCCCCGGACGCGGTATCACCTCGGTATTCGAGACCGCAGTACCGGAAGCCGTCTGCGCCGCCTGCGCGATCGCCGGGTCGGTCTTCGTGGAGAACCAGTCCGCGACGTCCTCGTCGTCGCCCGAGGCATGTTTGGGCAGATCGTCATCCGGCGACGGCTGGAACCGGAAGACCCCGTCCTCGCCCGGCGCGCCAAGTAGCTTGGTGAACCCCTGCAGCGCCGCGCTGAAGTCGCTGGGCACCACCCACACCTTGTTGGCGTCACCGCGCGCCATCTGCGGCAAGGTCTGCAGGTACTGGTAGGCCAGCATCTCGGGGGTGGGCCGGCCGGCCTTGATCGCGGCGAATGTCTTCTCGATGGCCTTGGCCTGCCCCTGCGCCTGCAGGTAGGTCGCGGCACGTTCGCCCTCAGCGCGCAGCATCCTGGACTGCCGGTCCGCCTCGGCGGCCAGGATCGCTGCCTGCTTGGCGCCCTCGGCGGCCAGGATTTGGGCCGCCTTCTGGCCCTCGGCCTGCTTGATCGCCGCCTCGCGGGTGCCCTCGGCGGTCAGGATCATGGCCCGCTTCTCCCTATCGGCCTTCATCTGCTTTTCCATCGACGCCTGGATCGACGGCGGTGGGTCGATGCTGCGCAGCTCCACCCGGGCCACGCGCAGACCCCAGCGGCCGGTCGCCTCGTCCAGCACGCCGCGCAATTGGGCATTGATCTGGTCGCGAGAGGTCAGGGTCTGCTCGAGCGTCATGCCGCCCACAACGTTGCGCAGCGTGGTGGTGGTGAGCTGCTCGACCCCGACGATGTAGTTGCTGATCTCGTAGACGGCGGCCTGAGGCACGGTGACCTGGAAGTAAACCACGGTGTCGATGTTGAGGGTCAGGTTGTCCTCGGTGATCACCGGTTGCGGCGGGAACGACACCACCCGTTCGCGCAGATCCACCCGCGCGCGCACCCGGTCGATGAAGGGCACCAGCAACGTGAGTTGTCCACTGACCGTGCGGCTGTACCGGCCCAGCCGCTCGATCACCGCCGCCTCAGCCTGTGGGATCAGCGCCACCGATTTGGCCACCACGATGATCGCGAAGATCACCAGGACGACGAAAAATGCCAAACCAGCTACCGCACCTTGCATCGAAGTTCCTCCTCGTTCTCCGGCAGGATCAGATGTCCTTGATGACCACCGCGGTGGCGCCGTTGATCTGCATGACGGTAACGCGCTCGCCGGGTTGAAACACGTCGCTGTCGTTCAGGGGACGCGCCGTCCACACCTGGCCATCCAATTTCACTTGGCCTTCATCGCGTGCGACCCGGTCGAGCACCAGCGCGCTTTTGCCCTCCAGCGCCTGAATGCCGGTCGGAAGTCCCCTCGCGGGGGTGAGTCGGCGCCGCAGGGTCGGCCGCACCACCGCGAGCAGCAACACCGAGACCGCCAGAAACACCGCCGCGTCGCCCCATACCGGCAAGTCCAGCAGCCAGCTGCTTCCCGCCGCGGCCAGCGCGCCACCCGCGAGCATCAGCAAGAATAAATGCCCGGTCAAGGCCTCCCCGCCGGCAAGCATCAGCGCGAATATGAGCCAGATCACCGCGGCGGGCATGCGGCCAGAATACGCGTGATCGGCCTTAGCAGGGACAAACAACTACACTCCGACATCATGTGGTGTCCCAGTGTTTCGCTGTCTTTGTGGGCCAACGCGTGGCTCGCGGGCAAGGCCGCGCCCGACGATGTCCTGGATGCGTTATCCCTTTGGGCGCCAAACCAATCGGTCACTGCCTATGACGCGGTCGCCGCGGGCCACACCGGATTGCCGTGGCCGGATGTCCATGATGCCGGAACGGTATGCCTGTTGCAGACGATGCGCGCCGCGGTCGGCCGGCCGGCTGCTCTCGGTGCGATCAATGTGGCCTTGCCCGTGCCCGGAGACGTACGCGGCCTGGCGGCCGGGACACAGTTCGAGCGCGATGCCCTGGCGGCGCGCGAGGCGGTGATCGTTGCTGGCCCAGCCAACCCCGATAATCCCGCGGCCGCGGTCGGTCTGGTCCCCGAGTTTTCCTACAACGATCTCGAGGAGGCCGACGGTGAGGCGCGCCAGCCCGAATCCTGCGGCCTCTCTTGGACGGTGTATTCCCTGCCCGGCGCGCCCGCGTGCGACCACTATGAACTCGGCGACGCCGAGTACACGCTGCGGTCGGCGGTGCGCTCGGCGGCCGATGCGCTCGGGGCCATCGGCCTGGGCGCCGCGGCCGACATCGACGACCCCCGGGGACTTGTCGAGCAGCTGCTGGATTCGGCGCGGCAACACCGTGTTCCCGACCATGCGCCGTCGCGCGCGTTGCGGGTACTGGAGAACGCCGCGCACGTCGACGCCATCATCGCCGTCAGCGCCGGGCTCAGTCGATCTGCTGACGCCTCAGCCGATCGCATCGGCAGTGGGATCGGAACACAATCTTCCTCGCAAGCCCGGATCACCACGGATGCTTTGCGTCCGCTGACCGCTGTGGTGCGCTCGGCGCGGATCGCGGCGGTGAACGCCATCCTTAACTCGGCTTGGTTTGACTAAATGCTTTGCCCCGCAACGCAATGCGGCGGACGGCACGGCGCCCCGTTGACGCTCGCGAGGCACCCGGGGACCGGATCAGGCCCCCTCGCCCGGTCGGGCGCCCGCCCGTAGCGCAGTTCGTCGATCAAACTTGCGGCGAGCCGGGCGAATCCCGGTTCGGCATTGGGTGTCGCGACCCTGGCGAAGCCCTGCCCCGCGGCTTCGGCCTGTGATCGCAATTCCTGGTCGAGATCCCACACGACCTCGATGTGATCGGCGACGAATCCGATCGGGCACACGATGACGGCTTTGACGCCGGACACCGCCAGCGAGGCCAGGTGGTCGGCGACATCGGGCTCCAGCCAAGGAACTTGGGGCGGCCCCGATCGTGACTGCCAGGCCAGATCGTAATCCGTGTAACCTGCCGCGGTCGCGACAAGCCTTGTGGTATAGGCCACTTGGCTGCTATACAGTCGCGGGCCGCAGCGCTCGTCGGCGGCCACCGGGACGGAATGCGCCGTAAACACCAGCCGCGCATCGCCGGGCACCGTCGCGGCGGCGGCCGCGATGTTGTCGGCGAACATCTCGATGAAGAGAGGGTGGTCAAAGTAGGGTCGCAACTTGACTAGCTCCGGGGCACCCGGCCCGGCGGCCAGACGGGCTCGCGCAATGTCTTCGACGTACTGCGTGCAGCTCGAGTAACCGCTCCACGCCGACGTGGTGAACACCGCGGCGCGACGAATGCCGTTGTCGCGCATCGCCTTGACGGTGTCTTCGACGTACGGTTCCCAGTTGCGGTTGCCGAAATAGACCGGGATGTCCAATTGCGCTTGTAGCTCGGTCATCAACTCGCGGTTGATCCGGTTGATCGGCGACACACCGCCGAAATGCTGGTAGTGCTGGGCCACTTCGTCGAGGCGTTCGGGCGGCACATTGCGACCGCGGGTGACGTTATCCAGGAATGGCCGGACCTGCTCGGGCCCCTCCGGGCCGCCGAACGACAGCAGCAGGACGGCGTCGAATTCCATTAGAGCTCAGAGTAATTCCGCTGTTAGAGCAATTGCGTGCTGGCGCCGCCATCGGCGAAGATGACGGTGCCGGTGGTGGCCGGCAGCCACTCCGAGAGCAGCGCGCACACCGTCTTGGCGACCGGCGTCGCGTCCTTCATGTTCCAGCCCAGCGGTGCACGCTGATCCCAGCCCTCCTCGAGCAGGTGTATCTGCGCACCCGCCTCTTCGCCGAGCGCGCCGCCCACGATCGCGCTCATCGCCAGCGTCCGGATCGGGCCTGCCGCAACAAGGTTGGAGCGCACACCGTACTTGCCGGCCTCCCGGGCGACGAATCGGTTCACCGACTCCAGCGCGCTCTTGGCGACGGTCATCCAGTTGTATGCCGGCATCGCGCGCGACGGGTCGAAGTCCATGCCCACGATGCCGCCGCCGGGATTCATGATCGGCAGCAGCGCCTTGGCAAGCGAGGCGTACGAGTAGGCGGAGATGTGAATGCCCTTGGCAACGTCCTCGAACGGCGCGTCGAAGAACGGGTGGATGCCCATCCCGGTCTGCGGCATGAAGCCGATCGAATGCACCACGCCGTCAAGCTTGTTGCCCTCCCCGATGATCTCGGTTACCCGGTCGGCGAGGGTGTTGAGGTGCTTCTCGTTCTGCACATCGAGCTCGATCAGCGGGGCTTTCTGCGGCAGCCGGTCCGCGATGCGCTGGATCAGCCGCAGCCGGTCAAATCCGGTCAGCACCAGTTCGGCCCCCTGCTCCTGGGCCACTCGCGCGATGTGAAAAGCGATCGACGAGTCGGTGATGATCCCGGTGACCAGAATCCGTTTGCCTTCAAGCAGTCCTGCCATGTCCGTCCTTTGAAGTCGTGCTGTGAATCAGTGGCCCATACCCATGCCGCCGTCGACCGGGATGACGGCACCGGAGATGTAGCTCGCATCCTCGGACGCCAGGAAGCTGACGACGCCGGCGACCTCGGCGGCGGTGCCGACCCGCTTCGCCGGGATGAATTGGAGCGCCCCCTCCTGGATCCGCTCGTCCAGCGAACGGGTCATGTCGGTGTCGATGTAACCGGGGGCCACCACATTCGCGGTCACGTTGGCCTTCGACATCTCCCGAGCGATCGAGCGGGCCATGCCGATCACGCCGGCCTTGGAGGCCGCGTAATTGGCCTGGTTGCCGATGCCCCAGGTGCCGGAGACCGAACCGATGAAGATCATGCGGCCGAACTTCTTCCGCTGCATGTTGCGCGAGGCCCGCTGAGCCACCCGGAACGCCCCGGTGAGGTTGGCGTCGATGACCTTCTCGAACTTCTCCTCGGTCATCCGCATGAGAAACGCGTCCGCGGCCAGGCCGGCGTTTGACACCAGCACCTCGACCGGGCCCTGATGCTCTTCGACCTCTTTGAAAGCGCGATCGACGGCGGCGTTGTCGGTGACGTCGCACTCGACGCCGAACAGCCCGTTGGGCGCCCCTGATCCGCGGTGTGTGACGGCCACCTTGTGGCCGTCGGCGGCCAGCCGCTGCGCGATTGCCAGGCCGATCCCCCGGTTTCCGCCCGTCACCAGGACCGAACGGGATACGAACGCGGGCTTACCGCCGTCGGTAGCTGGGTCAGTCACTCGGACAACCTATCGTCGCCTCTTCCCGCGAACCGAACCGGGCTGCGCTTTTCCAGACGAATTATCGCCGTGGTGTTCGGCTCGCGAAGCGATGTCGGTGTGGCGCAGCACACTGCGGTCATGACAGCCCCCTTCTACGGCAGCACTGCACTGGCCACGGGCGCTCTGACGAGTTACCAGTTGCGCAGCCGGTGTGTCGCGCTGCACAAAGACGTATACGTGCCACGCGATGTGGAGTTGACCGCGCAATTGCGCGCAAAAGCGTTGTGGCTGCGCTCGCGAGGGAAAGGCGTCCTGGCGGGCTACTCCGCGTCCGCTCTGCATGGCGCCAAATGGATCGGTACGGACCTGCCCGCGGCCATCATCTATGCCAACAGTCGCCGCGAGCCGGGAGTCCAGACCTGGGAGGACCGCATCGAGCCCGACGAGATCTGTCTGATCGGTGGCATGCGCGTCACGACACCCGAGCGGACGGCCCTCGACCTGGCAAGTCGATTGCCGCTGGACCTCGCCGTCGCGGCGGTGGACGCTTTGATGCAGGCGACCGCTGTCAAAATGGCCGACGTCGAGCAATTGGTCGATCGTTACCGGGGCCGACGCGGCATCAAAGCAGCCCGAGCCGCTCTCGACCTTGTTGACGGCGGTGCGCAATCGCCCAAGGAAACCTGGCTGCGCCTGCTACTGATACGTGCGGGGTTTCGGCGTCCCCAAACCCAGATCCCGGTCCACAACGAATGGGGTTGGGCCGAAGCGTATTTGGATATGGGATGGGAGGACGTCAAGGTCGCCGCCGAGTATGAGGGTGAGCATCACCAGTCGAGCCGCTACCACTATGCGAAAGACATCCGGCGTCTCGAAAAGGTCGAGCGGCGCTACGGCTGGCGCGTCGTTCGTGTGATAGCAGAAGATCGTCCCAGCGACGTCATTCGCCGGGTAAGCGAGGCGGGCGCTCCGCGAGCCGAACCACATCGCGAAATCCGGGGCCGAAAATCGCAGCCAGGTTCGGCTCGCGGCATAGCTACGTCGGCAATCGGCGGTTGATCAGCAGCGCCGCCAGCGCGGCCGCCGCCAGGACCACTGCACCCAACCGCAGCCACCCCGCGCTGGCGTCGCCTTTGATCGTTTCGTAGCCGATCTGCTCCTGCAGAGACGCGTAGACCCCTTTCAGCTCGGTCAAGCTGGCGGCGTTGTACCAGTTTCCACCGGAGAGCTCCGCCACCCTTTTCATCGTGGTGTCGTCGACCGGGACGGGCTGGCGCTGATCGTTGATATCGACGAACCCGTACGGCGTGCCGAACGAGATCGTCGAGATCGGCACGCCCTGGTCCTTGGCGGTGCGCGCGGCGGTGAAGGCGCCCTTGGGATTGTCCGGATTGGTCGGCATCGTCTCCTTGCCGTCGGAGAACAACACGATGCGCGCCGGCGGCGGCTTGTCGCCGCCGCCGATCACCGCGCCCACGGCGGCGATGGCCTGCAACGCGGTGAAGATGCCCTCCCCGGTGGCGGTGCGGTCGGCGAACTGCAGCTTGTCGAGCCCGTTCTTGGTCGCCTCGCGGTTCGTCGTCGGCGATACCAGCACCGTTGCGGTGCCCGCGTACTCGATCAACCC
>NZ_JAFBAT010000196.1 GCF_019247615.1 Mycobacterium sp. | reverse complement strand
ACGGTTGCAGCGGCAGATTCTGCGCGACGATCCCCAACGCGCCCGGGTGGTCGCCGGTGAGCCGGCCAAGGTCTCCGAACTCCGGCAACTATGGCGCGACACCACCGTCGGAGAGGACACGCGCGACTTCGCGCAGTTCGTGACTCGTCGCGCGATCCTGGCCTTGGAACGCGCCGAGTACCGCATCCTCGGACCCCAATACAAGTCTCCACGGTTGGTGAAGCCCGAGATCTTGTCTTCGGCGCGGTTTCGGGCCGGCTTGGAGAAGATCCCGGGGGCAACCGTCGAGGAAGCCGGGGAGATGCTCGACGAACTCTCCACCGGGTGGAGCAGGGTCTCCGTCGACCTGGTGGGCGTCCTGGGCAGGGCGCTCAGCCGCGGATTCGACCCCGAGATCGACTACGACGAGTACCAGGTCGCCGCGATGCGCGCGGGTCTGGAAGCTCATCCGGCGGTGCTGCTGTTTTCGCACAGGTCGTACATCGACGGCGCGGTGGTGCCGGTGGCCATGCAGGAGAACCGGCTACCACCGGTGCACATGTTCGCCGGGATCAACCTGTCGTTCGGGGTGATGGGGCCGCTGTTGCGCCGTTCCGGCGCCATATTCATCCGCCGCAACATCGGCGATAACCCGCTCTACAAGTACGTGCTGCGCGAATACGTCGGCTACATCGTCGAAAAGCGGTTCAACCTCAGCTGGTCCATCGAGGGCACTCGCTCGCGTACCGGCAAGATGCTGCCGCCCAAGCTCGGCCTGCTGTCCTACGTGGCCGATGCCTACCTGGACGGTCGCAGCGAAGACATTCTCCTGCAGCCGGTGTCGATCAGCTTCGATCAGCTGCATGAGACCGCCGAGTACGCGGCGTACGCGCGCGGCGGTGAGAAGACACCCGAGGGTGCCGCCTGGCTCTACAACTTCATCAAGGCGCAGGGCGAGCGCAACTACGGCAAGATCTACGTTCGCTTCCCGGAAGCGGTCTCCATGCGGCAATATCTCGGCGCGCCGGGCGGTCCGCTGGCCCACGACGAGAGCGCCAAACGGCTTGCGCTACAGAAGATGTCGTTCGAAGTCGCCTGGCGGATTCTGCGGGCGACGCCGGTCACCGCGACGGGTCTGGTGTGTGCGCTGCTGCTCGCCACGCGCGGTGTGGCGCTGACGCTCGATCAGCTGCACCACACCCTGCAGGACTCGCTCGACTATCTCGAGCGCAAGCAAACCCCGATGTCGACGAGCGCGTTACGGCTGCGCACGCGCGACGGCGTGCGCGCGGCGGTCGACGCGTTGTCGAACGGGCACCCGATCACCCGCGTCGACAGCGGACGAGAACCGGTGTGGTACATCGCACCCGAGGACGAACACGCCGCCGCGTTCTACCGCAACTCGTTGATTCACGCCTTCCTGGAAACCGCGATCGTCGAACTCGCTCTGACGCACGCCCGGAGGATCGAGGATCCTCAGATCGACCGCTTGTCGGCCTTCTGGGCCCAGGCGATGCGGTTGCGGGACCTGCTGAAGTTCGATTTCTATTTCGCCGACACGGCGTCGTTTCGCGCGAACATCGCCGAAGAGATGGCGTGGCACGATGATTGGGAAGCTCACGTGGCGGCCGGGGGCGAGGATATCGACGCCATATTGTTCGCCAAGCGTCCGTTGATGTCCCACGCGATGTTGCGGGTGTTCTTCGAGGCGTACGAGATCGTCGCCGACGTGTTGCGTGCTGCTCCGGCGGATATCGGCCAGAAGGAATTGACGGAGCTGGCGCTTGGGGTCGGTCGGCAATACGTTGCGCAAGCCCGTGTCCGGAGCAGCGAATCGGTTTCGACGCTGCTGTTCGCGACCGCGCGCCAGGTTGTCGTGGATCAGCACCTTATCGGCCCCAGCGCCGACCTCAGCGAACGGCGCGTGGCCTTCCGGCGAGAGCTGCGGGACATCCTGCGGGATTTCGATGCCGTCGAGCGGATTGCGCGCAAGCAGTTCATCGCTCGCGAGTTCAAGGCGCGCCAGGAGCGTTTGGCCAGCCAGGCTCCGTAGTCCGGCCGCGCGCCAATACCCTTGAGCACATGACGGTTGCCCGGCCCGAGGGCACGACCCGCACGCTGGTCCGGCCGCTGCTGATCGGCATCGCCGTCCTGGCGGGCTGCACGGCCGCCGGTATCGGGGCGCTGGCGCTGGCGGACGCGCTGAGCGCCACCGGGTTGCCCGATCCTGGTCCGGCGACCACGCTGGGGCTGCCGTTCGTGCGAGCGGCCGGCGAGATCGCCGCGGTGCTGGCTGTCGGGTCCTTCCTGTGCGCGGCTTTCCTGGTGCCGCCGCAGCAGAGCGGCGTCCTCGACGCCGGCGGATACCGAGCGCTTCGTCTCGGGACCGTGGCCTCCGGGGCGTGGGCGGTGTGTGCCGCCTTGTTGGTTCCGCTGACCATTTCCGACGTCTCCGGTCACCAGTTGGTCGACCACCTCAACCCGGTGACGGTCTGGTCGCTGGCCTCGCTGATCAACGTCGCCTCTGCCTGGCGCTGGACGGCGATCCTAGCCGCGACCGTGACGGTGGCCAGCGTGTCCGTGCTGCGCTGGTCATGGACGCCGCTTCTGCTCGCCGGGTCGTTGTTGACGCTGATTCCACTCGGGTTGACCGGTCACTCGTCGGCCGGCGGTTCACACGACCTGGCGACCAACAGCCTGCTCGTCCACCTCCTCGCCGCCGGCCTGTGGGCCGGAGGCCTGCTGGCCGTGTTCGCCCACGCGCTGCGCAGCGGTGACCATATCGGGTTGGCGACGCGCAGATTCTCGCTGATCGCGCTGTGGTGTTGGGTGGCGATGGCGATCAGCGGTGTGGTGAATGCGCTCGTCCGAGTCCTGCCTGCCGACCTGTTGACCACCGAATACGGGCGGCTGGTGCTCGCCAAGCTCACCGCCCTGTGCCTGCTCGGCGTCTTGGGCTGGCGGCAGCGGCGATCGGCGGTCGCGGTGCTGCTGCCGGACCCGGGGCCTACCGCGGCGCCCAGCGCGTCCGATATGAATCGAGGGCTCAAAACGTCGCCCAGATCACGCCGCCACTTCACATTTAAAGGCGTAAGTGCACATTCACCGCGATCCGCCCTCCTGCGACTGGCCCTGACCGAAGCCGTGGTTTTCGGGCTCACCTTCGGCGTGGCCGTCGGGCTGGGCCGCACGGCCCCGCCACCGCCCCCGGCCCGGCTGCCCTCAATTCCTGAAGCCGAGATCGGTTACGACTTCGACGGACCGCCCACCGCGGCGCGCATTATGTTCGACTGGCGCTTCGACCTGATCTTCGGCAGCGCCGCCATCGTCTTTGCCGCCGTGTACCTGGCGGCCGTGATGCGGCTGCGCCGCCGCGGGGACAGCTGGCCGGCCGGCCGGACCGCGGCCTGGCTGCTCGGCTGTTGCGCTCTGCTCTTCGTCACCTCGTCGGGGATCGGTCGCTACATGCCGGCGATGTTCAGCATGCACATGGTCGCCCACATGGGGCTTTCGATGATGGTCCCGATCCTGCTCGTGCTGGGCGCGCCGGTGAGTCTGGCGTTGCGGGCACTGCCTGCGGCCGGGCGCTCGTCCGGCGGGCAAGATCCGCCGGGGATGCGGGAATGGCTGCTGGCCGCGCTGCACAGCCGATTGTCGCGATTCCTCACCCACCCCGTTGTCGCTACCGCGCTGTTCGTCGCGGGGTTCTACGGGCTGTACTTCAGTGGTCTTTTCGACGCCGCGGTGGGCAGTCATGCCGGGCATCTGGCGATGAACCTGCACTTCTTGCTCAGCGGCTACCTGTTCTACTGGGTCGTGATCGGCGTGGACCCGACGCCGCGGCCGATCCCGCCGCTGGCCAAGGTGGCCGTGGTATTCGCGTCGTTGCCGCTGCACGCGTTCTTCGGGGTGGTGCTGATGGGCACGCCAAAGGTGATCGGCGCCGACTATTACCGCTCGCTCGGTTTGAGCTGGCACACCGACCTGCTGGGGGATCAGCGGTTGGGCGGCGGGATAGCCTGGGCGGCAGGGGAATTGCCGTTGGTCATCGTGATGCTCGCGCTGCTGATGCAGTGGGCGCGCAGCGACAAACGCACCGCCCGGCGGCTGGACCGGGCGGCCGAACGCGACGATGACGCCGAACTGGTGGCCTACAACGCGATGCTGTCCGAACTCGCGCGGCGGGAAGCGCCCCGAGCTTAGCCCCGCCTTCACTGTGCCTTTACGCGCGCCGAGATGCCGGGGCTCGCGCCTCTATTCACAGTCGCGGCTGTCTCCACAGCCTCGATTCGCGACTGCGGGGAAGCCACTGACTTGTCGGCGCAGCCGGGCTGGATGAGCACCAGACACAAGCGCTAACTGCGAATGAAAGGAAATGCGTCAATGTTTGAAACACCGCTGACGGTCGTCGGTCACATCGTCAACAACCCCGAGCGCCGACAGGTCGGCACCCAGGAGCTCATCAAGTTTCGCGTCGCGAGCAATTCCCGGCGGCGCACGGCCGACGGCGGCTGGGAGCCGGGCAACTCGCTGTTCATCAACGTCAATTGCTGGGGGAAGTTGGTCACCGGCGTGGGCGCCGCGTTGGGCAAGGGCGCACCCGTGATCGTGGTGGGCCACGTGTACACCAGCGAGTACGAAGACCGCGATGGCAACCGGCGCTCCTCCCTGGAGATGCGCGCGACGTCGGTGGGACCGGATGTGTCCCGCGCAATCGTGCGCATCGAGAGGCCGGGCTACACCGGTCCGCCTGCCGGCGAGGCCACCCCATCTGCGGATGTGGCCGGCGCGGCTGGCGTGGGGGACACCGAGGCGCAAGACGACGTCGAGTCCGCCGAAACCGGCCCGCTGCCGCTGTCGGCTTAGCTGGGGGCCGAGGGCTGTCGGGCGGTGCCTAGGATGGTCCGCGAGATCGTTCCGTACCACCAGAGAGGCAAACCCGCGGCATGGCTGAGTTCATCTACACGATGAAAAAGGTCCGCAAGGCGCACGGCGACAAGGTGATCCTGGACGACGTCACGTTGAGCTTCTTCCCAGGCGCCAAGATCGGTGTCGTCGGCCCCAACGGCGCCGGCAAGTCGAGCGTCTTGCGGATCATGGCCGGTCTCGACAAGCCCAACAACGGCGAAGCCTTCTTGGCCACCAACGCGACCGTGGGCATTCTTCAGCAGGAGCCGCCGCTGAACGAGGAGAAGACCGTCCGCGGGAATGTGGAAGAGGGGCTGGGCGACATCAAGATCAAGCTGGACCGCTTCAACGAGGTCGCCGAATTGATGGCCACCGATTACTCCGATGAGCTGATGGAGGAAATGGGCCGGCTCCAAGAGGAACTCGATCACGCGGACGCGTGGGACCTCGACTCTCAGCTGGAGCAGGCGATGGACGCGCTGCGGTGCCCCCCGGCCGACGAGCCGGTCACGAATCTGTCCGGCGGTGAGCGCCGCCGCGTCGCGCTCTGCAAGCTGTTGTTGTCCAAACCGGATCTGCTCCTGCTCGACGAGCCGACGAACCACCTGGACGCCGAAAGCGTGCAGTGGCTCGAACAGCACCTGGCCGCTTACGCGGGCGCGATCCTGGCGGTGACCCACGACCGGTACTTCCTGGACAACGTCGCCGAGTGGATCCTCGAGCTCGATCGTGGCCGCGCATACCCGTACGAGGGCAACTACTCGACATATCTGGAGAAAAAGGCCGAGCGGCTGGCGGTGCAGGGCCGCAAGGACGCCAAGCTGCAAAAGCGGCTGACCGAGGAGCTGGCGTGGGTCAGGTCCGGCGCCAAGGCGCGCCAGGCCAAGGGCAAGGCCCGGCTGCAACGCTACGAGGAGATGGCAGCCGAGGCGGAGAAGACGCGCAAGCTCGACTTCGAGGAGATCCAGATTCCGGTGGGGCCCCGGCTGGGCAACGTCGTGGTCGAGGTCGATCACCTCGACAAGGGCTACGACGGGCGGACCCTCATCAAGGACCTGTCGTTCACCCTTCCGCGAAACGGCATCGTCGGCGTCATCGGCCCGAACGGGGTCGGCAAGACCACGCTCTTCAAGACGATCGTCGGCCTCGAGCAGCCGGACAGCGGCACGGTCAAGATCGGTGAGACGGTCAAGCTGAGCTACGTCGACCAGAGCCGTTCGGGCATCGATCCCAAGAAGACCGTCTGGGAGGTCGTCTCGGACGGGCTGGACTACATCGAGGTCGGCCAGAACGAGATCCCGTCGCGGGCCTACGTCTCGGCGTTCGGTTTCAAGGGCCCCGACCAGCAGAAGCCCGCGGGCGTGCTGTCCGGGGGTGAGCGCAACCGGCTGAACCTGGCGCTCACGCTCAAGGAGGGCGGCAACCTCATTCTGCTCGACGAGCCGACCAACGACCTCGACGTCGAGACGCTGAGCTCGCTGGAGAACGCCTTGGAGAAGTTTCCCGGCTGCGCTGTGGTGATCTCCCACGATCGCTGGTTCCTCGACCGCACGTGCACCCACATCCTGGCGTGGGAAGGCGACGAGGACAACGAGGCCAAGTGGTTCTGGTTCGAGGGCAACTTCGGCGCATACGAGGAAAACAAGGTTGAAAGACTCGGAGTGGACGCCGCCCGGCCGCACAGAGTGACCCACCGCAAGCTCACACGCGACTAATGTCAGCTCTGCCCCGCAACGACGCGGCCCGGGCGGCTGCCGAGCACCGGGGCGAGAGAACGCAGTTGCAGCCGTCGCGAGTTGGGAGCAATCGGTATGGCGATCGATCCCGGAGCTAAGCACGATCTCAGGCCGTGGACCACGTTCGCCAAAAGCGAAGACATTCCCGACTGGATCACCAACGCCTACGTCGAAAGCTACCGCGGCCCACGGGCCGAGGAACCGGGAGCGCCGGACGCCGCCGGCGTCGACCCCGCGGCCTTGGTGACGCCGGCCATGCTGCGCGCCCATTATCGGCTCGGCCAGTGCCGACCGGAGTCCGGAAACTGCGTGTGCGTCCACCCGGCCGACGACCCCGAGGGATTCGGGCCCTGTTTGCAGGTGGTCACCCATCACGGCAGCATGCTCCTGGATTCCGTCACGGTGCTGCTGCACCGGCTCGGTGTCGCCTACGCCGGCATCATGACCCCCGTCTTCGACGTGCACCGCAGTCCGACCGGAGACCTGCTCAGCGTCGAACCCAAGGCGCCCGGCACGTCGCAGTACGACGGCGAAGCCTGGATCTACGTCCCACTGTCGCCCACTGTCGACAGCAAGGTCCTCGCGGAGGTCGAGCAGCTGCTGCCCAAGGTCCTCACCGACGTCGAACTGGTCGCCAACGATGCCGCGTCGCTGATCACCACCATGAGCGAGCTGGCCGCGGCCGTCGACATCAACGCCGACAACCGCTTCTCGGCACCCGACCGCGAGGATGTCGCCGAGCTGCTGCGCTGGCTGGGTAACGGCAACTTCCTGCTGCTGGGTTACCAGAGTTGCGGGGTGCACGAGGGCCTGGTATCGCCCGACGGGTCAACGGGTCTGGGCGTCCTGCGCACGCGCACCGGGTCGCGACCGCGGCTGACCGACGACGACCACCTGCTGGTCCTCGCTCAGTCGGTCGTCGGCAGCTACCTGCGCTACGGTGCCTACCCCTACGCGATCGGGTTGCGCGACAACGTCGCGGGCGACCACGTCGTCGAGCACCGCTTCGTCGGGCTCTTCACCGTCGCCGCCATGAACGCCGACGTCCTGGAGATCCCGATGATCTCGCGGCGGGTCCGCGAGGCGCTCGCGATGGCCGACGACGATCCGATCCACCCCGGCCAGCTGCTTCTCGACGTCATTCAGACCGTGCCGCGCTCGGAGCTGTTCACCCTGAGCGCCTCCCGGCTCTTGGCGATGGCCACCGCGGTGCTGGACCTCGGATCCCAACGGCGAGCGTTGTTGTTCCTGCGCGCCGACCGGCTGCAGTACTTCGTCTCGTGTCTGGTCTATGTGCCGCGCGACCGTTACACCACCCAGGTACGGCTGCGGATCGAGGACATCCTGGTCCGTGAATTCGGCGGGACACGGCTGGAATTCACCGCCCGGGTCAGCGAATCGCCCTGGGCGCTCATGCATTTCATGGTGCGGCTGCCCCAAAAAGAGGACGGTGCTGCGCCGGTAGACGTCTCGGAAGCCAACCGGGTCCGAATCCAGGGCATGCTGAGTGAGGCCGCGCGGACCTGGGGTGACCGCCTGATCGCCGCCGCGGCCGACCGCGCCGAAGGCGCCGTCGACCACGCCGACGCCGAGCATTACGCCACTGCCTTCTCCGAGGTCTACAAGCAGGCGGTCACCCCCAGCGACGCCATGGAACACATCGCCATCATCAAAGAGCTTTCCGATGATTCGGTGAAGTTGGTGTTCTCCGACCGCGGCGAGGACGGGGCCGCGCAGCTGACCTGGTTTTTGGGCGGGCACACCGCCTCGTTGAGCAAGCTGCTGCCCATGCTGCAGAGCATGGGCGTCGTCGTGCTCGAGGAGCGGCCATTCACCGTCACCCGGCCCGACGGGCTGTCAGTCTGGATTTACCAGTTCAAGATCCAGCCGCACCCGACGATCCCGCTGGCGGACACGGCCGCCGAAAGAGACTCCACCGCAGAGCGATTCGCCGATGCCGTCACCGCGATCTGGCAGGGCCGCGTCGAGATCGACCGGTTCAATGAGCTCGTGATGCGCGCGCGGCTGACCTGGCAGCAGGTCGTGTTGTTACGCGCCTACGCGAAATACCTACGGCAGGCCGGTTTTCCGTACAGCCAATCCCACATCGAATCGGTGCTGGGCGAGCATCCCACGACCGTACGGTCATTGGTCACGTTGTTCGAAGCGCTCTTCGATCCCACGGCTTCTTTTTCCACCGGGTCGCCGACCAGCCGCGACGCGCAAGCGGCCGCCGCCGCAGTGGCCGCCGACATCGATGCGGTGGTGGGCCTGGACACCGACCGCATCCTGCGCGCGTTCGCCTCGCTGGTTCAGGCCACGTTGCGCACCAACTACTTCGTGACGCGCGCGGGTTCGGCTCGCGCCCGAGATGTGCTGGCGCTCAAGCTGAACGCGCAGCTCATCGATGAGCTTCCGCTGCCGCGCCCCAGGTTCGAGATTTTCGTGTACTCGCCCCGCGTCGAAGGCGTACACCTGCGTTTCGGCCCGGTGGCGCGCGGCGGCCTGCGCTGGTCAGACCGCCGGGACGACTTCCGCACCGAGATTCTGGGTCTGGTCAAGGCGCAGGCGGTGAAAAACGCCGTCATCGTCCCGGTCGGGGCGAAGGGCGGGTTCGTCGTCAAGCGGCCGCCGCTGCCCTCGGGCGAGGCCGCCGCCGACCGCGACGCCAGCCGCGCCG
Organism: Mycobacterium sp.; assembly: GCF_019247615.1. Taxonomy (GTDB): domain Bacteria; phylum Actinomycetota; class Actinomycetes; order Mycobacteriales; family Mycobacteriaceae; genus Mycobacterium. The sequence goes on along the minus strand of NZ_JAFBAT010000196.1, from coordinate 15,697 downwards.
AAGGCGTCGCCTGCTATCAGCTGTTCATTTCCGGGCTGCTCGACCTCACCGACAATGTCGACCACGCAACGAAGAAGGTGAGCCCGCCACCCGAAGTCGTCCGGCGGGATGGAGACGACGCCTACCTGGTGGTCGCCGCGGACAAGGGCACGGCCACCTTCTCCGACATCGCCAACGACGTCGCCAAGTCGTACGGGTTCTGGCTGGGCGACGCGTTCGCTTCCGGCGGTTCCGTGGGCTACGACCACAAGGCCATGGGCATCACCGCCCGGGGCGCCTGGGAGGCCGTCAAGCGCCATTTCCGCGAGATGGGGGTCGACACCCAGGCCGAGGACTTCACCGTCGTCGGCATCGGCGACATGAGCGGCGACGTGTTCGGCAACGGCATGTTGTTGAGCGAGCACATCCGGCTGCTGGCCGCCTTCGACCACCGGCACATCTTTCTGGACCCCAACCCGGATGCCGCCGCGTCGTGGCGGGAACGGCGGCGAATGTTCGACCTGCCGCGGTCCAGCTGGGACGATTACGACAAGTCGCTGATCAGCGAGGGCGGCGGGGTGTACAACCGGGACCAGAAGGCCATCCCCATCAGCCCGCAGGTCCGCGAGGCGCTGGGCATCGACGACGACGCCGAAGGGGGCGTCACCGAAATGTCCCCACCCAACCTGATCAAGGCGATCCTGCGGGCGCCCGTCGACCTGTTGTTCAACGGCGGCATCGGCACCTACATCAAGGCGGAATCCGAGTCCGACGCCGACGTCGGCGACCGCGCCAACGACCCGGTGCGGGTTAACGCGAACCAGTTGCGCGCCAAGGTAATCGGTGAGGGTGGCAACCTGGGTGTGACCGCCCGCGGCCGCGTCGAGTTCGATCTGTCGGGCGGGCGGATCAATACCGATGCGATGGACAACTCCGCCGGGGTGGACTGCTCGGACCACGAGGTCAACATCAAGATCCTGATCGACTCGCTGGTCTCCGCGGGCAAGGTGAAGGCCGAGGAGCGCAAAGAGCTGCTGGAGTCGATGACCGACGAAGTCGCCCGGCTGGTGCTCCTCGACAACGAGGAGCAGAACGACCTGATCGGCACCAGCCGCGCCAACGCGGCCAGCATGCTGCCGGTGCACGCGATGCAGATCAAGTACCTGGAAGACCGCGGGCTCAACCGGGAATTGGAAGCGTTGCCAACGGAAAAGGAGATTCACCGGCGGACCGACGTCGGCATCGGGCTCACCTCCCCGGAGTTGTCCACGCTGATGGCGCACGTGAAGCTGGCCCTCAAAGAGGACATGCTGACCACCGAGCTGCCCGAGCAGGACGTCTTCGCATCCAGGTTGCCGCTGTATTTCCCGAAGCCCCTGCGCGAGCGGTTCACCCCAGAGATCCGGGCACACCAGCTGCGGCGCGAAATCGTCACGACCATGTTGGTCAACGATCTGGTGGACGCCGCCGGGATCAGCTACGCGTTCCGAATCACCGAAGACGTCGGCGTGGGGTCCATCGATGCGATACGCAGCTACGTCGCCACCGACGCCGTCTTCGGCATCGGCCATATCTGGCGTCGCATTCGCGCGGCGAATCTGCCCGTCGCGCTGTCGGACCGGCTGACGCTGGACACCCGCCGGCTGATCGACCGTGCCGGACGCTGGCTGCTCAACTACCGCCCGCAGCCGTTGGCCGTCGGAGCCGAGATCAACCGATTCGCCGCCAAGGTCAAAGACCTGTCGCCGCGGATGTCGGAATGGTTGCGCGGTGACGACAAGGCCATCGTGGACAAGGAAGCCGCGGAATTCACCTCGCAGGGCGCGCCCAGGGATTTGGCCTACCGGGTCGCGGCCGGGCTATATCGCTTCAGCCTGCTCGACATCATCGACATCGCCGACATCACCGAGATAGACCCCGCGGAGGTGGCCGACACCTACTTCGCCCTGATGGATCGGCTGGGCACCGACAGCCTGCTGACCGCCATCTCCGAGCTGCCCCGAGGCGACCGTTGGCAGTCGTTGGCACGCTTGGCGATTCGCGACGACATCTACGCCTCGCTGCGGTCGCTGTGCTTTGACGTGCTGGCCGTCGGCGAGCCCGACGAGAGCGGCGAGGAAAAGATCGCCGAGTGGGAACACATCAGCGCGTCCCGGGTCGAGCGCGCGCGCCGCACCCTGACCGAGATTCAGGAAAGCGGCGCAAAGGATCTCGCGACGCTGTCCGTGGCGGCGCGGCAGATCCGCCGCATGACCCGCACCAGCGGAAGAGGATCGTCGAGTTGAGCGTGGGCTTCGTCGCGCCGGTGCCGGTGCGCTGGTCGGACATCGACATGTACCAGCACATCAACCACGCCACCATGGTCACCATCCTCGAAGAGGCGCGGGTGCCCTTCCTCCGCGAACCCTTCGCCGCCGACATCACCACCATCGGGCTGTTGATCGCCGACGTCCGCGTCACCTACAAGGATCAGCTCCGCTTAGCCGATTCTCCCCTGCAGGTCACCATTTGGACCAAGCGGCTGCGTGCGGTCGACTTCACCCTGGGTTACGAAGTCCGTTCGGTCGGTGCGCATCCGGAATCCAAGCCCGCCGTCATCGCCGAGTCCCAGCTGGCCGCGGTCCACATCGAGGAGCAGCGGTTGGTGCGGCTGTCGCCACAGCATCGGGGGTATTTGCAGCGGTGGGTTCGGGAATAGAGTCAGCCGAGCGCGGGCTGTGGCTGGGCCCGGAAGGCATCGCCGCCCAACGCGAAGACCTGGCCACCTTCGTCGACCACGCGATGCGCCTTGACGACGCGGCGGTCATCCGGCTTCGCGCTCGCTCCCGCGGACTGCTTTCCGCTTGGGTGGCAACGGGTTTCGATGTGCTGGCCAGCCGGGTGGTCGTCGGCCGCCTGCGGCCCGACGATTTGTCGGTGGGTGCCGACGCCCTGGCCCGCGGCCTGTCGGCGATGGATGATTCGGGCTACGTCGATCCCGGCTTCTCGATGGATTCGGCGTGGCGCGGCGCGTTGCCGCCGGAGTCGGGCTTCATCCATGTCGAAGACGTGCCCGCCCGCGTCATGCTGGACCTTGCCCAGCGCGGCGCGCGACTTGCCAAGGAACACGCCGGTTCCCATGGTCCGCCGGTGTCGCTGCTCGACCAGGAGGTCATTCGGGTGACCGGGACCGGCGACGGGGACGGGGACGGTGTCAGCGTCGGGCTTCCGATGCGCTGCGTGTTCGCCTTGACCGCAATGGGTTTCCTGCCGCAGTCGCCCGATGTGATCGCTGCCGACGAGATGGTCCGGGTACGAACAACGCCGGCGTGGTTGCGCATCGACGCCCGGTTCGGATCGGTGTACCGGCGTCGCGGGCGCGCCGCGCTGGTTTTGCGCTGACCGGCACAGTAAGGGCCTTAGCGAGAAGGGTCTTAGCGGCCCTGTGAGCTGGACGTGGCTCAGAAATTGTTGTGATGGATCGGAGTACGTTGGGGCCGGTAAGTTCCGGGCTTGAAGATGTTCCCGATGTTGTTGAAAAACCCCTGGAAAAATCTGTGGGGACCGTCGCCACCCTCGGCGGTAATGATGGGGGTGCCCCGCCCCATCGAGGCGGCGTCGCCGGCCAAGGTCTGCTCGGTGGCGACGACGTCGGTGCGCAGAGTTCGTGCGACGTCCGTGGGCGCGGTCCGCGCCGCGTTGGCGGCCTCGGTGGCTGCATAAGCTCCGGCGTTGCCGGCCAGCGTATCCACGAACTGGTCGTGAAACGCTGCCGCTTGGCCGGCCAGGGTGTGATAGCCCTGGGCGTAGCCGCTGAACACGGTCGCGATCGCCGCCGACACCTCGTCTTGCGCCGCAGCCGCGACCTGAGTCGTTGACAGGGCCGTGGCGCGGTGAGCCGACTCGATCGCCGACCCGATCGCCGTCAAATCCTGAGCTGCAGTAGCGAAAGCCTCGGGGGAGGCGAACACGAAGGACGACAACTGCGACTCCTATCGGATGCAAGGACTTGAACTGCCGCGGCGCAGTCCACAAACTGTTACCCCGGCGTCGTGGATTCTAATCTCAACGTGGCCGCCGTCTTGGGCGGCTTTCCGCTTGGCTGACCGGGTTGGCCGGGTTCGGTTCTAGGCCAGCCAGGCCGCCGCGTCCGTCGGCAATTTGCCGCCCACCAACGGAGCGCTAGCCAGCAGGAGTTCGCCCGCCGGCAACGGCATCGGACGGCGGCCGGCGTTCACCGCGCACACCAACCCCCCGCCGCGACGCCGGAATATCAGCCTGTCGCGCCGTGCGGCCAGCCAATCCAGCTCGGTGCCATCGAATTCAGGCCGCTCCCTGCGCAATTCGAGCATCCGCCGGTAGAAGGACAACGTCGAGTCGGGGTCGGCGCGCTGCGCGTCTACGGTCAGCGCCGCCCAGTCGGCCGGCATGGGTAACCAGGTGTCGGCATTCGTGGAGAACCCGAACGGGGGCGCATCGCCGGACCACGGAAGCGGAACCCGGCACTTGTCGCGGCCGCGTTCGGTATGTCCGGAGCGTTCCCACGTCGGGTCTTGGAGCACGTCGTCGGGAAGCTGCACGTCAGGCAGACCCAACTCCTCGCCGTTGTAGACGAACACCGCGCCCGGCAGGGCGAGCATCACCATCGCCATCGCCCGCGCCCGGCGCAGCCCCACGTCGCCGCCGCCATAGCGGGACACTTCGCGGCCGACGTCGTGGTTGGAGAGGGTCCACGTCGGGGTGGCATTTTCGATCGCGGTGGCGGTCAGGGAGTTCTGGATCGCGTCGTGAATCTCCGTCGCATCGAAGCCGATCTTCGTCAGCCGGAAGTTGAATCCGAGATGCAGCTCGTCCGGTCGCAGGTACTCGGCCCAACGGATGTTGTCCATGACCCAGACCTCACCGATGGTCACCGCCCCCGGATAGTCGTCGACGATCGTGCGAATCCCGCGGTGAATCTCGTGCACGCTCGGGTGGTTGAAGCGCGGATCGTCATCGCTATGGCTCAGCACCTTGATGTCGTCGCTCGCGTCGGGCAGGTCGGCCGGCTTGGCCATCCCGTGCGCCACGTCGATCCGGAAACCGTCCACGCCGCGCTCGAGCCAGAAGCGCAAAGTCTTCTCGAAGTCGTCGAAGACATCCGGGTGCTCCCAATTCAAATCGGGCTGCTCGGCATCGAAGAGGTGCAGGTACCACTGGCCGGGATTGCCGTCGGGCTCGACGACCCGGGTCCACGCCGGACCGCCGAAGACCGACGTCCAGTTGTTCGGCGGCAGCGAACCGTCGGGCCCACGGCCATCGCGGAACAGATAGCGCTCGCGCGCGTCGGCGCCCGGGCCCGCGGCCAGGGCCGCCCGAAACCACGGATGAGCCGAACTGGTGTGGTTGGGCACCACGTCCATGGTGATCTTGATGCCCCGCTGATGCGCCGCCGCGATCAACCGCTCGATCGCCGCCATCCCGCCGAACAACGGGTCGATGTCGCGCGGATCGGCGACGTCGTAGCCGTGGTCGGCCATCGGCGATACCGTGACCGGGTTGAGCCAGATGGCGTCCACTCCCAGCTGTTCCAGATATTCCAGGCGGCCGGTCACGCCGTCCAGGTCGCCCACCCCATCGCCGTCGCTGTCGGCAAAGGATCGGGGATACACCTGGTAAAAGACCGCGTTTTGCCACCACGGCTCGGGGCTCATACTGCTCCGTTTCATCCAAAAATGGGCGCGTTGACCAGCGAGTGGGCAGCCATCTCCAGGTAGTCAAGCAACTCTCGACGATGCTCGTCGTCGAGTGTTTGCGAGTCTATGGAGCCGACGGCGATGTGCATGCACCGCAGCCAGGCGTCACGCTCGATCGGCGTGATCCGGAAGGGCGCGTGCCGCATCCGCAGCCTTGGATGCCCGCGCCGGTCGGAGTAGGTTCGCGGACCACCCCAGTACTGCTCGAGGAACATGCGCAGCCGGTCTTCGGCGCCGGCCAGGTCGTCCGCGGGATAGAGCCGGCTCAGGATCTCGTCCCCGGGAACCTGTGCGTAGAAGCGCGACACGATCGCGTTGAAGGTTTCGGCACCGCCGACGGCATCGTAGAAGCTGACCTGATCCATCGAGTCCATTGTGGTGCATCGCCGGGGCGCAGAGGCGAAACGGCCCTCGGATAGTCGTGCGCGCTCCGCGTGTTCACCGGCTAGACACGGCGCGCACCTGCAATGAGGGTGCGTTTGGCGGCGAATCATGGTGGACTATCCGCGGAGGATTTATGGCGCATGGCAAGAGACGCCGCAGCCACCGCAGTTCGGGTGCCGCGGCGGGGTTAACCGGGCCCCCAACCGCGTCATCCCTCCATAGCGCGTCATCCCTCCATAGCGTCGATACCCACCCGCCGACTCGCCACGAGACGGCATCCGTCTGGAGCCGCCGGCGGGTGCTGCTGCTCAACTCCACCTACGAGCCGCTGACCGCGCTGCCGATGCGGCGGGCCGTCGTGATGGTGATCTGCGGGAAGGCCGACGTGGTGCACCACGACCCGGCCGGACCGGTCATCCACTCGGCGACCAGGTCGATCGTGGTTCCCTCGGTGATCCAGCTGCGCACCTACGTCAGGGTTCCCTACCGTGCCCGTGTCCCGATGACCCGCGCCGCGCTGATGCACCGCGACCGGTTCTCCTGCGCGTACTGCGGCGCGAAGGCCGACACCGTTGACCATGTGGTGCCGCGCAGCAGGGGAGGTGACCACTGCTGGGAGAACTGCGTAGCGTGCTGTTCGACCTGCAATCATCGCAAGGGCGACAAGCTGCTGGCTGAACTCGGCTGGGCACTGCGCCGGGCTCCGCTGCCGCCGACGGGACAGCATTGGCGGCTGTTGTCGACGGTCAAGGAACTGGACCCGGCGTGGGCTCGCTACCTCGGCGAAGGCGCGGCCTGAAGAATCTCGTGTCCGAGTGTGCGGATAGTTCGCCGGGTGGGATACGGTTTGCCTCGTGAGCGCAATGGAGATTCACCTCTACTTCATCGGAATCCCGCTGTTGCTGGTGATCGTGCTGTCCGTGCTGATCTGGTCGCGCAAGGGGCCCCATCCCGCGACGTACAAACTGTCCGAGGAGTGGACTCACCCGCCGATCCTGTGGGCCGCCATCGACGAAGCCGTCGGCGGGGCGCACGGGGCACACGGCACCCCGGAGTTCTCGGTGGGAGGCGGCGCCAGTGGCAAGTGGTGAGGTAGCCACGATCGAGCGAAGCGAGCTCCCGAGGGGCTCTGTGATCACCACCAGCGGTCGCATCTCGGGGGTCACCGAGCCCGGGGAACTCTCCGTGCACTACCCGTTCCCCCTCAAGGATCTCGTCGCCATCGACGACGCGCTGAAGTACGGTTCGCGGGCGTCGCGGGCGCGGTTCGCTATTTACCTCGGTGACCTGGGCGGCGACACCGCCGCGCGGGCCCGCGAGATGCTGGGGAGGGTCCCCACGCCGAACAACGCGGTGTTGCTGGCCGTTTCACCGAACCAGCGCGTCATCGAGGTGGTCTATGGCTCCCAGGTCCGTGGCCGCGGCGCTGAGTCGGCCGCACCGCTGGGCGTGTCCGCCGCGGCATCGGCGTTCGAGCGGGGCGAGCTGGTCGACGGGCTGATCAGCGCGATCCGCGTGCTCAGCTCCGGGATCTCCCCGGCTTAAGGGTTCGGGCGTCGCGCCCGGCGTGCGGACACGCACGCTTGCGGACATGACCGGCCGCTCAGGACGCGTCGAACGCGCGGGCCCTCAGGGACCGCTTTACCCCCGCTTGGCCCTCCAGCACCAGGCGCCGCAACGCCGGCGGCACCTCCGAGTCCGGGGCGGCCAGAAACGCATCGGCGGCCGCGATGCCGGCCTCGCTGATGTCCCGGTGGGGGTACAGGCCGATCACCACCGTCTGGGCGACCTCGCTGGATCGGCGAGCCCAGACGCCGGATATCGCCTCGAAGTAGCGCGCCGTGAACCGCTTGAGCAACTCATGCTGCCCCGGCGCGGCGATGCCCGCGATTATCGAGCGGGCAGTGATGTTCGCCAGGGTGTCGTCCTCGAAAACCGTGGTCCAGGCCTCCTCCTTGACCCCCGGCTGCGGCCGCGCCGCCGCCGCCTGGGCGCCGTGGCGCTTGCCGGCGGCCGTCGGGTCGCGCTGCACCTCGGCGTCGATGAAGGGTGTCGCGGGTCCGTCGGCGTCGATCTCGCCGGCCGTGGCCAGGGCGGTCACGATGCGCCAGCGCAGGTCGGTGTCGACCTCGAGGCCGGCCAGCCCCAAATCGGCGGGGTCGCGGTCGAGGAGGTCCGCCAGCGTCACGACGTGGCGGGTGGACAGCACCGAGGAGCACAGCGTGTTGACGAAGGCAAGCTGGTGATCCGATCCGGGGGGCGCAGAGCGCGCCAGTTCCAGCAGGCGATCGGCGAACTGCGGCCATCCGTGGTCGTGCGCCCAGCCCGGCTCGGCGTAGGACCCCAGCGCCGTCTGCGCCTGGAGCAGCAGGCGTTGTGCCACGCCTACCTCGGTTTCGGCGTGCACACCGCGCGAGACCAGTGCCACGAAGTCGCGGGCGCGCAGTTCGGCCTCGCGGGTCATCTCCCACGCCGCCGACCACACCAGCGTGCGGGGCAATGGCTCGGCGATGTCGGCGATCCGCTCCAGCGCGGCCTCCAGTGACTGCGGGTCCAGCCGCAGCGAGCAATAAGTCAGGTCGTCATCGTTGACCAGGATCAGCTTTCCGCGCGAAACGCCAACCAGCGCAGGGACATTCGTCTCCGGCCCCTCGACGTCGAGCTCTTCTCGATGGACGCGCACCAGCTTGCCGGCGCTGTCCTCGTCGTAGATGCCGACCGCCAGCCGGTGCACTCGCGTCTCACCGGCGCCCGGTGCTGCGCCGCTCTGGGCCACCGCGAACCGGGTGAACTTGCCGTCGGCGTCCACGTCGAAATCGGGGCGTAGCGTGTTCAGCCCGGTGGTCTTCAGCCACTGCCGACCCCAACCCGACAAATCGCGGCCGGACGCCTTCTCCAACGCGGCAAGCAGATCGTCGAACGTGGCGTTGCCGAATGCGTGGGTGTGGAAGTAGTCGCGCAGGCCGGCCAGGAAGTTATCCAGCCCGACGTAAGCGACGAGCTGCTTGAGAACGGAAGCGCCTTTGGCATAGGTGATGCCGTCGAAGTTGACCTCCACGGCCGCCAGATCGGGGATTTCGGCGGCGATCGGATGCGTCGAGGGCAATTGGTCCTGGCGGTAGGCCCATGACTTCTCGGCATTGGCGAACGTCGTCCAGCCCTCCGTGAATTCTGTTGCCTCGCTGAGACACAACACAGCCGCAAAGGTTGCGAACGACTCATTGAGCCACAAGTCGTCCCACCACGTCATGGTGACCAGGTCCCCGAACCACATGTGCGCCATCTCGTGCAGCACCGTTTCGGCGCGCCGCTCGTAGGAAGCCCGGGTTACCTTGCTGCGGAAGACGTAATCTTCGAGGAACGTCACCGCCCCGGCGTTCTCCATTGCGCCCGCGTTGAACTCGGGAACGAACAGCTGGTCGTACTTGCCGAACGCGTACGGTAACCCAAAGTTGTTGTGGTAGAAGCCAAATCCCTGCTTGGTCTGGGTGAACAACCGCTCGGCGTCCATGTGCCGGGCCAGCGACGCCCGGCAGTAGATCCCGAGCGGGATCTCGCCGTGCTCGTCGGTGTAGCGGTCTTTCCACTCGGCGTAGGGGCCGGCGATCAGGGCCACTAGATACGTGCTCATCCGCGGTGTGGTGGCAAAGGTGTGCACCCTGCGATCGGAGTCCGCCGCGTCGTCGACCGACACGGTCGCGCCGTTGGAGATCACCTTCCATCCCTTGGGCGCGGCCACCCGCAGGTCGAACGTCGCCTTGAGATCGGGTTGGTCGAAGCACGCGAACATGCGCTTGGCGTCGGCTGTTTCGAATTGGGAATACAGGTAGGTCTCATCGTCGACCGGATCGACGAACAGGTGCAGCCCCTCTCCGGTGTTCGAGTACCGGCAGTCCGCGTCGACGACGACGACGTTGCGGTCGCCCAGTCCGCGCAACGGGATGCCGAGGGATTCGTCGTATCCGGATACGTCGAGCTCGCGTCCATTGAGGGTGGCGCTGCGGATGCGATCGGCTGCGATGTCGATGACCGTCTCGGCCCCGGCGAGCGCATCGAACACGACGGTGGTGGTGGAGCGGAAGGTTCGACCGGCGGGTGTTCCGCCTTCTGCGCCGCCGGTGATGTCGAGGCTGATCTGGTAGCTGTCGACGGTAATCAAGGCGGCGCGTTCGACAGCCTGGTCCCGGGTGAGGTTAGGAAGGGCCACGGACTCCAACTTAGAGCCCCCGGGGCGGGCGCCGAAGAGTGGGAACAGCGGCGCGGCGACTACGGTTGTGCCAGACGGTGGCTTGACCGTTGACGAGAGGACCGCTGCGATGCCCGAGAACGCCCCCACGAAAAACCAAGCCGATTTCTGGTTCGATCCCCTCTGCCCGTGGTGCTGGATCACGTCGCGCTGGATCCTCGAGGTGGAGCAGGTTCGCGATATCGAAGTGCACTTCCACGTGATGAGCCTCGCGATACTCAACGAGAATCGCGAAGGCCTGCCCGACAAGTATCGGGAAATGATGAAGAGGGCCTGGGGTCCGGTGCGGGTCGCGATCGCGGCCGAGCAGGCCCACGGTGCGGCCGTCCTGGACCCGCTGTACACCGCGATGGGCACCCGGATTCACAACGAGGACAACAAGAACCTGGACGAGGTCATCAAGTTGTCGCTGGCGGACGCCGGCCTGCCCGCGGAGTTGGCCGAGGCGGCCGAGAGCGAGGCCTACGACGACGCCCTGCGCAAGAGTCATCACGCCGGAATGGACGCGGTGGGTGACGACGTCGGCACGCCGACCATCCACGTCAACGGCGTGGCATTCTTCGGTCCCGTGCTCTCGAAGATCCCGCGCGGCGAGGAGGCCGGCAAGCTTTGGGACGCCTCGGTGACCTTCGCGGCCTACCCGCACTTCTTCGAACTCAAGCGGACCCGCACCGAGCCGCCCGAATTCGACTGAATCGGCCGGCCCGCCGGCCGCCCGGCTGTGCAAGGATGTCGGGCATGCGCGTCTATTTGGGTTCCGATCACGCCGGATACGAGCTCAAGCAGAAGATCATCGAGCATCTGCGGACATCCGGACACGAACCGATCGATTGCGGAGCCTTCAGCTATGACGCCGACGACGACTATCCGGCTTTCTGCATCGCCGCCGCGACGCGCACGGTGGCCGACCCCGACAGCCTGGGCATAGTGCTGGGAGGATCGGGCAATGGCGAGCAGATCGCCGCCAACAAGGTTCCGGGAGCCCGATGCGCGCTGGGGTGGAGCGTCGAGACCGCGACGCTGGCCCGTCAACACAACAACGCTCAGTTGATCGGCATCGGCGGCCGGATGCACACCGTGGACGAGGCGCTGGCCATCGTGGATGCCTTCCTGAGCACGCCGTGGTCGGAAGCGCCACGCCACCAACGGCGGATCGACATCCTCGCGGAATACGAACGCACCCACCAGGCGCCGCCCGTGCCCGGCGCCCCGGCCTGAGGCGCGCGTGCCCGAAGGGCACACGTTGCATCGGCTTGCCCGGTTGCACCAGCGCAGGTTCGGCGGGTCACCGGTGGCGGTTTCCAGCCCGCAGGGCCGGTTCGCCGGCCAGGCCGCCGCGGTGGACGGCCAGGTGCTGCGGCGTGCCAGCGCTTGGGGCAAGCACCTCTTTCACCACTACGCCGACGGCCGGATCGTGCATGTCCATCTCGGTTTGTACGGCGCCTTCACCGAGTGGGAGCGGCCCGACGGGGCGCCCCTGCCCGAGCCCGTCGGGCAGGTGCGGATGCGGATGGTCGGGGCCGACTACGGCACCGACCTTCGCGGGCCGACGGTATGCGAACTCATCGACGAAGGCGGGGTCGGCGACGTCATCGCCAAGCTCGGTCCCGACCCGTTGCGCCCCGACGCCGACCCATCGCGGGCGTGGAACCGAATCATCAAGTCCCGCAGGCCCGTTGGCGCATTGCTGATGGACCAGACCGTCATCGCCGGCGTGGGCAACGTGTACCGCAACGAATTGTTGTTCCGCCACCGCATCGATCCCTTCCGGCCGGGTCGGGAGATCGGCGAGGCGGAGTTCGACGCGGCGTGGACCGACCTGGTGGCGCTGATGAAGGTCGGTCTGCGGCGCGGCCGGATCGTCGTGGTGCGTCCGGAACACGACCACGGTCCGCCGTCGTACCTGCCGGGCCGGCCACGGACATACGTGTACCGGCGCGCGGGCGAGCCCTGCCGAGTATGCGGGGAACCGATACGCACCGCGGTACTGGAGGGCCGAAACGTGTTCTGGTGCAAAGCATGTCAGGCATGACGGCGTTGATACGGCCCAAATCGGTTGTGGGGTGAGGGCCGGGCTCAGGCGTTACCTGACCCCCAGCGCGGCGTAGACCTCGTTGCTGAGGGCGATGCTGCGGGGGTCCGCGTTGGCCTTGGTGGCGTCGAAGCGATTCATCACGTACGCGTAGCCGATCCGGTGCTCCAGGTCGACGAACCCGAAGGAGCCACCCAGGCCGCCGTGACCAAAGATCCGGGGGTTGGGCCCGTTGACCCCACGCTGATTGAGCATGTATCCCAGGCCCCAGCCGTGGTCGGCGACCCGCGGACCCAGCACCAGGTCGGTGTCGAAACCGCCCTGCGACACCCTGACCAGCTCCATGTGCTCGCGGGTGAGGAGTTTCTCCTGGGCGAGCGCGTTGTAGAACGTCGCCAGTCCCAGCGCCGACACCTGGCCGTTGGTGCCGGGAAATTCGAGTTCACGCCACCGCTTCAGGTCGTGGGAGCCGATCTCGTCGTCCGGGGCGAATCCCATCGAAATTGACAGCGCGGCCTTCGGGTGCTCGTCCAGGCTGGTCGGGTCACCGGGCGCCTGCACCTCGTCCAGCAGATCCCTGGCGTGCGGCTTGCTGACCCGCTCGGCGCAGCGCCGTTGGTCGACCCGCGATAACCCAATGTGGACGTCCGCGCCCAGGGGTTCGGCGATCTCCGTGCGCAGATACTGGCCCACGGTGCGACCGGTTACCCGGCGGAACACCTCGCCGAGGATGAAACCGAAGGTGGTCATGTGGTAGCCCTGGGCGGTGCCCGGCTGCCACCAGGGTTCCGCGGCGGCCAGCCGCTCGCAGACCAAGTCCCAGTCGGCGACTTGCTCCCAGCTCATTCGGGCGCGGGGCCCGATGACGCCGGATCGGTGGCTCATCACCATGGCCAGCGTGATGGCCTCCTTGCCCGCCCGGCCGAACTCGGGCCAGTAGCGGGCGACGGGCGCCTGCAGATCCAGTTCGCCGCGGTCGGCGAGTTGATGGACGCAGGTGGCCGTCAGCCCCTTCGTGCCCGAAAGCACAGTAGTGAGGGTGTCCTGCCGCCAGGGTCGGGTGCGGGCCGCGTCCGCCCAGCCGCCCCAGAGGTTGACGACGAGGTCCCCCTCGACCCACACCGCCACGGCCGCGCCGACCTCGTTGCGCAGTGCAAAGTTGCGTTCGAACGCGTCGCGCACCCCGACGAAGTCCGGCGCGCACGAGCCCTTGATGTCGACATCCATACTCAGGTCCCCCCGGACACTCATGGCGCTTTTTTGCCGAACACAAGTCAGCCGAGCGGGCGACGGGAATCGAACCCGCGTAGCTAGCTTGGAAGGCTAGGGCTCTACCATTGAGCTACGCCCGCAAGTTTTAGTCGAGCGCGACTGTATCTGGCGGCGAACATCAAATCTAATCGAAGCGGTTCTGTAATCGCTCTGTGAGGTCTTGAAATCTCGACGGTCGCTGCGAAGCCGGTGGCCAACCTGGCGTTGAAGGGCCGTAGGATCGCGAGGTCAGCGCGGGGTGTAGCGCAGCTTGGTAGCGCATCCGCTTTGGGAGCGGAAGGCCGCAGGTTCAAATCCTGTCACCCCGACCAGCGCAAGCACCCCAGCGCCGACCGGCCACCGATCGACAGAAAGAGCACCGAGGAGCACACCCGTGAAGAGCAGCGTCGAACAGTTGAGCCCCACCCGGGTGCGTATCAACGTGGAGGTGCCGTTCACCGAGCTCGAGCCGGACTTCCAACGGGCCTACCAGGAGTTGGCCAAGCAGGTGCGACTGCCCGGGTTCCGGCCCGGCAAGGCGCCCGCGAGGCTGCTGGAGGCCCGTTTCGGCCGGGAAGCGATGCTCGATCAGGTGGTCAACGAGGCGCTGCCCAGCCGCTACGGGCAGGCCGTCGCCGACTCGGAAGTCCACCCGCTCGGCCAGCCCGACATCGAGGTGACCAAGAAGGAGTACGGCCAGGAGCTGGCGTTCACCGCCGAGGTCGACGTTCGCCCCAGGATCACCCTTCCGGATCTGAGCACGCTGAAGGTCTCGGTGGATCCGATCGACGTCGGCGACGAAGATGTCGAGGCGGAGCTGGAGTCGTTGCGGGCGCGGTTCGGCACCCTGACGGGGGTTGACCGGCCCGTCGCCGACGGTGACTTCGTCTCGATCGACCTGTCCGCCACCGTCGACGGCAAGGAAGTGCCGAACGCGGCCGCGCAGGGCCTGTCCCACGAGGTCGGGTCGGGCCGGCTGATCGCGGGTCTGGACGAGGCGCTGGTCGGATTGTCCGTCGATGAGTCCCGGCAATTCACCGCGAAGTTGGCGACGGGCGAACATGCCGGCCAAGACGCGCAGGTCACCGTCACCGTCAGGTCCGTCAAGCAACGCGAACTCCCGGAGCCCGACGACGAATTCGCCCAGTTGGCCAGCGAATTCGACACCATCGACGAGCTGCGGTCGAACCTGCGCGAACAGGTGCAACAGGTCAAGCGCGCACAGCAAGCCGAACAGATCCGCGATGCCACCATCGAGGCCCTCCTCGAACGGGTCGACGTGCCGCTGCCGGAGGCGATCGTGCAGGCACAGTTCGACACCGCCATGCAAGCCGCGCTCAGCAGCTTCAACCACGACGAAGCAAAGTTCAACGAGATGCTTGCCGAACAGGGCAAATCCCGCGAGGAGTTCGAGACGGAAACCCGCACGACGACGGAAGGGGACGTCAAAAGGCAGCTTTTGCTGGATGCGCTCGCCGATGAGCTGGAGGTCCAGGTAGGCCAGGAGGACCTCACCGAGCGGCTGGTGATGACGTCCCGGCAGTACGGCATCGAGCCCCAGCAGCTGTTCGCCTACCTGCAGGAGAACAATCAATTGCCGGCCATGTTCGCCGATGTGCGTCGCGGGCTGGCGATCGCCGCGGCGGTCGAGGCGACCACGGTCACCGACTCCGATGGAAACTCCATCGACACGAGTGAATTCTTCGGCAAGCGCCCGAAGGCCGACGAGTCCTCGAATGCCGACGAGACCGCTGCGGCCGACGGGGCCGCCAAACAGGGCGCGGCTGACGAGGCTCAGGATGCCTCCGACGACGAATCCCTTGACCGGTCATGACGCTGTGAGCGAACGCGACCACTTCGGGAGGTCCGCGACCGGCACACAGCGGGCTTGGTTCGTTAGGGTCGGTCCATAGAAGAATTCCAGAAAGCAGGTAATCCCGTCGTGACTGACATGCGTTCGAACTCGTTGGGCCTCAACCTCACGGACTCCGTTTATGAGCGCTTGCTCTCCGAGCGCATCATCTTCCTAGGGTCGGAAGTGAACGACGAAGTCGCCAACCGGCTGTGCGCACAGATTCTGCTGCTCGCGGC
>NZ_JAFBAT010000098.1 GCF_019247615.1 Mycobacterium sp. | reverse complement strand
GCGCGCCCGAAGAGATTCGAACTCCCAACCTTCTGATCCGTAGTCAGATGCTCTATCCGTTGAGCTACGGGCGCCTGTGTTCACTTGTGCTGCCAAAACTACTCAGCGGAGGCGAGAGGATTTGAACCTCCGGTCCCCTTGAAGGGGGACAACTCATTAGCAGTGAGCCCCATTCGGCCGCTCTGGCACGCCTCCATTGGACTTCCTGAGGGTACCCGAACCCTTCCGGGTGTCCCCGAACCGCCGGAGGCATAGCGTACACAGCACGGACATATGCTGTCGAAGTGACCGCCCGCCTGCGACCCGAGTTGGTCGGACTGCCGGTCTATGTCCCCGGCAAAACCATCCCAGGTTCCACCAAGCTGGCAAGCAATGAAACGGTGTTGGGGCCGCTGCCCAGCGTCCGGTCGACCATTGAACGGGCCACCGAAAGCGTCAACCGTTACCCCGACAGCGCCTGCGTGGAGCTCAAGGCGGCGCTTGCGAAGCACCTCGGACATGATTTCGCTTCGGAACACGTCGCCGTCGGTTGCGGTTCGGTCAGTCTGTGCCAGCAGCTCGTTCAAGTCGCCGCCTCGGTCGGCGACGAGGTGGTGATGGGCTGGCGCAGCTTCGAGCTCTACCCCCCGCAGGTTCGGGTCGCCGGCGCGACCGCCGTCAAGGTGCCGTTGACCGATCACGCATATGACCTCTACGCGATGCTCGCCGCGATCACCGAGCGCACCAGGCTGATCTTCGTCTGCAATCCCAACAACCCGACGTCCACGGTCGTCGATCCGGATGCGCTGGTCCGCTTCGTCGAGGCGGTGCCTCCCCACATCCTGATCGCCATCGACGAGGCCTACGTCGAATACATCCGCGACGGCATGGCGCCCGGCAGCTTGGAGCTGGCCCGCGCCCGCAGCAATGTCGTTGTGCTGCGGACCTTTTCGAAGGCATACGGGCTGGCGGGCCTGCGCGTCGGCTATGCGGTGGGCCACCCGGAATTGATCACCGCGCTGGACAAGGTGTTCGTGCCGTTTTCGGTGACCAGTGTCTCGCAGGCCGCCGCCATCGCCTCACTGCAAGCGGCCGACGAGTTGCTCGCCCGCACCGACGCCGTCGTCGCCGAGCGCTCGCGGGTGAGCACCGCGTTGCGGGATGCCGGATTCACACTCCCACCGTCGCAGGCCAACTTCGTGTGGCTGCCATTGGGAACCCGGACAGCGGACTTCGTCGCGCGGGCCGCGGACGCCCGCATTGTGGTCCGCCCGTACGGCACCGACGGTGTGCGGATCACCATCGGCGCGCCGGAGGAGAACGACGCCCTGCTGCTTTTCGCCCGCGACTGGATCAGCAGCGCCATAGCCGGGGAGTAGGCCATGAACGTCGCCCGCGCGCGGTTCACCGAGTTCAAGGAACGTGATCGCATCAGCGAGGCCGAACTCGATGAATTCTGGGCGACGCTGGCGCCCGCGACCATCGAGGGAATGATCGGCGAGTGGAAGGGCGGTGAGTTCCTCACCGGCCATCGGATGAACGGCCAACTGGCCAAGGCCGGCTGGTTCGGCAAGACGTTCAAATCCGCCACCGACGTGCAGCCCCTGGTCTGCGTGGACGCCGAGGGAAACAGGTTCTCCAATGTGGCGATGGGTAAGGGCGAGGCCAGCCTGTGGCTGGAAGGCTTCCGCGGCGAGGTGACGGCCACGATGGTGTACGACGGCCAACCGGTACACGATCACTTCAAGGTGATCGACGACGACGCCGTCATGGGCATCATGAACGGCAAGGGCGTCCTGGACTTCCAGGACGGGGTGGGCCGCTACTACTACTTCTATCTGGAGCGGGTGGGCTAGCGGGCCGGGTTGCGGCCGGTGAACGCGACCAGCTTCTCGAGCGCGCCGGCGTCGTCGGACACGTCGACCGGGTCGTCGAACCGGCCTGGGCCGCGAACCTCCGGCCGGATGATCTTGTGGGCCAGCCCCAATACGTATTCCGACAGCGGTTCGGGGGCGTTGACCTCGTGCCCCACCGCGACGGCGTAATCCCAAGCGTGGACCAGGAATTCGATCGACAGGATGGCACACGCGTCCTTGGCCGGCATCTCGCCCTTGCCGAACGGCACGGTGCCGTCCAGGCCGTGGCGATGCCAGGCATCCAAGGCCGGCCGGGCCGCGGCGAGGACCTGCCGCTCCACCGAATCGCTTCCGTCACGCTCCGGGAGCTCCGCGCCCACCATGCCACCGAGACCGGCGATCGACTTCAGCAGATGCCCCGTCAGCGCCGTTACGTCGAACTCGCTGCACGGCGTCTGCCTGGTCATGTCGTCGGCGGCGATCGGGTGCAGGACTCGCTGCAACACACCCAGGGTGTCCTCGGCGCTGCGCAGCTCGTCGGTGGGTGGGGAATGCGGGCCGGGTCGCAAATCGGGTGGCATATTCGCCACGCTACGGTCTCGATATGGGCGAAGCATACGAATCGGTCACCATCGACACCAAGGACCACGTCGCACAGGTGACATTGGTCGGCCCGGGCAAGGGCAATGCGATGGGTCCCGCATTCTGGTCGGAAATGCCGGAGGTGTTTGCGGCGCTCGATTCCGACCGCGCCGTCAGGGCAATCGTCATCACCGGATCCGGCAAGAATTTCAGCTATGGCCTTGATTTGCCCGCGATGGGCGGCATGTTCGCTCCGTTGATGGCCGAGGGTGCGACGGCCCGCCCCCGCACCGACTTCCACGCCGAGCTGCTTCGGATGCAGAAGGCGATCAACGCCGTCGCCGACTGCCGCACCCCCACCATCGCGTCGGTGCACGGTTGGTGCATCGGCGGCGCAGTCGACCTCATTTCCGCGGTGGACATCCGCTACGCGAGCGCCGACGCCAAGTTCTCGGTGCGGGAAGTCAGACTCGCCATCGTGGCCGACATGGGTAGCCTGGCGCGCCTGCCGCTCATTCTCAACGACGGCCACCTGCGGGAGCTGGCCTTGACGGGCAAGGACATCGACGCGGCCCGGGCGGAGAAGATCGGGTTGGTCAATGATGTCTTCTCCGACGCCGATGCGGCGCTCGCGGCCGCCCACGCCGCCGCCGCCGAAATCGCCGCCAATCCCCCGCTGGCGGTTTACGGCGTCAAGGACGTCTTGGACCAGCAACGCGCCTCGGCCGTTTCCGAGAACCTGCGCTACGTCGCCGCCTGGAACGCGGCCTTCTTGCCGTCGAAGGACCTGACCGAGGGCATCTCGGCGACATTCGCCAAGCGCCCGCCGCAGTTCACCGGGGAGTAACGGGTGGCGGACATGACCCCGGACGGCCGGATCCGCGTTCCGGCCGACCTGGACGCCGTGACGGTGACCGGCGAAGAGGACCACTGCGAGATCGACCGCGCCGCCGTCGAACGCATCTGGCGGGCGGCGCGGCACTGGTACCGGGCAGGCCTGCAGCCGGCGATCCAATTGTGCATCCGGCACCGCGGCCGCGTGGTGCTCAACCGCGCGATCGGTCACGGTTGGGGCAACGCGCCCACCGACCCACCCGACGCAGAGAAGATCCCCGTCACCACCGACACCCCGTTCTGCGTCTACTCGGCGGCCAAGGGCATCACCGCGACCGTCGTGCACATGCTCGTGGAGCAGGGTCACTTCGCGCTTGATGACCGCGTCTGCGAGTACATCCCCAGCTACACCAGCCACGGCAAGCACCGCACCACGATCCGGCACGTGTTGACCCACAGCGCGGGCGTCCCCTTCCCGACCGGACCGAGGCCGGATCTCCGCCGGGCAGACGACCACGAGTACGCGCAGGAACAGCTCGGCAAGCTGCGCCCGCTGTACCGTCCGGGGCTGGTGCACATCTACCACGCGCTCACCTGGGGCCCGCTCATGCGTGAGATCGTTTACGCCGCCACCGGAAAGGACATTCGAGAAATCCTGGCGACGGAGATTCTCAACCCGATGGGCTTCCGGTGGACCAACTTCGGGGTTGCCAAGCGGGACATCCCGCTGGTCGCGCCCAGCCACGCCACGGGTAAGCCGCTCCCCCCGGTGATCGCGGCGATATTCCGCAAGGCCATCGGCGGTACCGTCCACGAGATCATCCCGTACACCAATACGCCCGCGTTTTTGTCCACCGTGGTCCCGTCGTCCAACACGGTGTCCACCGCGAACGAGCTGTCCCGCTTCGCCGAGATCTGGCGGCGCGGCGGCGAACTCGACGGCGTGCGGATCATCAGTCCCGAAAGGATGTACCAGGCGGTGCAGGAGTGCCGCAGGCTGCGCCCGGACTTCGCGGTGGGCCTACAACCGGCTCGCTGGGGCACCGGATACATGTTGGGAACAAAGCGGTTCGGACCGTTCGGACGCAACGCGCCGGCGGCATTCGGGAACCTCGGCCTGGCTAACATCGCGATCTGGGCCGACCCCGAGCGCTCCCTGGCCGCAGGGTTAATCAGCAGCGGCAAGCCCGGCCGGGATCCGGAGGTCAAGCGGTACACGGCCCTCATGGACACCATCGCCGCGGAGATTCCCATCGGTTGAGGCGCCCCGCAGGCGGGAACACTGCCACGCATGGCTACATATCGAGTGCTCAATCCCCAGGGTGAAGTCGTCGCCACCAAGGACATCGAAAGCGCCGACAAGGCACACGCGTGGTTCGCCGATGACGCGGTCGAGGGCAACGAACTCGGTTGGCGCATGGAGGTCGAGCACGACGGCGAATGGCACTTCTTCGATGACAGCGAGGGAGATCGCAGCTATTAGGCACCCGACGGGGTTTGTGCCCCCGCGGTCGGGGCAACCAACAGGGCATGGATTCTGAACGCTTCCGTAAGCTGCTGGACGCACCCCGACCGTTCGCCTCCGTCTATTTCGACGACTCGCATGACACCCATGACGCCGAGGCCCAACTCGAGCTGAAGTGGCGTTCGGTGAAAGAAGAGCTCGAAAAGCAGGGCGCCGACCCAGCGGTCATCGACGGCATCGAGGATGCGGTGATGAACCTGCGCCCGCCGGTCGGGCGAAGCGGGCGCGCGGTGATTGCGAGTGCCGAGCGGGTAGTGATCAACGAGCACCTCGCCCGCCCCGCCGCGACGACCATCGTTCGCGTGTCCGAATTGCCGTACCTGGTGCCGATTCTCGAGCTGAGCTTTGACCACCCCGACTACGTCCTGGTGGTCGTCGACCACGGCGGCGCCGACATCACCACCCATGCAGGCGGCACCCTGCGTTCCGAAACCGTCGACGGCGGTGGCTTTCCCGTGCACCACGCCGGCGGAGCCGAGACCGCGGGGTACGGCGACCCGCAGTTGCGCACCGATGAGGCGGCCCGCAAAAACCTGCGCGCCGTAGCAGATCGCGTCAGCGAACTCGTCGACGACAAGGGCATCGAGATGATCTTTGTGGTCGGCGAGGTGCGCTCGCGCTCCGACCTGCTGGCCACCTTGCCGGAACGGCTACAGGACCGCACGGCGGTGCTCGAGGTTGGGGCGCGGCACAGCGGTCACGACTTCGGCGAGATCGAGCACGCCATCGAGCAGGAAGTCCTCAAGCGCCAGTTGCGAGCGATAGACAATGTCGCGCAGCGCTTTACCGCCGAGATCGGCCGGCACTCCGGACTGGCGGCCGAGGGGCTCGGCCCGGTGTGCTCGGCGCTGCGCCAGGGCGCGGTAGAAACGCTGATCATCGGCGACATCGGCGATGCCACCGTGGTCGCCGACGAAAGGTTGACCACGGTCGCCCCGAACGCCGAGGTGCTGTCGGAACAGGGCGCCGCGCCCGACAAGACGGTGCGTGCGGACGAGGCACTGCCGCTGCTCGCGATTTCGGTCGGGGCGTCGCTGGTGCGCACCGACGAACGGATTTCGCCGGCCGACGGCGTCGGCGCGGTGCTTCGCTATGCGCCGACGCTTCATTAGACGCCGGCGCGGCGGTGGCGGAGGGATTTGAACCCCCGGACGGTTTCAGCCGTCTCTCGCTTTCAAGGCGAGTGCATTAGGCCGCTCTGCCACGCCACCGCTGATAAGACTAACGGGGCCTAGTAACGTCGCCGGCATGCGCGCGATCGTCGCCAAATCGCCCGAGCAACTGTCCTGGCAGGAAGTGCCCGACGCGGCCGCCGGCCCAGGTCAGGTGTTGATCAAGGTGACTGCGGCCGGCGTCAACCGCGCCGACGTGTTGCAGGCGGCCGGTAAGTACCCGCCGCCGCCGGGGGCCAGCGACATTATCGGCATGGAGGTGGCCGGGGTGGTCACCGAAGCTGGTTCCGGTGTTACCGAATGGTTTGTGGGGCAAGGAGTTTGCGCTTTGTTGGCCGGCGGCGGATACGCCGAGTATGTCGCCGTTCCGGCCGGCCAGGTGATGCCGATTCCTGAGGGTGTCGATCTTGTCGACGCCGCCGGGTTACCGGAAGTGGCCTGCACGGTGTGGTCGAACCTGGTGATGACCGCGCGCCTGCGCGAGGGTCAGCTGCTTCTGATGCACGGGGGCGCCAGCGGCATCGGCACCCATGCCATCCAGGTCGCGCGGGCGCTTGGCGCCCGGGTGGCCGTCACCGCCGGGTCGGCAGGCAAGCTGGAATTCTGCCGCGAGTTGGGCGCCGAAATCACCATCAACTATCGCGAAGAGGACTTCGTCGCGCGGCTGCGCGAGGAGACCGACGGCGCGGGCGGCGCCGACGTGATTTTCGACATCATGGGGGCCTCCTATCTGGACCGCAACATCGATGCGCTGGCGACCGACGGGCAGCTCGTCATCATCGGCATGCAGGGCGGTGTGAAGGGCGAGCTCAACATCGGCAAGCTGTTGGTCAAGCGGGCGCGGGTCATCGGCACCACGCTGCGGGGC
>NZ_JAFBAT010000089.1 GCF_019247615.1 Mycobacterium sp. | reverse complement strand
GCGCGTCGCTGCTGCCGTGACCGCGTTGGTCCCAGACGATCACCGGCCGGTCGACACTCAACGCGTCGATGTTGGGTGACCACATGCCGGCGGTCGCGCCGAAGCCGTGCGTCAGCAGCAGCGGGACGCCGTTCGCCTGCGGGTTGTGCACCTCATAGGCCAGCGTGACCCCGTGGTCGCGCTGCAATCGGTTCACTGCACCACCTCCGATCCGGACTGGATCGCTGGATAGAGGGCGTCGGGGCCGCAAGCCACCAAGGCCGCCCCAAGCCGGTCGGCCCAGCGATGATGGCCGCCGGCTTCGTCTCGCCACGCCCAGAGTCGACGGGTCAGATAGTGCAAGGGGTACTCCTTCGTCATGCCGATGGCGCCGTGCGTCTGATGCGCGGCCGCCGTCACCAGTCGAGCCGCATGGTCGGAAAGCATTTTCGCGCAAGCGATTTCGAAGCCTCCTCGGCCAAGTTCGACCGCCGCGACCGCACCTTCGAGAGCCGATTCGACGACGGCGGCCTGTTGGTGGATGGTGACCAAGTGGGCCTGCACGGCCTGGAAGCGGCCGATGGGACGCCCGAACTGCTCGCGTTGCTCGCTGTAGCGCAACGTCATTGCCGCGACGGCGCTTATCGCGCCGGCCATCAACGCGACACGCCCCAGCGCGGTGCGCTCCCAGACCCCGTCCGCGGTGAGCGATTCCGGGCCGTCGGCGGATGCGGTCACGGGCACGCCATCGAAATGGACGGTGTCGCGGGGCTCATCGGCGAGGTTGCCGGCGCGGCTGACGGCCGGGCCGCCCGATTGTGCGGCCGGTCCGGGCGCGAGCACCACGATGCCGTCGACCAGGCCGACGACATGTTCGGCTCGGCGGCCCCATGGCACGGCCGGCGCCGTCCCGAACAGGCGGTCACCGTCGAGACGGAGCATCGCGCCGGGAGGGACTACCGTCCGAACGCCGTCCGGAAGCGCGATACCCGCGGAGGCCAACATCCACCCGCCCACCAGTCCGGCCTCGGCCAGGGGCACCGGCGCCGCGTGTGCTCCCGCGGCACGCAGCAGCTGGATCGCATCGGCGACGCACCCGCCCGCTCCGCCGAGCTCTTCGGGGACGGGGACGTCGCTGAAGCCGCTGTGCCGCAACGCTTCCCATAGTCGCGGAGCCCAACCGGCGGCTTCCGCTTGGCCGACGTCCTCCCACCGGCTATGCGCCGCAAACAGTTTGGTCGCGGCAGCATACAGTTCGTCGTCGTCACTCATCACAAACCCTTGACTGCGACGGACCGTAGTACCTCATTGGTCCCGCCGCGGATGGTGAACGACGGCGCCTCCAGCACGGCGCGGCGTAGCAACCGTTCGAACAACGATGGCGGGGGTTCCGGGCCGCACAGGAGCTCACGGTCCAACAACTCCCGCAGCGCGTTCACGACATCCTGTTCGAACCGGGTGCCCATCTCCTTGATGAGTGCGGCCTCGGGGCCGGGTGTGTTGCCGGCGTCGATGGCCCTGGCCACGGCCAGCGAAAGCCGGCGCAGCACCCAATATTGCATGGCGAGTTCGGCGATCAGTCGGCTGCCTGCGCGGCTCGCGGCCAGATCCGGGCACTCGCGAATGAATTCCTGAACCAGCAGGAACGTCGAGATCCACCGATCCGGCCCGCTGCGCTCGAAGGCCAATTCGTTGGCGTTCTGTGCCCAGCCCTGCCCGATTTCACCGATCACCATCTCGTCGGACACGGGGACGCCGTCGAGGACGACCTCGGCGAAGTGGTCGACACTGCCGTTCAGGAAGGGGATGGGCTTGACCGTGACACCGGGGCTGCGCATATCGATCAGGAATCGACTCAGCCCTTGGTGCCGCGCGCCCTCCCCGGTGCGGCACAGCGCGATCATGAAGTCGGCTCGCATGGCGTTGCTCGTCCAAACCTTGACGCCTGAGACTCGCCAGCCGTCGCCGTCACGTACCCCGCGTGTCCGCACCGACGCGAGGTCGCTTCCGGCTTCTGGCTCGCTCATGCCAATACAGAAACACAGCTCGCCCCGGCAGATTCGCGGCAACAGCCAACGTTTCTGTTGCTCGGTGCCATAACGCAGGAGCACCGGTGCGATCTGTCGGTCGGCCACCCAGTGATGACCTACCGGGGCGCCCCAGCGCAGCAGCTCTTCGACCACGACGAACCGGTCGACGGCGGTGGCGTCGCGGCCGCCATAGCGCGCGGGCACAGCCATGCCGATCCAGCCACGCTGCGCCAGCGAGGCGGAGAAGTTCCGGTCGACCTCCGCGCCCATCCCGAGGCCAGGTTCAAATGTTCCCCAGGGCAGCGTCTCGGTGAGGAACGACCGAACCTGCTCTCGCAATTCCAACTCGTGAGCGGTGAGCGCGGCAGGCGACGGAACCATACCTGGCAGGCTAGCCACCACCGGGATCGTGAAGCGAGCAAGGTCGGCGCCCGCGCAGTTCCCGCTATCACCGTCCGTTCGTAACCTATTGCAGGACAGGCACTTTGCTATCGTTCCGCCCGGCGTGCGGCCATCGCGTGCGGCACCGCCCGGACCCGTGGCCGTCC
>NZ_JAFBAT010000082.1 GCF_019247615.1 Mycobacterium sp. | reverse complement strand
TTCGCGCAGACCTTCCCGCCGTTCCTCGACCTGGCGGCGGCGCCCTTCCAGAATGCGCATCCGCGCCTCTGCCGGAGTCCGGTTGAAGAACGCCAGGTGTACCCCGAAGCCGTCATCGGTGTAATTGTGGGGACCGGTGTCGGCCACCAGCTCCCCGAAGCGCCGGCGGCCCTCGTCGGTCAGCTGGTAAACGCGCCGGGCCCGCCGGACCGGCGTGCCGGCCGGGGCGGCGTTCTCGGCAATCAACCCTTCGGCCTGCATGCGCCGCAGGGCCGGGTAGAGCGATCCATAGGAGAACGCCCGAAACGCACCGAGTAAACCGGTCAGCCGCTTACGCAGCTCGTAGCCATGCATCGGCGATTCGATCAGGAGACCGAGGATGGCGAGCTCCAGCATCGACCCACCCCCTTTGCATGGTCGGTTAGAACGGTCCGACGCCTCGCGTCATCGTATCGTTTCGATATATTCGCCACAACACAACCTGGTGTTGGTGCGCTATTTGTCACAGCGTCGGGCGGGCCACCCGGCCCGCGCGAGGCCGGATTGGCTGGCTCGACGGCATCCTCACCAGCGAAGACGATGACCCACCGCTGACGGCTCGTCGGCGCGGAACCACCGTTGTGCACTCGGACCGGGTGGTGGGCCCCGCGCAATTTCGGTACGCGGACGATCGTAGATCCCGGTCGTGAGGTCGGCACCTGATGTGATCGCCGGTCGCCGGAGTCTGGGCGGCAACAGCCTCGGTTGCGTGTCCACGGTGCGCTCGGCCACGTACTCTGGTCAGCGTGCGACTGCAGCGACAGGTGGTGGATTACGCCCTCCGGCGGCGTTCATTGCTCGCCGAGGTGTACTCCGGCCGCACCGGGGTGTCCGACGTCTGCGACGCCAACCCCTACCTGCTGCGCGCCGCGAAGTTTCATGGAAAACAGAGCCGTGTGATGTGCCCGATCTGCCGGAAGGAGCAACTCACCTTGGTGTCGTGGGTGTTCGGCGACCATCTGGGTGCGGTATCGGGCTCGGCTCGCACTGCCGAAGAGTTGGTGATGTTGGCGGCCCGTTTCGAGGAGTTCTCCGTCCACGTGGTCGAGGTGTGCCGTACCTGCAGCTGGAATCACCTGGTGAAGTCCTATGTGATGGGCGCCGCGCGCCCGGCACCGCCTCCCCGGGGCACCCGCACGGCGCGCGACGGTGCCCGGACGGCCACCGAATAACAGTGGACAACGAAGGACGCCACGATCGGTCGATCGGTGACGCGAAGGAACCCGCGACCGAGCGCGTGGGCCGGCACGCGAGCCCCGACCGCCCGGGCGGCCCCGACAGCCCGGTGCCGAACCGGCGAGCCGCGCCCGCGGGACCCGGTCGCCGCCACCCGGTTCCGCCCGACGACCGGATGACCACGATCCTCCCGCCGGTCGTCGACAACCGGTCATCCCGTGTTTCGGACCCCATCGAGGAAGTCAAGGCGGCTTTGGACAGTCCGCCGTCGACTCGCCTGCAGCCAGACCCTCTCGACGAGGTCAAGGCGGCACTGGACAGTCGTGCGGCACGCTCTCCGCGGGGCGGCGGATCGATCTACGGGTCCCCACCCCCGGATGGGCCTCCGCCGCCATCCGGGCGGCCCGGCGGCCCGGGGGGATCGGGCGGTGGAGTTCCCAGGCGCGGGATCGAGTGGCGGTGGGCCGACCACATCAACTGGTTGTGGGTGCGACGAGCGGCCTACCTCACCATGGCGGTGTTGGTGCTCCTGCCGATAGTCACCTTCACCATGGCGTACTTCATCGTCGACGTCCCGAAGCCGGGCAACATTCGGACCAACCAGGTCTCGACGATCCTGGCCGGCGATGGTTCACAGATCGCTAAAATCGTTCCGCCGGAAGGCAATCGGGTCGACGTCAACCTCAACCAGGTCCCCGTGCACGTCCGTCAGGCGGTAATCGCCGCAGAAGACCGCAATTTCTATACCAATCCCGGCTTTTCGTTCAGTGGCTTCGCGCGGGCGGTGAATAACGACCTGTTCGGCGGCGGCGATCTGCAGGGAGGGTCGACCATCACCCAGCAGTACGTCAAGAACGCGCTGGTCGGCTCGGCACAACACGGGTTAAGTGGACTGATGCGCAAGGCCAAGGAATTGGTCATCGCCACCAAGATGTCGGGGGAGTGGTCCAAAGACGATGTCCTGCAGGCGTATCTGAACATCATCTACTTCGGCCGTGGGGCGTACGGGATCTCGGCTGCCGCCAAGGCCTATTTCGACAAGCCGGTCGACCAGCTCACCGTCTCGGAGGGTGCGCTGCTGGCGGCGCTCATTCGGCGGCCGTCCTCGCTTGACCCGGCTGTCGATCCCAAGGGCGCCGTGGAGCGGTGGAACTGGGTCCTCGACGGGATGGTGCAAACCAAGGCCCTGTCGCCAAGTGATCGTGCGGCACAGGTATTCCCGGCAACCCTGCCACCCGATCAGGCCCGTGCGCAGAACCAGACCACGGGCCCCAACGGGTTGATCGAGCGGCAGGTGACCAAAGAGTTGATGGAGCTGTTCAATATCGACGAGCAGACGTTGAATACCCAGGGTTTGCAGATCACCACGACTATCGATCCGAAGGCACAGCAGGCTGCGGAGAAGGCGGTGTCGAAATATCTCGACGGGCAGAGTCCCGACATGCGGTCCGCGGTGGTTTCGATCGATCCACACAACGGAGCGGTGCGGGCCTATTACGGCGGGGCGGACGCCAACGGTTTCGACTTCGCGCAGGCCGGGCTGCAGACCGGCTCCTCGTTCAAGGTTTTCGCGCTCGTGGCTGCGCTGCAACAGGGCATCGGCTTGGGTTACCAGGTGGACAGCTCTCCGCTCACCGTCGACGGCATCAAAATCACCAACGTCGACGGCGAGAGCTGCGGCACCTGCAATATCGCAGAGGCGCTGAAGCTTTCGCTGAACACCGCCTACTACCGGTTGATGCTCAAGCTGAAGGGCGGACCACAGGCCGTCGCGGATGCCGCGCACCAAGCGGGTATCGCGACCAGCTTTCCGGGCGTTCCGCACACGCTGTCCGAGGATGGCAAGGGCGGGCCGCCCAACAACGGGATTGTGTTGGGCCAGTACCAAACTCGGCCGGTCGACATGGCGTCGGCGTACGCCACGCTGGCCGCGTCCGGAATCTACCACCGGCCGCATCTGGTGCAGAAGGTCGTCAACGCCGAAGGTCAGGTGCTTTTCGACGCCGGCAACACGGACAATAACGCCAATGGCGGCGAGAATCGCATCGACAAGGGCGTCGCGGACAACGTCACGGCCGCGATGGAGCCGATCGCCGGCTATTCGCGCGGCCACAATCTGGCAGGCGGGCGGCCGTCGGCGGCCAAGACGGGGACGGTTCAGCTCGGCGACACGTCGGCCAACAAGGACGCCTGGATGGTGGGATACACGCCGTCGTTGTCGACGGCCGTCTGGGTGGGCACGGTCCAGGACAACGTGCCGCTGGTAACGGCTTCCGGCGCAGAGGTTTACGGTTCCGGTCTACCGTCGGACATCTGGAAATCCACCATGGACGGTGCCCTGAAAGGCGCCTCCAATGAAAGCTTCCCGAAGCCGGCCTCGATCGGCGGCTACGCGGGTGTGCCCGCCGCGCCGCCGCCGCCGCCCAAGGCGCCGTCGGAGACCGTCATCCAGCCCACCATCGAGGTGGCGCCGGGCATCACCATCCCGGTCGGCCCGCCGACGACCATCCCTAACGCACCGGCGCCGGGCGGCAATCAGCCGGGCGGAATACAACCGGGCTACCCCCAGCCGGGCGGACCGCAGCTACCCGGCGTTCCGCCGGGCGGCCCGCAGGCTCCGTCGCCACCGCCGTGACGGGCGCCCGGCAGCGGAGCGCCACCATTTCGCCGCAGCCCCTGGCAGCCGATCTGCGGTGCGCCGGCAATCGCGATTGCCCGAGCCGCACGGATTTCCTGGGTGCGGCCCTGGCGGAGGTCGTGGGCGGACCGGTCGGGCGGCACGCGCTGATCGGCCGCACTCGGGTGATGACTCCGGTGCGGGTCATGTTCGTGATGGCGCTGGTGTTTTTGGCGCTCGGCTGGTCGACGAAGGCGGCCTGCCTCCAAAGCACCGGGGCGGGCACGGGCGATCAGCGCGTCGCCAATTGGGAAAATCAGCGCGCCTACTACGAGCTGTGTTATTCGGACACGGTGCCCCTCTACGGCGCGGAATTGTTGAGCCAGGGCAAGTTTCCGTACAAGTCGAGCTGGATCGAGACCGACGGGAGTGGCGCACCGCAGACCCGCTACGATGGCCGGCCCGCGGTGCGGTACATGGAGTATCCGGTGCTGACCGGGATCTATCAGTACGTGTCGATGGCGCTGGCCAAGACCTACACCGCGGTGAGCAAGGTGGCCCCGCTACCGGTGGTCGCCGAGGTGGTGATCTTCTTCGACGTTGCGGCATTCGGGCTGGCGTTGGCGTGGCTGGGGACGGTCTGGGCCACCGCGGGCCTGTCGGGCCGCCGCATATGGGACGCCGCCCTGGTGGCCGTGTCACCGCTGGTGATCTTCCAGATTTTCACCAATTTCGATTCTCTGGCAACGGCATTCGCGATGGGTGGGCTGCTCGCGTGGGCGCGACGCAGACCGGGATTGGCCGGTGTGCTGATCGGTTTGGGCGCCGCGGCCAAGCTGTATCCGCTGTTGTTTCTCGGCCCGATGTTGGTGTTGGGCATCAGGACTGGGCGCCTCCGTGCCGTGGGCCGCACCGCGGGAGCGGCCGCCGCCACCTGGTTGTTGGTGAATTTGCCTGTGCTGGTGCTCTTTCCGCGGGGCTGGTCGGAGTTTTTCCGGCTCAACACCCGCCGCGGAGACGACATGGACTCGTTGTACAACGTCGTGAAGACATTCACCGGCTGGCGCGGTTTCGATAGCCATCTGGGGTTCTGGCAGCCGCCCACGGTGCTCAACACGGTGGTGGCCGTATGTTTCGTACTGTGCTGTGCGGCAATCGGTTATGTGGCGCTCAGCGCTCCTCAGCGACCGCGGTTGGCGCAGTTGGCGTTTCTGGTGGTTGCGGCCTTTCTGCTGACCAACAAGGTGTGGAGCCCGCAGTTTTCGCTGTGGCTGGTGCCGCTGGCGGTGCTGGCCCTGCCGCACCGGCGAATACTGTTGGCGTGGATGACCATCGACGCGCTGGTCTGGATCCCGCGGATGTACTACCTGTACGGCAATCCGAACCGTGGACTTCCCGCGGAGTTCTTCACCACCATGGTCTTGCTCCGTGACGTCGCGGTCGCGGCGCTGTGCGCGTTGGTGATTCGGCAGATCTACCGGCCGAACGAGGACCTCGTGCGGTGGGAGGGACGGGTGGACGATCCGGCTGGCGGCCCCTTCGACCGCGCCCATGATGCCCCGCCCGGTTGGCTTCCGGAGCGGCTGCGCCCGTCCGGCGTGCGACGGCCGCCCGCGCCGCCGATTGCGACGGACGCCGAAGAAACCGTTGAAGCGCACGCGTGATGCTGGTCGCAATCCCGTTGTTTCCCCGCTTCACCGCGCTCGACGCTGTGGGGCCTTACGAAGTGCTGCAACGCATTCCCTCGTTCGACGTCGTGTTTCTAGGACACCGCCGCGGTGAGGTGCGCACGGAGAACGGGATGCTGGGTATCAGCTGCGACGCGGCCTTCCACGAGGTCGAGGCTCCGGATGTGGTGGTCATGCCCGGGGGCATCGGAACCCGTCAACTGCTTCACGACGAAGTGCTTCGCGGCTGGCTGCAATCGGTACACCCGCACACGACGTTCACCACGTCGGTATGTACCGGCTCGCTGCTGCTCGCCGCCGCGGGCCTGCTCGACGGACTCACCGCGGCGACGCACTTCGGGGCTGCGGACATCCTCAACGAACTCGGCGCGCGCTACCTCCCGGAGCGTGTCGTCGAGCATCTCCCGCGGCGGATCATTACCGCCGCAGGAGTGTCCAGCGGAATCGACATGGCCTTGCGGCTCGTCGAGCTGTTGGTCGATCGCGAGGCCGCGCAGGCCGCCCAACTGCTCATCGAATACGACCCGCACCCGCCGTTCGACTCCGGCTCGCTGGCCAAGGCCGATGCGGCGACCAAGGCCCGGGCCGCCGAATATCACCGAGCCCGCAAGTGACGCCGGATTTCTCGGCGAAGCCCGGCGTCCGGTAGCCTGGTGCGGTTGCCGACGCAGGCGACCCTCCTGCCGCGGACCGACCGTGGCCGCTTGAGACCAGAGGAGGTGGTGAGGTTTCCATGCGTCCATACGAAATTATGGTCATTCTCGACCCCACGCTCGACGAACGCACCGTTGCCCCGTCGTTGGAGACTTTCCTCAACGTCGTGCGCAAGGACGGCGGAACCGTCGAGAAGATCGACATCTGGGGCAAGCGCCGGTTGGCCTACGAGATCGCCAAGCATGCCGAAGGCATCTACGTCGTCGTCGACCTGAAGGCCGAGCCGGCGACGGTATCCGAGCTCGACCGCCAGCTCAGCCTCAACGAGTCCGTGCTGCGCACCAAGGTGATGCGCACCGACAAGCACTGACTGACGCGTGTCGGATCGGCTGCTTAAGCTTGTTCAATCTCGGCTTGAATCGGCGAGACATACCCATGACCATCCACCATCGCGCGGCGCGAACCAGGGCGAGAACCAGGACGGAACAAGGAGGACATTGTGGCTGGTGACACCACTATCACCGTTGTCGGAAACCTGACCGCCGACCCCGAACTGCGGTTCACTCCCTCCGGTGCCGCCGTGGCCAACTTCACCGTCGCGTCGACGCCCCGGATCTATGACCGGCAGACCGGGGAATGGAAGGACGGCGAGGCGCTGTTCCTGCGGTGCAACATCTGGCGTGAGGCCGCCGAGAACGTCGCGGAGAGCCTCACGCGAGGCGCCAGGGTGATCGTCACGGGGCGGCTCAAGCAGCGGTCCTTCGAGACCCGTGAAGGCGAGAAGCGCACCGTCGTCGAGGTCGAGGTCGACGAGATCGGGCCGTCGCTGCGCTACGCCACGGCCAAGGTCAACAAGGCCAGCCGCAGCGGCGGCGGGGGCGGTGGCTTCGGCGCGGGCGGCGGTTCCCGCTCGGCACCAGCGCCGGCACCGGCACCGGCGCAGGGCAGCGGCGGAGCGGCCGACGACCCGTGGGGGAGTGCTCCGGCGTCGGGGTCGTTCGGCGGCGGCGACGACGAACCACCGTTTTGACCGCGAAAACTGCAGACAAGTAAGAGACGGAAAGAAAGACTCACATGGCCAAGTCCAACAAGCGGCGCCCGGCTCCGGAAAAGCCGGTCAAGGCGCGGAAATGCGTCTTCTGCGCGAAGAAGGGGCAAGCGATCGACTACAAGGACACCACGTTGCTACGCACCTACATCAGTGAGCGGGGAAAAATCAGGGCGCGCCGCGTGACCGGCAACTGCGTGCAGCACCAACGCGACATCGCGCTCGCCGTGAAGAACGCCCGCGAGGTGGCACTGCTGCCCTTCACGTCCTCGGCGCGCTAGCCGACCCGTTCTCACAGGTAAAGCCAACCGAAAGTACCTAGAAATGAAGCTGATTCTGACGGCCGACGTCGACCACCTCGGCTCCGTCGGCGACACCGTCGAGGTCAAGGACGGGTACGGCCGCAACTTCCTGCTGCCACGCGGCCTGGCGATCGCCGCCACCCGCGGATCGCAGAAACAGGCCGACGAGATTCGCCGCGCCCGGGAAACCAAGACGGTGCGCAACCTCGAGCACGCCAACGAACTCAAGGCGGCGATCGAGTCGCTCGGCATGGTCTCGCTTCCGGTGAAGGCCGCGGCCGATTCGGGCAAGTTGTTCGGCTCCGTGACCGCCGGCGATGTCGTCGCGGCCATCAAGAAGGCCGGGGGGCCGAACCTCGACCGGCGGATCGTTCGGCTGCCCAAGACGCACATCAAGGCTGTCGGCGCGCACCGGGTCTCGGTGCACCTGCATCCCGAGATCGATGTCGAGGTTGCACTCGACGTCGTCGCGGATAGCTAACTCCTCAGCGTTTGCTTCCGACGCGCGGCCGTCCGTCGCCGCCCGCCATCGCACTGAGTCGCGCGATGACCGCGGCCGGCGGCTCCGTCGGCCAAGTCACCACCGGTCCATCTGGCGAACAATTTCGGTGGGGTCGCCACGGCGCCGGCTTAACCGCCTCGTAACGCGGCGAAAATCCGGCCGAAAACCAACACGCCCGGCGCAGTAACCTGGCCCGACACGCCGTAGGGATTCTTGTCCACACCAAACCCGGCGGGTTGTACTGCTTTTATCAGCAGTGATATCTCGGTGGCTCGATCTAATCCACAGGTTCTCCACAGCCCGCTCAACACAGGTGTCGACGGATATGCACACACGATGCACAGCGTTATGAACAACGGCCCTTTCATCGGCTTGCCAGCAACGTTTACCGTCTTCCCGGCGCCGTGCGATATGGGTGCTGTGGGTCCTGGGATGTCGGCGCCTTGACTTACGCTCTGAATATCGGCTATCGAATGTATGTTCGGCTACGCGTATCAGGGAGGTGAGGGTCCGTGGCGGTCGTGGACGATCTCGCGCCTGGGATGGATGCCTCGCCCGCGACAGAGGAGTTCGGTCGCCAGCCGCCACAGGACCTGGCCGCCGAGCAATCGGTGCTCGGCGGGATGCTGCTGAGCAAGGACGCCATCGCCGATGTGCTGGAGCGGCTGCGCCCCGGCGACTTCTACCGCCCGGCGCATCAGAACGTCTATGACGCCATCCTGGACCTCTACGGGCGGGGGGAACCGGCCGACGCGGTGACCGTAGCCGCGGAACTGGACCGCCGCGGCCTGCTGCGCCGCATCGGCGGCGCGCCGTATCTGCATACCTTGATCTCGACGGTGCCCACGGCCGCCAATGCCGGCTACTACGCGAGCATCGTCGCCGAGAAGGCGCTGCTGCGCCGGCTCGTGGAGGCCGGCACCAGGGTCGTGCAGTACGGCTACGCGGGCGCCGAAGGTGCCGACGTGGCCGAGGTGGTCGACCGCGCGCAGGCGGAGATCTACGACGTCGCCGAACGCCGCCTTTCCGAGGACTTCGTTCCGCTGGAGGACCTCCTGCAGCCGACGATGGACGAGATCGACGCCATCGCTTCCAGCGGCGGCCTCTCCCGTGGAGTGCCGACGGGTTTCACCGAGCTTGACGAGGTGACCAATGGGCTGCACCCCGGGCAGATGATCATCGTGGCGGCCCGCCCGGGCGTGGGGAAAGCGTTGGCACTGGATACCCAGCTCCCGACGCCAGCGGGCTGGACGACGATGGGCGACGTCGCGGTCGGCGACCAGTTGCTGGACGCCGACGGGCGGCCGACGCGGGTGCTGGCCGCTACCGATGTCTTGCTCGGGCATCCGTGCTACCGGATTGAATTCTCCGACGGCACGGTGATTGTCGCCGACGCCGCCCACCAATGGCCGACGACTCGGGGCATCCGGACGTCGGCTCAGTTGCGGAGCGGTTGGGACGCGATCGCCCCGGCTGGCTTGACCGGGCACCATGTCAGGAGCGCGGCGACCACGGCGCTGATGGCGCCGGTGCTACAGATCCAGGCGGTGCGCCGGGTCGACAGCGTGCCGGTGCGTTGCGTGCAGGTGGACAACGGCGGGCGACTGTATTTGGCCGGCCGCGGAATGGTGCCCACGCACAACTCCACGCTCGGGCTCGACTTCATGCGGTCTTGCTCGATCAAGCACCGCCTGGGAAGCGTCATCTTTTCGCTGGAGATGAGCAAGTCCGAGATCGTGATGCGTCTGCTCTCGGCGGAGGCGAAAATCAAGCTGTCCGATATGCGTTCGGGCCGCATGAGCGACGACGATTGGACACGGCTCGCGCGCCGGATGAGCGAAATCAGTGAGGCGCCACTGTATATCGACGACTCGCCCAACCTGACCATGATGGAGATCCGCGCCAAGGCGCGCCGGCTCCGGCAGAAGGCGGACCTGAGACTCATCGTGGTCGACTACATGCAGTTGATGACGTCGGGCAAGAAGTACGAGTCGCGTCAGGTGGAAGTGTCCGAATTCTCCCGCCATCTCAAGCTTTTGGCAAAGGAGCTCGAGGTGCCGGTGGTCGCGATCAGCCAGCTCAACCGCGGTCCCGAGCAGCGCACCGACAAGAAGCCGATGCTGGCCGACCTTCGCGAGTCGGGAAGTTTGGAACAGGACGCCGACGTTGTGATCCTGCTGCACCGGCCCGACGCGTTCGATCGCGACGATCCGCGCGGGGGAGAGGCGGATTTCATTCTCGCCAAACATCGCAACGGCCCGACCAAGACCGTCACTGTGGCACACCAGCTGCACTTGTCGCGATTCGCCAACATGGCGAGGTGAGCGGGGTTCCGGCCGGTTCAAAAATTCGGTGTCATCGTCTCAATTTCAATTCATCGGGATGTCATTAATGACATGAAAGTGAGAACAGCTGGACCTCCGCAGCGCGGTCTCGATTCTCAATATTGTTACTGTGCCAGCGCGTAACGACGGGAGCCGGTTAGCTATCGGTATGTGTGATAGTGAAATCTCCTACGGTACAGCGACCTTGGTGAATTTGCATCGTGGGTTACTGGGGGCTCGACCTTACCGCCTCTAGCAGGTGCTGTATTGCCTTGTGGAGATCGCGGCGCAGGTTTTTTCTTTTCCTTGGGGGCGCTTCGGCGAGGGCTACGCCAGCGTGCGTGATCATGCCGGTCATGACTTGTGCCATGGCGTCGACGGGGATGTCGCGGCGGTAGATTCCTGCCTGGATGGCACTGTCGAGCAAACGTCGGATGTTGCCGTAGGTGTATTCGTCTTCGCATTCGCGCCACCGCGTCCAGCCCAGGGCGATCGGGCCTTCGAGATAGATCAGTCGGCCGATGACCGGATCGGCACACGCATCGAGCGTGGCGTCGAGCGCGGCCAGAACACCACCCCAGAGATCATCGGGATGTTTCGCGACGGCGTCGAAGACATTGCGCTGCGCCGTCTCGTCGCAGCGGTTGAGCACCGCCTCAAATAGCGCGCGTTTGTCCGGAAAGTGGTGATAGACAGCGCCTTTGGTGACGCGCGCCGCCTCGGCGATATCGGTGATCGAGGTTGCCGTGAAGCCACGCTCGGCGAAGGCCGCCTCGGCCGCGTCCAACACCGCTTGCCGGGTCTGCGCCGCGTATTGCTCACGGCGACTCTTGACAGCGTCCACAGCCAAGAGAATAGTCGGCCAGTAGGGCACATACCCGCAGTATCTGACAATCCTAGAGTATTTAACAAAGGGGAGGGGTCATTGCGCATGGACATCGCCGCCCTAGAAACTCATCGCCAGCACGCCACGACAGCATCAGCTCCAGTGAGCTACCTCGATGTCGGTGCTGGCCGCCCAGCGGTATTCGTCCACGGCATCATCACAAACAGCCTGCTGTGGCGCCACGTCATTTCGGCGGTGGCCTCACCGCAGCGACGCTGCATCGCGGTTGACTTGCCCGGACATGGGCAGACACCGCCGGCTGCCGTCGACGCTGATGTGTCATTGACGGGCCTCGCGCAGCGCGTCCTCGAGTTGTGCGACCATCTGGACCTCGATCGGATTGATCTCGTCGCTAACGACACCGGCGGCGCGGTCGCCCAGATAGCCGCAGTGCGCCTGGGCGACCGACTCGCAACGCTGACCTTGACGAACTGCGATACCGAGGGCAACGCGCCACCGTGGCAAGTGAAACCCTTTGCCCTGGCAGCACGCCTGCGCCTCCTCGAAGTCATGGCCCCGCGCGCGCTCAGAAATCCGCGTCGAGCGCGAGCGGCGTATGCGACGGGCTATCAGCATCTTCGGCGGCTTCCGCCTGAAGTCCTCGACGGCTACTGGCGTCCTGTCTTCGGAACACGCCAGACGGCTCGAGCATTCGCGCGCCTGCTGGCATCCATCAACTCCGCTGACCTGACCGCGGTCAGATCCGGGCTAGCCCAACTGAGTGCGCCCACCCTCATCGTGTGGGGCACCGGCGACATGTTCTTCAACATCAAATGGGCGCACCGACTGGCCGAGCTCATTCCCGGCTCCCAACTCGCGACAATTCCCGACGCGCGCCTCTTCTTCCCGGAAGAGCGGGCATCAGAGTTCATCCCGCTGCTTCAACAACACTGGCAGGCTCTAGAAAACAGCAAACAACCCTGACCACCGTTGTCTGTGTCGACGACCAGGCCACCCCTTCTATCAGTCAGCCCTGGCTGCTGCCGGGCCGGGTTCCATCGTGTGAGACGCCGGTAGTTGACCGTGACGTTAAGTCACATTTCACCATGGATGTATGAGGGTCAAGGAACTCGCGGATCTGGCCGGGACGACTGTTCGCGCCGTGCGCCACTACCACCATGTCGGGTTGCTGCCCGTGCCGCCGTTGCGGGGGGCAACGCGCGACTATGGGCTTGACCATCTCGCGCGGGTCCTGCGTATGCGCTGGCTGACCGGGTCGGGGATGTCGTTGGGTGCGATCGTCGAGACGCTGGCGGCTGTGGGCGACGCGCGCAGGGATTGGCAGCACCTGCGGGATGAGTTGGCTGACGGGCTGCAGCAGACGGGGCATGTGTCCAGTGAGCGGGTGGCCGCGGCATTTCGCGCGGTGCCGCGGGCGCCTATTCTGTTTGCATTCTGGCACATGGGATTTGAGCCGGATCGGCGCTTCGCCGGCGCCGCCAGCGGCCGAAAGCGGCGGCCGGACCCGCCAGACTCACGTCGGGCGAGGCAAGCGTCGACAGCGATTCGGGCTCTAGCTGCAGGTCGCGCCGCTGGGCGGTGCGTCGCCGGCGATCAGGTAGGTCGTGGCGTAGTCGTCGATGCAGTGGTCGCCCTGGAAGACGATGGTGTGCTGGGTTCCATCGAAGGTCAGCAATGATCCGTGCAGCTGAGTGGCCAGATCCACCCCGGCCTGGTAGGGCGTCGCCGGGTCGTGGGTGGTCGACACCACCAGGGTGGGCGCCAGGCCGGGCGCGGAGACGGTGTGCGGTTTGCTAGTGGGTGGCACGGGCCAGAACGCGCAGGTGTCCAGCGGGGCGTCGCCGGTGAAGTGCCCGTAGCTTTCGAACGGGGCTATTTCGCGGGAGCGGCGGTCTTCGTCAATGACCGTGGCGCGGTTTGTGATCGGCGGCTGGTCCACGCAGCTGATCGCCCATTGGGCGTCGGTGGAGTTGGTGTAGTGGCCGCTC
The DNA here is from genome assembly GCF_019247615.1 of Mycobacterium sp. GTDB lineage: Bacteria > Actinomycetota > Actinomycetes > Mycobacteriales > Mycobacteriaceae > Mycobacterium. The sequence continues at coordinate 472 of NZ_JAFBAT010000082.1, read as the reverse complement.
GGGTCGCGCTGCCAGTAGGTGTCGGCCAGGGAGAGCAGGGTGTCGCCGCGGTGGTCGGTTAGTTCGGTGAGGCCGTCGGTCAGGTGCTGCCAGAGGCCGGGGGAGTAGAGCGCCATGGTGGTGCCCGTGATGGCGTCGGGGTAGCTCAGGCCGCGGGGGTCCTCGGTGGGTGCCGGTCGGCCGATCATTTCGTTGTTCGGGTCGACCAGCGGGTCGACCAGCTGGTGATAGACGTCGACGGCTTTGGCCGGGTCAGTGCCCAGCGGGCAGGTCGGATTCTTCGCGCAGTCGGCGGCGAACTGGTTGAAGGCGTCCTGAAATCCCTTGTCTTGGGTAAGATCTGCCTCCACGGGATCGGCGTTGGGGTTCACGGCGCCGTCGAGGATCATCGCCCGCACCTTCGTCGGGTAGGCCTCGGCGTAGGCGGCGCCGATGCGGGTGCCGTAGGAGTAGCCGAGGTAGGTCAGCTTGT
>NZ_JAFBAT010000237.1 GCF_019247615.1 Mycobacterium sp. | reverse complement strand
AACGGCCGGATCGTCCTCGACGAACAGCGGCTGTCCGATCAGGAGCTGCGCGAGGTCGACAAGGTCTTCGTGGTCGCCTGCGGCACCGCGTACCACTCCGGGCTGCTGGCGAAGTACGCGATCGAGCACTGGACCCGCCTGCCGGTTGAAGTCGAGTTGGCCAGTGAATTCCGCTACCGCGACCCCGTGCTGGACCGCAGCACGTTGGTGGTCGCGATCAGCCAGTCCGGTGAAACGGCCGACACGCTGGAGGCCGTCCGGCACGCCAAGGAGCAGAAGGCCAAGGTGCTGGCGATCTGCAACACCAACGGCTCGCAGATCCCCCGCGAGTGCGACGCGGTGCTCTACACCCGCGCCGGACCCGAGATCGGCGTGGCGTCGACGAAGACCTTCCTGGCGCAGATTGCCGCCAACTATCTGGTCGGCCTGGCGCTGGCCCAGGCCCGCGGCACCAAGTACCCCGACGAGGTCGAGCGCGAGTACTCCGAGTTGGAGGCGATGCCCGACCTGGTGGCCCGGGTGCTCGCGACGGTCGAGCCGGTGGCCGTCCTGGCGCAGCAGTTCGCGCAGTCCTCGACCGTGTTGTTCCTTGGCCGCCACGTCGGTTATCCCGTGGCGCTGGAGGGCGCGCTGAAACTCAAGGAACTGGCCTATATGCACGCCGAGGGTTTCGCCGCGGGCGAGCTCAAGCACGGCCCGATTGCGTTGGTCGAAGACGGTCTGCCGGTCATCGTGGTCATGCCCTCGCCCAAGGGGTCGGCCACGTTGCACGCCAAGCTGTTGTCCAACATCCGCGAGATCCAGACCCGCGGTGCCGTGACCATCGTGATCGCCGAAGAGGGCGACGACACGGTGCGCCCCTACGCCGATCACCTGATCGAAATCCCCTCGGTGTCAACACTTTTGCAACCGCTGCTGTCGACCATCCCGCTTCAGGTGTTTGCCGCGTCGGTGGCGCAGGCCCGCGGCTACGACGTCGACAAGCCACGAAACCTGGCCAAGTCCGTCACCGTCGAGTGAGCCGGCCCGCTCCGGTTCGCCAGACGGTACGTCGTTGAATCAGATACCCCGGGGAGCCGAGTTACTCAGGTATCGAAGTACATGGTCCCGGTACCGCTGGGGCTGTACGAGAAGTAGATCGGTATGCCGTTGGGGGCGGCGATACCGGCGGAGCCGACGAGGCCGCCCCCGAGGCCCGAAAAGGGAAAAACCCCTGAGTTGAACTCGGTAGTGGATCCTGGCGACGGCAAGACGTCAGGATGGTACGTGCTCACCGTCTCCGAGTACAGCAACGCCCCGCCCTGGCTGCTGTAGACCGAAATGGTATCTCCGGCTGGCACGACGGTGTCGGATTGCTGACCGGTCGGCATCAGGCTTGACGGGACGGTTCCGAATACGCCACCGGAATCGATGGACGCGTTCGTGGCAGTTCCAGGGTTGGGCATCGCTCCGCCGCCAGTGATCACGACATACGGGCTGGTAATCGGGGCTCCGGAGACGGAGGCATAGGAGGGTAACGGGTTGGTGGCACCGAACTGGAGCACGCCCGCGGGGTTGTTGAGGAGCACACCCTGCCCGAGTGCGCCGGGCAACGCTTGCACGGGGCCGGTGGGGAACGGGCCCGGGTTACCGCCCGGCCCTCCGGTGTTCAGGCCCACTCCCATGACGGCGGGCGCCTGGCTGGCCGGGTAAGTGGTTGATTGACCGCTCGCGGTTGTCGTGAAGGAGTTGATGACCCCAACGGTTGTCGGTGCGGTTATGATTCCGTTCCCGAAATTCACCGATGCCGTATACGTGGTGTAGGTATAGGTGGTGCCTTGGAGCGGGTCGCCGTAATGGGCGACACCCGACCCGGTGGGCGGGCCGAGGGTGGACAAATTGACATCCTGGGGCGGGACCAAAAGTCCGGTGGACCCGGTGTCGACTATCACTTGCGACGGCGGTCCGCCGGCGATGGAGATGACCGCTACCTCGCGGGTGGCGATCTGATGCAGCGGGATGGTGGGCGGAGCACCGGCGGGGCCAGTGGCCCCGGCGGTGCCATACAACAAGCCGCCGCGGCCGCCGGCGCCGCCGGCGGCATCGACTCCGCCGGTGCCACCCATGCCGCCGTTGCCGACCAGCCACCCGGCACGGCCACCGACACCGCCAAGCGCGACTTCCCCGCCGGTTCCGCCGCCGCCGCCATTACCGAACAACAGCGCGCTGCCGCCGGCACCGCCGACACCGACAGGACCGCCGGCGCCGCCCATCCCGCCGTTGCCATCCAGCAAACCGCCGGTGCCCCCGGCACCGCCGGGCGCACCCCACCCGCCCATGCCGCCGGTACCCCCGGTGCCGACCAACCCCGCCGCGCCGCCGGCCCCGCCGGGGGCTCCGGCGGCGGTGCTCGTCCCACCGTTACCGCCCCTGCCGATCAAGATCCCCCCGGCCCCACCGGGCGTCCCGATCCCTTGCGCGTTGGTCGTGCCATTGGTGCCGGGTCCGATCAGCGGACGCCTGAGAAGAAAGTCGGTGGGCGCGTTGACAACGTTGCGCAAAACCTGCGTGACATTGGCGGTCTCGGTGCCGCCATAGGCGCCCGCGCCCGAACCGAGGGTCTGCACGAGCTGGGCGTGAAACGCTGCGGCTTGAGCGCTCAGGACCTGATATGCCGACGCGTGCTGGGAAAATACCGTCGCGACGGCCGCCGACACCTCATCGATGCCGGCGGCCAGCACCCCCGTGGTGGGTGCTGCTGCGGTCGCGTTGGCCCTGCTGATCGTCGAACCGATATTTGCCAGATCGTTCGCCGCGTCTGTCATCAATTCAGGCCAAGCGATCACAAACGACATCGGGCACCTCCGTCAGCCGAGCTGTCCCCCGCGATGCGGCGATGGGTGGATAGTAGGCGCTGGCGGCAGCGAGGTTCCTGTTTTCGATGGAAGCGCGACGGGGTGATTTGGCCGATCATCACGAGGAGCCGTTCACGCCGGCGTCGGAGCCGGGGTTGCCGTTAAAACCGCCAGCGCCGCGGCCTCCGCCGCCGAGGAGACCGCCGGCGCCACCGGCGCCGGCCGCGGCACCGTTGGCCCCTACGGCCCCCGCGCCTCCGCCGCCGCCGCTAAACCCGTCGGCACC
>NZ_JAFBAT010000214.1 GCF_019247615.1 Mycobacterium sp. | reverse complement strand
CTCACCGACCTGCTGGACGGCTGGGTCGCCTATTTTGCAGACCACCCGCATGAACGCGCGCTGCACGCCGCGGCGACTCTGGAAGTCGATTCCGAAGCCCGCGTCAGCGTGCAGAACGTCATTCACCGCCACTACCTGGAAGTGATGCGGCCACTCGTCCACGACGCGCACGCGCGCGGCGACCTGCGTGCAGATTGCGATACCGGCGCGTTGCTGGCCCTGCTGCTGATGATCTTTCCGCACCTGGCATTGGCCCCATACGTGCGCGGGTTGGATCCGATCCTCGGCCTCGACGAACCGACACCGGACCAGCCGGCGCTGGCGGTGCGCCGCCTTGTCGCGGTACTGGCGGCGGCATTCGCCGCTCTGCCGCAGGCGCACAGGAAGGAAATAAACGAGGCCATGAGATGACACGCACCCGAATTGGCTCGATGGTCGCGGGCGGACTCAACTGGGACAGCTTGCCGCTCAAGCTCTTTGCGGGCGGCAATGCGAAATTCTGGAATCCGGCAGACATCGACTTCTCCCGCGACCGCGAGGACTGGGAACGCCTCACCGAAGTCGAACGCCACTACGCGACCCGGCTGTGCGCGGAGTTCATCGCCGGCGAGGAATCGGTGACCCAAGACATCCAGCCGTTCATGGCTGCGATGCGGGCCGAAGGCCGGCTCGGCGACGAGATGTACCTGACGCAGTTCGCCTTCGAGGAAGCCAAGCACGTACAGGTGTTCCGCACGTGGCTCGACGCGGTCGGCGTCAAAGAGGACCTGCACAGCTACATTGACGACATCCCGACCTACCGCACGATTTTCTACGAGGAATTACCGGACTGCCTGAGCAAACTGTCGTATGACCCGTCCCCGGCCGCCCAGGTCCGGGCATCGGTCACCTACAACCACATGGTCGAAGGCATGTTGGCGCTGACCGGTTACTACATCTGGCACAAGATCTGCGTCGCGCGCGGCATTCTTCCCGGCATGCAGGAACTGGTGCGGCGCATCGGCGACGACGAGCGACGCCACATGGCATGGGGCACGTTCACCTGCCGGCGCCACGTCGCCGCCGACGACGCCAATTGGGGCGTCTTCGAAACGCGGATGAACGAGCTCATGCCTCTCGGACTGCGGCTCATCGAGGAGGGCTTCGCCCTCTACGACCCGATGCCCTTCGACCTGTCGACCGACGAGTCCATGCAATACGCGGCCGACAAGGGGATGCGACGCTTCGGCACCATCGCCAGCGCACGCGGGCGCCCGGTCGGCGAGATCGACCTCGATTACTCGCCGCTGCAGCTCGAGGACACCTTCGCCGAGGAGGACGAACGGTCGTTGGCCACCGTGTAGTCCTGGCGGCGGCTACTCGACCTTCTTGTCGCCGCCGGAGTCGCCGCTCTCGGCCGGCCCCACCCAGACGGTCTTGGCGTTGCAGAACGCGCGGATGCCCAGGCCGGCGAGCTCGCGACCATAGCCCGAGCGCTTGACGCCGCCGAAGCCGAGTTCCGGGTAGGACACCGTCATTCCGTTGATGAAGACCTGACCGGCCTCGATGTCGTCGATGAAGCGCTGCTGCTCGGCCTCGTCGTTGGTCCAGGCGTTGGAGCCGAGACCGAAGGTCGTCGCGTTGGCGATCTCGATGGCTTCGTCGACGCTTTCGGCGCGGTACATCGAAGCGACCGGGCCGAAAACCTCCTCGGTGTACAACGCCATCTCCTTGGTGATGTCGGTGACCACCGTCGGCGGATAGAACCAACCCGGCCGGTCGAGCGGCTTGCCGCCGATGCGAATGTTTGCACCGGCCGCGGCGGCGTCGTCGACCTGCTTGGCGATCTCGTCGCGGCCCGATTCGGTGGCCAGCGGACCCACGTCGGTGTCGGGGTCGGTCGGGGCGCCGACGTTGAGCGCCTGCATCCGCTCGACGAACTTGTCGACGAACGCCTCGTAGACGTCGGCGTGGACGATGAAACGCTTTGCGGCGATGCAGGATTGACCGTTGTTCTGCACCCGCGCGGTGACCGCCGTCTTGACGGCCTCGTCGAGGTCGGCGGACGGCATCACGATGAACGGGTCGCTGCCACCGAGCTCGAGCACGGTGGGTTTGATCTCGTCGCCGGCGATGGCGGCGACCGATTGGCCGGCCGGCTCGCTGCCGGTGAGGGTGGCCGCCGCGACCCGGGGGTCACGCAATATGCGCTCCACGGCACTGGAGGAAACGAGCAGCGTCTGGAAGCAGCCGTCCGGGAAGCCGCCGCGGGCGATGACGTCGGCGAGATACAGCGCCGACTGCGGCACGTTGGACGCGTGCTTGAGGAGTCCGACGTTGCCCGCCATCAGCGCCGGCGCGGCGAACCGGACGGCCTGCCACAGCGGAAAGTTCCACGGCATCACGGCCAGCACCACCCCGAGCGGCTGGTAGCGGATGTACGCCTTCTTGGCCCCCACCTTCTCGGCGTCGGCCGGCTCGTCGGCGAGCAGCTGCTCGGCGTTCTCCGCGTAGTAGCGAAAGCCCTTGGCGCACTTGATCACTTCGGCCTTGGCCGATTTCAGGGTCTTGCCCATTTCCAGGGTCATCATTGCGGCGGTGTCGTCGGCCTCCTTTTCCAGCAGGTCGGCGGTCGCATTCGCCCATTCCGCGCGCTGGGCGAAGGCGGTGTTGTGGCGGTAGTCCTGGAACCGCGCATACGCGCGGGCGATGGCCGCGTCGACTTCCTCGTCCGTTGCCGGGGTGAAGGTCTTCACTGTCTCGCCGGTAGCCGGGTTGATGGTGGCGATGGGCACGCTGACATCCTTCGGTTTAAGGGTTGATGGAACGTCCAACACCTAGCCTGCCACTATCGTTCCCGACAGGGAGGTGCCGGATGAGCAAAGCCGCCGAGCTGATGGTCAAGTGTCTGGAGAACGAGGGGGTTTCCGTCGTCTTCGGGGTCCCCGGCGAGGAGAACATCCGCTTCGTGACGGCGTTGGCGTCGTCCAGCATTCGCTATGTGCTCACCCGGCACGAGCAAGCGGCGTCGTTCATGGCCGAGATGTACGGGCGCGTCACGGGTCGGGCGGCGGTGGTGTCGACGACCCTGGGCCCGGGCGCGATCAACATGCAACTCGGCGTCGCCGACGCCACCACCAACAGCACACCGATGGTCGCGATCTCCGCCCAGGTGGGTCAGGACCGCCAGTTCAAGGAGTCCCACCAGTACGTCGACCTGGTGTCGATGTTCGCCCCGATCACCCGGTGGGCCGCCGGCATCCCGACGGTGCACGCCATCCCGGAGATGTTCCGCAAAGCGTTCAAGCTTTCCGAGGCGGAACGGCCCGCCGCGGTCTATCTGGCCGTGCCCGAACACATCGACGCCGACGACACCGACTACCCCGACCTGACACCGTTGCCGCGCAACGTCGTCCGCGCCGAGGCGCCGGCCTTCAGGCAAGTGGCGCGGGCGGTCGACATTCTGCGGGAGGCCACGCGGCCGGTGATGCTGGCCGGGCACGGCGCGGCCCGCGGCGCAGCCAGCGCGGCCCTGGTGCGGTTCTCCGAGGAATTCGGCATCCCGGTGGCGAACACCTTCCACGGCAAGGGGGTGATGCCCGACGACCACCCCAACGGCATCGGGACCCTTGGGTTCATGCGGCACGATTACGTCAACTTCGGGTTCGACAACGCCGACGTGGTCATAGCGGTCGGCTACGAACTGCAGGAATTCGACCCGGTCAGGATCAACCCGAAAGCCGACAAGAAGATCATCCACATCCATCGTTTTCCGGCCGAGGTGGATCTGCACTACCCCGTCGACGTCGGCATCATCGGCGACATCAGCGCGTCGCTCGACGCTTTGCGGGAGGCGCTGGGCGAGCACCGCTTTCACGCCGACCCGGCCATCCCCGGTTCCGGGCTGCTTTCCGAGGAATTCGCTCGGGGACAACAGGATTCGCGTTACCCGCTGGCGCCCCAGCGGCTGGTCGCCGACACCCGCGCCGCCCTGGGTCGCAGCGATATCGTCCTGGTTGACACCGGCGCCACCAAGATGTGGATGGCCCGGCTCTACCCGACCTTCGAGGCCAACACGTGTCTGGTATCGAATGGCTTGTCCACCATGAGTTTCGCGCTTCCCGGGGCGCTGGGCGTCAAGCTGGCGCGGCCCGAGTCGAAGGTGCTCGCCGTCGTCGGTGACGGCGCGTTCATGATGAGCTCACAGGAGATCGAAACCGCCGTTCGGGAGCGGATACCGCTGGTGGTTTTGATCTGGGAGGACGGCGGTTACGGGCTCATCGAATGGAAGATGGATCTCGAACTCGGCGAGCACCACTACGTCAAGTTCGGCAACCCCGACATCGTCACCTACGCCGAAAGTTTCGGGGCCAAGGGATATCAGATCAAAAGCGCCGACGAACTGCTGCCCACGCTGAAGGCTGCCCTCGCCGACGACGGTGTGTCGCTGATCAACTGCCCGGTCGACTACTCAGAGAACCTGCGGTTGACCGACCGGCTCGGCGAGCTGGACGAGACGCTGTAGCTCACGCTCGGGTCGAATGCATCAGCCGCGCAGCGGGTAAGTCATGTCCTGCAACGCCATCGGCCGTATGTATCCGCCGATCAGGGTGCGATGCCACCACGCCCGCTCCCGGCGCAGCTCGGTGAGCGTGGTGAACCGGTATTCGTAAAGCTGGGCGCGCACGTACCGCGGCGGGCCGGTTGCGAAGGGATTGTGGCGCAACAGGCGAAGCGTCGGCCGGTCATTTCGCAGCAGCCGCTGCAACAGCGGCAACAGCCAGGGCTGCGCATACGCCGGTGAGATGGCGGCGAACCACATCAGCCAGTCCAGCCGCAGGTGGTAGGGCGCCCATTGGCGCGGCAGCCGGCGCACCGCGCCGGGCTTGCCCTTGAATTCGTATTCCCGCCAGACGGTGTTCGCGGTGAGCCGCTCGTCGTCGGTGCCCTCGATGACCACCTCCCGGCGCACGCGGCCGACGCTGCCGAACGCTCCGTAGGTATTCACCAAGTGGAACGGGTTGAAGGACATGTTCATTCGTTGACGCGCAGAAAGCATGTTGCGCACCGGCCAGTAGGTCATGAGCACCACCGCGCCGGCGAACCCGATCACCGCGACGGCGAACCACAGCGGTGGTGCCGTCCACACCGGATGCGCGGGTACCGCGAAGAGCGGCGCCAACGACGCGTCGTCGATGGCGCTGAACGCCAGGATGATCGTCAGCCAGTTGAGCCACGCGAAGTTGCCCGACGCCACCAGCCACAGCTGGGTGACCACGACGATGCCCGCCGCCACGCCGGCTACCGGCTGGGGCGCGAACAGCCCGAACGGCACGATGAGCTGAGCGAAATGGTTGCCCGCCACCTCGATCCGGTGCAGCGGCCTGGGCAGGTGATGGAAGAACCAGCTCAGCGGCCCCGGCATCGGCTGGGTCTCGTGGTGGTAGTACAGACAGGTCAGGTTGCGCCAGCACGGGTCGCCGCGCATCTTGATCAGGCCGGCGCCGAACTCCACGCGGAACAGCAACAACCGCGCCAACCACAACGTGAGCAGCGGCGGCGCCACGGTGTCGTTGCCCAGGAAGATCATCAAGAAGCCGGTTTCCAGCAGCAACGACTCCCAGCCGAACCCATACCAGGTTTGGCCGACGTTGACGATCGACAGGTACAGCACCCACAGCGCGAGCCACATCAGCATCGCCGTCCACAACGGCGCCAGGTCTGCCACACCCGCGACGATGGCCGCCGACAGCGCCGCGCCCAGCCAGGAGGCGCCCGCGAACAGCCGATCGGAATAGCGCAGGTGGAACAGGCTCGGCGCTGCCCAAAACGTTCGGGTGGCCAAAAACCTTGGTATCGGGAGTATTCCATGTTCCCCGATGAGGGCCCGGAACTGGAGTGCGGCGGCAACGAATGCGATCAGATAGATGGCCGCGACGCCCCGCTCGAGCACCAGTCTGCCGAGCCAGTATTCGGGCGCCGAAAACCATCCCATGGTCGCAACTCCTCAGCCGGCTGCGATCACGCCGAGCCGCATGTCAAGTCAACCAGCAGGCAAACCGGTAGCCAACACCCGAGGCATCATTCGGAGCTATCCGGAGCGGTGCGGCGCGCCCCGCCCGGCCCGGCCACCACCGATGCGGCCAGCGCCGCCAGCGAAATCAGCGCCAGCAGTTGCACATTGGCGGAGTGCCCGGCGTAGCCGTCGACCGACCGCCAGGGATGCCTGGACAGCGCGGCCCCGGCCAGGATCAGCCCGCTCGCGCTCAGCACGACGGTCGCGCCGTCGCGCCACCGCTGCCGGCGGCGCAACGCGTACCGCAGCCCGAGGGCGGCGCCGACCACCAGAGCCCCGACCGTCCCCGCAATGACGCCCGCGGCCGCCAGCACCGCCACCGCCGCCCAAGACCCCGATGCCCACGGTCGCGCCGGTGCGTCGTCCGTGCGCCCGCGCCGTGTGCGCCAACACGCGAGCATTGCCAGCAGCGGCAGCAGGGCCAGCCCAACGGCCAGGCCCGCCCGGTACAGGGAATTGTCGGCGAAGGTCAGCGTGATGGTGCCCGCCTTCGCCGATGGCACCACCCAACCCTGCTGCCAACCGTTGACGGCTATCGGTGTCAATCGCTGACCGCTGTCGGTGCGCGCGACCCATCCCGGGTTGATGCTCTCCGGGATGACCAGCACCCGAGACGTCGCCGAGGCGGGGGCCCGCAGCTCGCGACGGCTCGGACCCCACTGACCGGTGTCGGCACGAACCGGCGAGGGGCCGGTGGCTCCGGCCAAATCGGCGGCATTCCGGGTGGCCAGCCGGGCTCCGTCCACGACGAACTGCGAGCCGGGGCTGATCAACACCTCCTGCTGGCCCGCAGGCAGCGAGATCGGGTCGCTTTCACAGGCAAGGGCGGGAACCGGTCCGCCGTCCAGCAGCGCCCCGACGGTGGTGGTGATCGACGTGTGCACGAACCGGCCCGCGACCGCGACGACCGGGCCGTGCTCGCAGTCCACCGTGATCTGCCGAGCCCGGTTGCGGCCGGCGTCGGCGGGCGCGATCGGGTTACCGTCGTCGCCGAGGACCGCGACCTCGGCCAGGCCCGGCGGCTTGAGCTGGTCGAACCCCAGAGCATTGCGGTCGATGACGTCTTGCCAGTCGAGCAGGCTGATGCTGACGGTGTCGGTCACCCGCGGTTGCAGCGACAGCGTCTGGGGCTCGCCCGGCCGCAATTTCCGGACCTGAGGACCGTCGCCCAGGTTGACGGCCACCATCGTCGGGTGGGCCGGCAATGCCCACCGGCTCGGCACCAGGCGTACCCCCGCGACGTCGGCTGGGTGCGGCAGGATGACGGTCAGCGTCGGCGGCGACTTGTGCTGCACGACCCGCTGCGGTGCGGTCCACGCGGTGGCCGAATCACCGTCGGCGGCCGCGTATGCCGACCCCAACAGATCCACCAGATCGGAATCACCCTGGGCGCGGGTGGTGTTCGGTTCGGCCACGAGATCGGCGAGCTTGGGCCCCTGTCGTGGCCGCACCCACACCGTCGGCGTCACGGACACGGAAGTGGCAACGGTCAGGGTGCGACTGAAAGTGACCGGTTCCTCCGGCGCCAACGTCATCGACGCCGCGCAGTGCACGCCGTCGGGCGCAGAGGCGCAGCCGGGGCGGCCGAGCAGTTCCGATCCCAGATCCCATCCGGCGACCGCCGAACCCGGTGGGGGACCGGGCACGTGCACGGTGTGCCGCAGGCTGAGCGGGTGGGCGAACCCGGATGCGTCGTACTGCGTGATCGCCAGGTCGGTGATGCCGAACTGGACCCCGGGTGACCCGTCGTCGGTGCCCGCGGCGGTGACCCGCACCCACGGCGTTTCGCCGTAGGGCAGCGCCGCGGTGAGCGGCTTGCCCGGCTCGTCGAACCGCAGGGTGGTGCTGCCGTTGGCGGTCTCGATCAGGATGCGGCGGACCTGGGCGCCGATGGCGGCGGCGCTCGGCGTGATCGTGATGGCGCCGTTGCTCACGGGGTGGTCGAAGTCCACCTGCAGCCACTGCCCCACCGCGGCCTGCAGCGCGTTGGATACCCACGCGGTCGCCGGGTCACCGTCGACGGCGGCGGCGGCCGCGGTCGCCGGTGCGACATCGGGCATCGCGGTGGAGTCCGCCGATGAGCTCGACACGGTAATCCGGCCGCCGTTCCAGGCCCCGACCACCGGGTCCGCGCCCGGAACCGGGTAGTCGGGCACCCGGTTGTAGGTGCGCCGGGCATCACCTGGCGCCCGCATCGCCGAGGAATGGTCGTCGACACGGCCGTAGTCGGTTTCTCGGGCCACCGGCGTGTCGGTGACGGTGACGACACCGACCGGCAGCCCGGCGGCCTGGGCGTCCGCGGTCATCACCGCCGGGCCCGTCGGGGAGCCACCCAGCAGGCGTCGGCGCTCGTCGAGGCGCAGCAGCACCTCCGGGCCGCCGTCGACCCGTGCCAGCTGGTCCGCGTCGACGAAGTACGGCGCTCCAGCGTCTGCCGACTTTTCGGTGGCGACCCGAGAGTGCACTCGGTATATCTCCAGGGCGGGGTACCGGGGCCGCAACCCGCTGTCGTTGACGAACCCCGCCAGCGCGCCGGGCCCCACCGGCGCGCCGAACTGCGCCACCTTCTGCAGCCCGGGGGAGCCCTCGATGGCGCGGTGCACCAGGATGGGGCGCGCCGACCGCGAGGTGTCCGGGTCGAGGTCGTTGCGCACCACCACGAAAGAAATCCCTTGGCGGGCAAGGGTATCGGCCAGGCCGACCGACGGTTGGCCGGCGGCGAACAGGCGTTGCACCGAATCCAGCGCCCGAATGGTTTGCGGCGGCGTCAACGGGATGGAGTCGCGTACGCCCCAAGGGCTGCTGCCGAGCACCTGCAGCGGCTCGTCATGGCTGGTGCCCCACACCTGAGTGGCGAACGGCGCGCCCGGGACCACCAGCGCGCGGCCGGGGAGCGGCCCACCGGTCTCCGAGACGTTGTGTTCGGTGAGCCAGTCGGCGGCCTCGTGCCAGTACTGGGGTATCGCGCTGAAAGTGCCGGGCGGCGTGAGTCGACCGGTCCACGCCAGCGACGTGCTGACCAGCAGCGCCGTGAGCACCACGATCGTCACCGCCACCCGCCTGTCGCGCTCGGGATGGGCGAACGCGCGCAGCCACCCCGACGCCCTGGGCGTCCCCGAACCGGGAAGGGGCACCCGGCCCAGCAGGTGCGCAATGCCCAGTACCACGGGGATCCGGATGAGCGCGGCCAGCTTGTGCACATTGCGCAGCGGTGCGCCGCCGGCATCCAAAAACGCCTGGACCTGATGGGCAACGGGCGAACCCAGCCCGCCGCTGTAGCCGGCGGCCATCAGCACCACGCCGACCAGCAGCATCGCCACCAGCCGGCCCCGCGCCGGCATCTCGGGGTGGGCCAGCCCGGCCAGCCCGGCCGCCGCGACCAGGCAGGTGCCCAGGATGGCCGCCGATCCGGTCACCAGGGGCGCGCCGGCGGTGGCCGTCGGCGCCACGAACGGGGTCCAGGCGTCGGTGCCGCGCAGTATCTCCGTCAGCGACGACCACTGCGTGGTCACGCCCGAGGATTCGATGAAGTCCAGGAACGGGGGACTGACGTGGCGCAGCAGAGTCAGCGCCACCACCCACCACAGCACGGCCACGGCCAGCGCCAACAGCCACCACGCCGCGAAACGCCACCCCAATCGGTTCGGCCGGTGACACGCCCACCAGATCACCGCCGGAAGGCAACCGGCCAGCGTCGCGATGGCATTGACCGCGCCCATCAACGCGACGGCCAGCCCGGCCTGCCCGGCGAGGGCCCGCATCGACCGGCCAGTGTTATTCGTGGACCCCCGCAGCGCCAGGATCACGGGCAGCAACACCCACGGGGCCAGCATCATCGGCAGCGTTTCCGACGATATCGACCCCAGCGTGGTCAGTACCCGCGGCGCCAGCGCGAAAGCCGCCGCACCGATCACCCGTGAGGGCGGGCTGCCGATTCCCAGCGCCTCGGCGACGCGCAGCATCCCCCAAAACCCGATGCCGAGCAGCAGCGCCCACCACAGCCGTTGCGTCACCCATCCCGGCAACCCCAACAGGTGGCCGACCACAAAGAAGGCGCCGTGCGGAAACAAGTAGCCGTATGCCTGGTTCTGCACCTGTCCGAAAGGCAGTTCGCTGTTCCACAGGTTGGTCGCCCGGGCCAGGAAGCGCAGGGGGTTGGCGGTCAGGTCGAGTTTGGTGTCGGGCGAGACCTGCCCGGGTGATTGCGCGAAGGACAACACCAGCGCGATCGCACCGACAAGGATCAACCACCGGCGTGACAACGGCGGGGCCGGGGCCTGTTGCGCATCGGCAGCCTGCGGGACGGGCAGTGCCCCAGCCGCGCGGCTAGCTACGGTTGCCGTACTCGACCCGGTTGAGCACTGACGACTGCGGATCGCCCCCGGGAAGTGGCGGCTTCGTGTCTTGCTGGACCATCAGCGTGATCCCGAAGATCGCGGCCGCGCCGAGCAACAGGCCAACCACAACGCTCGCTGCGGCGGGCGCAACGATCCGGTTCA
>NZ_JAFBAT010000187.1 GCF_019247615.1 Mycobacterium sp. | reverse complement strand
CGTCTCCCGGGCAGCCGCGGGTGTACAGGTATCACCGCGGGTGGCGCTGGATATGACGAGACCCCTTGCCACCGTGCGTTTTTCCGGTGCGGCGTCGGCGTGCGTGGGCCCGGGGGACGACGCCGTAGCGGCAGCGCTTCAGACGGGGGCGGCCCTGCTGGCTTCCGAGCAACTCGGGCTGTCCCAATGGTGTTTCGACACCACGCTGAGTTATGTCAAGCAGCGCAAGCAGTTTGGCCGCACGATCGGCTCATACCAGGCGATCAAGCATCGACTGGCCGATCTGTGGTTCGAGGTCGGCGCCGCGACAGCGGCTGCGCGGTACGCCGCCGACACGTGCGCCCGAAGCGATGACGACGCGGCCGTCGCGGCGGCCCTCGCACAGTCTTACTGCAGCGGCGTCGCCGTGCACGCCGCCGAGGAGTGCCTGCAGCTACATGGCGGGATCGGCATGACGTGGGAGTATCCGGCCCACCTGTACCTCAAGCGGGCAAAGAGCGATCAGTTGGCCTTCGGCACCGCCTACAGCCATCGCACTCGATTGGGCCAGCTGGTCAATCTTCCGGTCTCCTGATAGATCGCGGCACCGGTGACCCACAGCTCTTCGGTGCGGTCGCGGAAGCTGACCAGCGCGACGGTGTCATCGCGGCGGCGGGTGACCGACTTGCTCATGCCGGCCCACAGCAAGTGCCCGTATTTGTGCCGCAGCTCAACGAGGCGCTCGGATCCCGTTTCAGTCAGCGCGACCCAGCGGTCGTCGTCAAAACGCGGGCAGTTGCAGAATTCACCGAAATTCAGCGCGACGAGTTCGTCGAACGAATAGCCGACCATGTCACAAAACGAGCGATTGGCGAACAGCACCGTTCCCGCGCGGTCCACCGCCAAGACTGGAGCAGGCAGCCGCTCGAGAACCTCGAGCGCGGGCACCCGCCGCAGTTGCTCGCTGGGCAGTGGATCGGGTGTGGCCGGCGGGCGGCGCTCAATGCAATGCGTGCCGGCGGATGCAAAAGCCTTTGTCACCACGGGTCCCCGCTCATTGCCTCGGCGTCCGCGTACAGGGTTGAGCGGCGCTTTTGTCTAAACGCCCCACAGCAAATGTTATGATATGGTCAGCGCTTCGTCCACGGTCAATTGCCAACGTTTGCTATTAATCACGTGCGCAATTATCTGAGTATCTTGCACTGGATGTATGTAAGGTTGGCGAACCGCTGTTTATTTGCTGAGAAGTCGGATTTCGCCGGTTGTGCGCTGATCTGACGCCTGTCAGCAAACTATTTTACGATCGCGTCAACCGTGGACCGGAGCCCGGGCTTCCGCGAACACAGCACCGAAGTCGACCGGCGTGTGTCTCAGCGAAGGACGCAACTGGCTCGTCGGCGACCGCGGCTGACTTGCTGAGCAATGGGGCGGTCCAGCCTGGACGCTACCTCCCGGTGGTGCTCACCCGCCGATGCCTGCGGCAAAGTCGTCAAGCTGACCGCGAACGCTGATGTCCAGGACGTCGACGTCGTACCTATCCGACAACTCTTGGCCAAACGCAACGACCTCCGGCCCCCCGTCGGTGTCCAGCAGGCCCAGCTCGACGATGCCGCCCAAGCGCGCTCGGTACTCGGCACGCGGGCTGATCTTCAACGAAGGTGGTGGCCGGTATGCCAGCACGTCGAACAAGAGAACCTTGCCGACAATCAAATACGACCACGGCTGATCCTCAACGCCCAGTTGCGAGACCATTTGCGACACTCGCGGGAAGCCACGTGCCCGCGCGATCGCGTCCGCCACCTCGATATCGGCGTACCACCCGCACACGCAGTCCGCCGCCGGCGGCACGTGGTCCGGATTGAAGCATCCGGCCTCGGACCATTTCGTCGGCCAGGTGATCTCCGAGTGGTAGGGAGATCTGAGCACGTCCCCCGGGATGCCCGTCCAAAAGCGATAGCCCACGGCGCTTTCCAAGCGCCCGAAATCAGGCGCGGTCAGCCGCGCATCTAACCACTCATGCACAGCCGGCATCGCGGTATCGATGGCCACGAAGGCGTCCTCGAAGTCAGCACCGAACAACGGATTCCGGACTTCGATGCACCTGAGGCGGTCGTCATCAACGCCACACACCCGCAACACGCCCAGGTGTTCGCTGCCCAACGCAACCACCAAATCAGCTGCGAGGTGCTCGTCGCCCACCAGCGCGGCCCGGTGGTCCGTCGGCACCGGGCACCCACGCGCACGCAGCATCGCGATCGCCTGCTCGTCGGCGCAATCACCCACACATGCGGCGGTGCCCGCACTGGACACGCGCACCACATCGGCCAGACCACGCTCGCGCAGCTGCTCAGCGAACAGCGCCGCAGCCATCACCGATCGAGCGCGATTGAAACTGCAGATGAACGCCACGTGCAGCCGAGGGCTACTCACAATCTCATACCGCTTCCCAGCAGCGCGGCGAGGTCATCAGAGTCCTCCGAGTCGAAGTTTTTTCCGAGTGTAGGCATGCCCATCTCACCGCTCCGGTCATCGACGTTGGCTGCTGCGGCGTAGGCATCGGGACCAAAGTGTCGAGCATAGGGCGCGCCACGACCATGCGCTCTCCGAGCCGCGGTGACGCTGCTGCTCGCCACGATCGGTCGAGAACTGCCTCAAAACCTCAGCGCGCTAGCGCCGACTCGAAGAGCTCCGTCATCGCCGCCCAATGCCGCTCGTCGGCCGCGGCGTCGTAGGGCGGGTTGTCCGGTACCGCGAACCCGTGCGCGGCCGGATACCACTCGATGGTGTGCGACACACCCGCGGCGGTCAGCGCCTTGTCCAGTTGTTCGGCGTGATCGCTGGTGAACGACGCGTCATTCTCGGCGCCGCCCACGTAGACCGTCGCGGTCATCCGGTCGGCCAGCAGGTGCGGGCTGTCGGCGGTGTCGGTGACCAGGCCGCCGCCATGGAATGACGCGGCCGCGGCGACGCGGTCCGGAAGGCGGCCCGCCACCACCACCGACGTCCGCCCGCCCATGCAATAGCCACACACACCGAAACGCTCGCCGGTCACCTCGGGGCGAGCGGCCAGATAGTCGAAGAACGCTCCCGCGTCGGCGGCCATCTTGTCGGGGGTGATTGCGCCGATCATGCCAAACAGCCGCCGGCGCTCACGCTCGTCGCCGAACACGCTGGCCATGTCGAACGGAGCCCAATCGCCGCTGCGGTAATAAATGTCGGGCAGCAGCACCGCGTAGCCGAAGCCGGCGAGTTTGGCGGCCATGTGGTCGAAGGTGTCCCGCACCCCGCCGGCGTCTGGGTACATGACGACGCCGGGCCAGGGGCCGGCTCCCTCGGGGGTGAACAGACGCACGGGGCAGGAGCCGTCGGGAGTGGTGACGGTGTCGGTGATTTTGGGCATGGCACCCGTTCTACTCCTTTGCGATCGCCGCAGGATTTTTCGGCGGCGACCCGCCGCGCCCGGCTCCGCCGCGCTTGCGATCGCCGCGGGATTTTTCGGCGGCGACCCGCCGCGCCCGGCTCCGCCGCGCTTGCGATCGCCGCTAAGCTGGCCGGGTGCCGATCGCGCCGGTTCCCACGCCTTACGAAGACCTACTGCGCCTGGTGCTCGAAAAGGGCGCTGCCAAGTCCGACCGCACCGGCACCGGCACCCGCAGCCTGTTCGGACAGCAGTTGCGCTATGACCTGTCGGCCGGCTTTCCGCTGCTCACCACCAAAAAGGTGCATTTCAAGTCCGTCGTTTACGAACTGCTCTGGTTCCTGCGAGGCGACTCCAACATCGCCTGGCTGCACCAGCACGGCGTCACCATCTGGGACGAATGGGCCGATAGCACAGGCGATCTCGGACCGGTCTACGGCGTGCAGTGGCGGTCGTGGCCGACCCCCTCCGGCGAGCACGTCGACCAGATCAGTGCGGCGCTGCACTTGTTGCGCACCGACCCCAACTCACGGCGCATCATCGTTTCGGCGTGGAATGTCGGCGACCTCCCGCGAATGGCACTGCCCCCCTGTCACGCGTTCTTCCAGTTTTATGTGGCCGACGGTCGACTGAGCTGCCAGCTGTACCAGCGCAGCGCGGACCTGTTCCTCGGGGTACCGTTCAACATTGCCAGCTACGCGTTGCTCACCCACATGATGGCCGCGCAGGCGGGTCTTTCGGTCGGCGAGTTCATCTGGACCGGCGGCGATTGCCACATCTACGACAACCACGTCGACCAGGTCCGGCTGCAGCTCGATCGTGAGCCGCGGCCATACCCGGAACTCTTTCTGGCGCATAGGGATTCAATCTTCGATTACACCTATGACGACATCGTCGTCAAGAACTACGACCCGCACCCGGCGATCAAAGCCCCTGTCGCTGTATGACGCCCTTGGGCCTGGTTTGGGCTCAGTCGATGTCCGGTGTCATCGGCCGCGGGGGCGACATCCCTTGGCGGGTGCCCGAGGACCTGGCCCGCTTCAAACGGGTCACCATGGGCCACACGGTGGTCATGGGTCGGCGGACCTGGGATTCGTTGCCGGCCAAGGTCCGGCCGCTGCCCGGCCGCAGAAATGTCGTGCTGTCCCGGCAGCCCGACTTCACGGCCGAGGGAGCCGACGTGGTCGGTTCGATCGAGGCGGCGCTGGCCAGTTCCGGGGCCAGTTCCGGGGCCAGTTCCGAGACCGAGCCGGGGACGTGGGTGATCGGCGGGGCCGAGATCTACGTGCTCGGGCTGCCGTACGCCACCCGGTGTGAGGTCACAGAGGTCGACATCGACCTGCCCCGCGACGACGAAGACGCGCTCGCCCCGGTGCTCGACGAGGACTGGCGCGGCGATGCGGGGGAGTGGCGGGTCAGCCGGACGGGGCTGCGATACCGGTTTCACAGCTACCGTCGGAGCTGACGGTGTCACCGGTACAACCTGGAATACTCGGTACTCGGGGTCGGTGTCATTCGGGTCTAGCAGCCTTCAGGAGGGGAAAATTGGCAGTCGTATCCGAACCCGCAAAGGCGTTCACCCGCAAGTTCATGGGCTACGACGCGGCGGCGGTCAATGCTCATATCGAGATGATGGCCGCCAAGCAGAAGTTGCTGCTCGACGACGTCAATAGCCTCAGAGCCCGGTTGAAGGAATCCGGCGACGAAGCGGCCGCGCTTCGCAAGGAGGTCGCACTTCTCACGGACACCTCGCCGTCGCCGCATGCGGTGCAACAACGGATGGCGAAAATGCTGCGACGCGCGGTCGACGAGGTCGCCGAGATGCAGGCGGAGGCGCGAGCCGAGGCAGACGCCCTGATCGCGGCGGCCGAGGCGGAGGCCGAGGCCACCCGGCAACAGCGCGAAGAGATGTTGGCGGACATGGGCGCGCAGCGAAGAGCACTGGAAACCGACTACGCGGAAACCAAAGAAAAGCTCGAGGCCGAACTGGCCGGCCTGCGCGCCGACGCCCAGCGGGCTCGTGATCAGCTGCTCGCCGAGGCGAGGCGGATGGCCGACCGGGATCGAGAGGAGGCCCGGCGTGCCGTGGAAGAAGCGAGTCAGCGTCGGATCAGGATCCTCGAGCAGCTGATGGATGTGTACCGCGACTTGGAAGCGGTCCCCGCCGCTCTCGAGTCGGCGTACCAAGACCAGCAGGACCCGGTTGGACAGAAAGTCGGCGCGCGGTAGCTCGCGCAGCCGCGGTCAGGCGAAAATGACCGGTAATCTCGGCGCCGTGCCGATGCCGAACCGTCGCCTCAGCGTCGCGCAAGCGCGGAGGATAGCCGTTGCCGCCCAAGGGTTTTACGACCGCAAGCCCGTAGGCGCCGTAAACCGGGCGCATCTGAGGCGGCTGATAGCGCGGATCCAGGTGCTGCAATTGGATTCGGTGTCGGTGGCGGTGCGCGCCCACTACGCGCCGGTATTCAGCCGACTCGGCCCCTACGACCGTGACGTCTTGGACCGCGCCGCGTGGGGCCCGCGTTCGTCGCGGCTGCTGGTGGAGTACTGGGCGCACGAGGCGGCGCTGATGGCCGTCGACGACTGGCCGCTGATGCGCTGGCGAATGCGCGAGTGGCGGCATGGCCGCTGGGGCACCCACATCGTCAAGGCCAACCTGGCACTTGCCGACAAGATCGTCGCCGCCGTCGCCGAGCTCGGCCCCAGCACCGCCGGCCAAATCGAGGCGCATTTGGCTGCCGAGCCACGGCGGAAAAAAGGCACCTGGTGGAGCCGCAGCGACACCAAGTGGGTCGCCGAGGCGCTGTTCGCCTCCGGCGTCCTCACCACCGCCACCCGGGTGGGTTTCGCTCGTCACTACGACCTGGTGGAGCGGGTCCTGCCGCCGGGCGTGCTGGCCCGGCAGGTCGACGACGACGAGGCGCTCCGCGAACTCACGCTGCGTGCGGCCACCGCGTTGGGTGTGGGCACCGAAGCGGACATCCGCGACTATTTTCGGCTGTCGGCCGGGCAGGTCAAACCCGCGATCGCCGAGCTGCTCTCAGCCGGTGAGATCGAGCGGGTCGACGTGGAGGGCTGGTCCGCGCCCGCGTATCTGCGGACCGGCCAGACGGTGCCGCGGCAAGATCGCGGTATGGCCCTGTTGTGCCCGTTCGACCCGCTGATCTTTTTTCGGAGCCGGGTCGAGCGGCTGTTCGATTTTCGCTACCGCATCGAGATCTACACGCCGGCCGCAAAGCGGACGTACGGCTACTACGTGTGGCCGCTGCTGATGGACGGCCGGCTGGTCGCGCGGGTCGATCTCAAGGCCGATCGAGCCACCGATTCCCTGCGCGTGGTGGGCGCGTTCGGTGAGCCCGATGTTTCCCGGCCCCGCGTCGCCGCGGCGCTGGCGGGCGAGCTGGAGTCGATGGCGTCCTGGTTGGGGCTGGGCGGGTTCAGCGTCGCCGGGCGCGGCGATCTGGCCGCCGACCTGCGGGCCGCCGTCTAGCGGGCCGGATGATCGAGGTGATGTAGACCGTCTACCCATAGCTCGGTATTCTTCTACTATGAGCCTCAACATCAAAAGCCAGCGCGCGGTTGCGCTGGTACGTGAACTCGCGGCGCGCATCGGGACCAACCAGACGGCGGCGATCGAGGACGCTGTTTCGCGCCGCCTTTCGGAACTGGACCGCGAAGAGACGGTGCGCGCGGAGTCCAGGCGTGCCGCCGCGGAGAAAACTCTGGCTGAACTCGGCAAATTCCTTACCGACGACGACAAGCGCGAGATCCGGCAGAACGAAGTTGGCCTCTACGATGAACACGGTTTGCCGCGGTGATCGTCGATACGTCAGCGATCATCGCCATCGCGCTAGGCGAGCCGAACGTCGACGCGCTCAAACATGAGCTCAGCCACGCATCCAGCTCTCGCATCTCCGCGCCCAACTACGTCGAACTGTGCGCGGTCATGCAGCGGCGGGATAGGCCGGAGATCGGCCGCCTGGTTGATCGGTTGCTGGGCGACTACGGTATCGACATCGAAGCGTTCGATGCCGGCCAGGCACGCGTTGCCGCGCAGGCATATCGAGACTACGGGCGTGGCAGTGGGCATCCCGCCCGGCTCAACCTCGGAGATAGCTACAGCTATGCGCTGGCCCACATCACAGGAGAGCCGCTCCTTTTCCGGGGTGATGATTTCATCCACACCGATATCCGGCCGGCGTGCACCTGAATCCCACGCCCGACGCGTACGCGACCGCGTCCGGCGCGGGACTCTGTGTCGAACTTGGCTCCGCGTCGGGCTTGGCGTCGGTAAGTGCGGCCAGGGCGTCGGACAATAACCGCTAGATTCCGGAATTGGTTGCGCTGCAGATGCTTTCGATCTTGGTCGCGTTTTTCTGAACCGACCCGGCGGTCTTCTTCACCTCATCCAGCTTGGCGAGCTGCGCGATCGCTTCGGTAATCTTCTCCTCCGCCGTAGCGATCTGCTGTGCGCACTGACACGCCATTTCCGTGGCTACGAACGGCAAACCAAGATGCTATCGATTCCCCAGGTCGACAAAAACGATCGCAACGTCGGATTAGCCGTCGGGGTGCTCCCCCTGGTACTCGGCCTTGGTATACGGCTTGCCGAGAGCGCGGCGACGCTCGGCTTCCTCGAACACCTGCTGTAGCGCGTTCTGGTCATACCCGGATTTGCGTGCAACCTCGCGGTACAGCGCGTTGTCCATGGCGTAAACACCAGGGATGGTCTCGCGCAAATGTCTGCGGTAAATAGCCCCAAACGGGTCCTCGCCCGCCTCACGCCGACGCTCAACCTCTTCTTGTAACCGCTGCCGCGCTTCGTCCTCGGTGGGCGCCGACACCGACCAATCAGTACCCGGATACGACGCCTGCCAGCCTGCGTTGCGTTGTTCAGTGTGCGGCTGGACGCGGAATGCCCACCGCTTGACGTCGTCCTCGTCGGCTGTGGTCATCGATTACTCCCGGTGTCCATCAGGGAAATATCCCCGACTCGTCCTCATCAGTGTGGTAGATGTCCGTCGTCCCATCCGGGTATGCCACCAGACACTCGAATTCCCACGGCATGCCCCTGGCGTGCTCGATACACACAACATGAATGCGGTCTGGGATATCGCGTGGCAACCCCGCGACCGCGTTCACTGGCTGCACGTCATCTCGCCCGCTGCTCGCTGCAGTGTCGACTGTTCCCAGATCAGCCGTGGTGGTGGTCAACTCACGCG
>NZ_JAFBAT010000048.1 GCF_019247615.1 Mycobacterium sp. | reverse complement strand
GACCGATCCCATTGCGGCGAAAGGAAAGTCGAGCCCCGTCACCAGCGACATCAACGCGGGAAAGGTCAGCGCGAACGGGTAGGTCAGCGGCACATTGTTGCCGTAGCGCAGACCGGTGACCGCGGCGTACTCGGCGACGTTGGTCCGGTCGATGGGCAGTTCGTCGACGGTGACGGTGTGGGTCGGCAGCTGATCGCCGCGCGGCACCAGGGGCAACGCCCCCGCCGCCGCCCGCAACATGTTCCGCAGGCCGCTTGGCTGGTCCATCATGCGCCTAACATGGCTTGGCCGCAGACGCGAATCACGTTGCCGGTCACCGCGTTTGATGCCGGGCTCGCGAAATACGCGATGGTCTCGGCGACGTCGACGGGCTGGCCGCCCTGCAGCAGCGAGTTCAGTCGACGGCCCACCTCGCGGGTGGCCAGCGGAATCGCCGCCGTCATCTTGGTCTCGATGAACCCCGGGGCCACCGCGTTGATCGTGATGCCCTTCTCGTAGAGCTCGGGCGCCAGCGCCTGGGTCAGCCCGATCATGCCGGCCTTGGTGGTGGCGTAGTTCGTCTGCCCGCGGTTGCCCGCGATGCCGGCCATCGACGACAAACCGATCACCCGGCCGCCCGCGCCGATGCTGCCGTTGCCGATCAGCCCTTCGGTAAGACGTTGCGGGGCAAGCAGATTGACGGCCAATACGGCGTCCCAGCGGGCTTCGTCCATGTTCGCCAGCAGCTTGTCGCGGGTGATACCGGCATTGTTGACCAAGACGTCGGCGCGCCCGGCGTAGTGGTCACGCAGGTGCTCGGTGATCTTGTCGACGGCGTCGTCGGCGGTGACGTCCAGCCAGAGCGCGGTACCCCCGACGCGGCTGGCGGTCTCCGCAAGGGCCTCGGCGGCGGACTCGACGTCGATCGCGACCACGCGGGCGCCGTCGCGAGCGAACACCTCGGCGATCGTGGCACCGATTCCCCGCGCCGCCCCCGTCACGATGGCGACCTTGCCGTCCAGCGGCTTGTCCCAGTCGGCCGGCGGCGTGGAGTCGGCCTCCCCGACGTAGAAGACCTGCCCGTCGACGTAGGCCGACTTGCCCGACAGGATGAACCGCATGGTGGACTCGAGGCCGGTGGCGGCGGGTTTGGCGGCCGGCGACAGGTAGACCAGTTGCGCGGTGGAACCGTTGCGCAGTTCCTTGCCCAGCGAGCGGGTGAAGCCCTCCAGCGCGCGCTGCGCTATCCGCTCGTCGGTGCTGGCGGCGGCGTCGGGCGTGGTGCCGACCACCACCACGCGCGCGCAGTGGCCGAGGTTGCGCAGGACGGGCGTGAAGAACTCGTACAGAGCTTTGAGGCCGGCCGGCGTCGTGATGCCGGTGGCGTCGAAAACCAGTCCGCCGAACTGGTCGGCCCAACGGCCACCGAGGTTGTTGCCCACCAGCTCGTAGTCCTTATCCAGCGCCGCGCGCAGCGGTTCGACGACCCGGCCCTGCTCGTTGGGGGGACCGCCGATCAGCAGGGACCCGGACAACGGCGGATCGCCGGGCCGGTATCGGCGAAGGGTCTCCGGCTGCGGCACGCCAAGCTGCTTTGCCAGAAACGATCCGGGACCCGAATTGACGATCTGAGAGAACAGATCGGACGAAGCTTTGGGAGCCACTGAGCTGCCTTCCATTTCTTGCTGGGCCAAACGTGCTTGATGGGCCAAACGTGCCGCTATAAGCACACCGTATCGAGGACGAACTTACTTCAGAGTAAGAACAGTGGGTAGTATGGCCCTCAACGGCCGATCCAAACTGTTGGACCGAGAGATACGCGGAGAAACCATGGCCCCTGCCAATTCTGAGACCAGGCGACCGGTCGCTGTGCTGGGCGGCAATCGCATCCCCTTCGCGAGATCCGACGGCGCGTACGCCGAGGCGTCCAACCAGGACATGCTCACCGCCGCGCTGGCCGGGCTGGTGGACCGCTTCGGGCTGGCCGGCGAACGGCTGGGCGTGGTGGTGGGTGGAGCCGTGCTGAAGCACAGCCGCGACTTCAACCTGACCCGCGAATGCGTGCTCGGTTCCGAGCTGTCGTCGTACACCCCGGCGTTCGACATCCAACAGGCGTGCGGGACGGGCCTGCAGGCGGCGATCGCCGCGGCCGACGGCATCGCGGCCGGTCGCTACGAGGTCGCCGCCGCCGGGGGGGTGGACACGACATCCGACCCGCCGATCGGCCTGGGTGACAACCTGCGGCGTCACCTGCTGAAGTTGCGCCGGTCCAAGTCCAATCTCCAACGGCTGAGGCTGGTCGGCACCCTGCCCGCCACCCTGGGCATCGAGATCCCCGCCAACAGCGAGCCGCGCACCGGCTTGTCCATGGGTGAGCACGCCGCGATCACCACCAAGCAGATGGGCATCAAGCGGGTCGACCAGGACGAGCTGGCCGTCGCCAGCCATCGCAACATGGCCGCGGCCTACGACCGCGGATTCTTCGACGACCTCGTCACGCCGTTCCTGGGGCTCTACCGGGACGACAACCTGCGGCCCAATGCGAGCACCGAAAAGCTGGCGACGCTGCGCCCGGTGTTCGGGGTGAAGGCCGGTGACGCGACGATGACCGCAGGCAACTCGACCCCGCTGACCGACGGCGCTTCGGTTGCGCTGCTGGCCAGCGAGGACTGGGCGGCCGCTCATTCGCTGGCTCCGCTGGCCTACCTGGTGGACTCCGAGACCGCCGCCGTCGACTACGTCAACGGGCGCGACGGTCTGCTGATGGCGCCCACCTATGCGGTTCCCCGATTGTTGGCGAGAAACGGTCTGAGCCTGCAGGACTTTGATTTCTACGAGATCCACGAGGCGTTCGCGTCAGTGGTGCTCGCGCACCTGAAGGCCTGGGAGTCCGAGGAGTACTGCAAAGAGCGGCTGGGTCTGGATGCCGCGCTCGGACCGATCGATCGTTCCAAGCTCAACGTCAACGGTTCCTCCCTGGCCGCCGGTCACCCCTTCGCGGCAACCGGAGGCCGGATTCTCGCTCAGGCCGCCAAGCAGCTTGCCGAAAAGAAGGCGGGGCAAAACGGGGGTCGGTCCAAGGCGCCTGTTCGGGCGCTGATCTCGATCTGCGCCGCCGGCGGCCAGGGGGTGACCGCGATCCTCGAGGCGTGAGCGGCGTCAAATGACTTCAGTCACACGCGGTTACTAGCGCGGACCGCGGGGTACCCGGAGTCTGGATAGCCCCGTGCTGCGGTCTGACCCCGACCCCGACGGCAACACGGGGCGTCCCACCTGATCGATCGCCGAATCAACACCGGCGTACGAGAAAGGGCCGCCGCTGGAGTGAGGGGATCCAGCGGCGGCCCTTTGGTACGCCCAGCACCAACACCATAGACCCAAGGTCCCCCGCTTCAACGTGGAAGCGGGGGACCTTGCGATCGCGCCGGGGGGATCGGCAGGCGGCCGATCAGAAGGCGGCTTCGTCGAGCTCCATGATGTCGTTGTCCAGGGTCTCGATCACCTCGCGGGTGCTGGCCAGCAGCGGCAGGAAGTTCTTCGCGAAGAACGCTGCCACCGCGACCTTGCCCTCGTAGAAGGACCGCTCGTCGCCGCTGGCGCCGGCGTCGAGCGCTGCCACGGCGACCGCGGCCTGGCGCTGCAGCAACCAGCCGATGATCAGGTCACCGACGCTCATCAGGAAGCGCACGGACCCCAGGCCGACCTTGTAGAGGCTGGTGACATCCTGCTGGGCCGCCATCAGGTAGCCGGTCAGCGTGGCCGCCATCGCCTGGACGTCGGCCAGGGCCTTGCCCAGCAACGCGCGCTCGCTCTTCAGCCGGCCGTTGCCGCTCTCGCTGTCGACGAACTTCTGGATCTCACCAGACACGTGGGCCAGCGCCACACCCTTGTCGCGGACGATCTTGCGGAAGAAGAAGTCCTGCGCCTGGATGGCGGTGGTGCCCTCATAGAGGGAGTCGATCTTGGCGTCCCGGATGTACTGCTCGACGGGGTAGTCCTGCAGGAAGCCGGACCCACCGAACGTCTGCAGGCTCTCCGTCAGCTTCGCGTAGGCCTGCTCGGAACCCACGCCCTTGACGACCGGCAGCATCAGGTCGTTGACCTTGACCGCCAAGTTGGCGTCCACGCCGTGCACCGCCTCGGCCACCGCCGCGTCCTGGAACGTCGCGGTGTAGAGGTACAGCGCGCGCAGACCCTCGGCGTAGGCCTTCTGGGTCATCAGCGACCGGCGCACGTCGGGGTGGTGAGTGATGGTCACCCGTGGCGCGGTCTTGTCGGTCATCTGGGTCAGGTCGGCGCCCTGCACGCGGGACTTGGCGTACTCCAGTGCGTTCAGGTAGCCGGTCGACAGGGTCGCGATCGCCTTGGTGCCGACCATCATGCGAGCCTGCTCGATCACCTCGAACATCTGCGCGATGCCGTTGTGCACCTCGCCAACGAGCCAGCCCCTGGCGGGCACGCCGTGCTGGCCGAAGGACAGCTCACACGTCGCCGACACCTTGAGGCCCATCTTGTGCTCGACATTGGTGACGAACACGCCGTTGCGCTCGCCCAGCTCCCCGGTCTCGAAGTCGAACAGGAACTTGGGCACGAAGAACAGCGACAGGCCCTTGGTGCCGGGGCCGGCGCCCTCGGGGCGGGCCAGCACCAGGTGGAAGATGTTCTCGAAAAGGTCACCGGAGTCCGCGGACGTGATGAACCGCTTCACGCCGTCGATGTGCCAGGAGCCGTCCTCCTGCTGAACCGCCTTCGTGCGCCCCGCGCCGACGTCCGAACCGGCGTCCGGCTCGGTGAGCACCATGGTCGAACCCCAGCCGCGCTCGGCGGCCATCACGGCCCACTTCTTCTGCTCCTCGGTGCCGAGGTGGTAGAGGATGTTGGCGAAACCGGCGCCGCCGCCGTACATCCACACGGCGGGGTTGGCGCCCAGAATGTGCTCGTGCAGCGCCCACACCAGCGCCTTGGGCATTGGCATCCCGCCCAGCGCCTCGTCGATGCCGGCCTTGTCCCAGCCGGCTTCCGTCACCGCCTTGACCGACCTCTTGAAGGCCTCGGGCAGCGTCACCGAGTGGTTCTCGGGGTCGAAGACGGGGGGGTTCCGGTCGCCCTCGACGAACGACTCCGCCACCGGCCCCTCGGCCAGTCGGCTGATCTCAGCAAGCATTTCTTGGGCGGTGTCGACATCCAGGTCGCTGAACTCGCCTTGGCCTAGGGCCTTGTCAACGCCCAGTACCTCAAACAGGTTGAATACTTGGTCACGGACGTTGCTCTTGTAGTGGCTCACTACGTTCCTCCTCGTTGAGAATGCCACTTGTGGTTGGGTACTAGGGCTAAGTTACCCACCAGTAACTCTTCTAAAATATATGCGTTATCTTCGTCAACGCAAGCGAGTGTGAGCTACATTGCACCAGCTAACTAACCAACCGGTTGGAAAGGCCTGCATCTCGTCGCTGACCTGCCGAAAAGAGCTCTGAATGACGGACGTGAGTCGCGTCACTGCCGTGCCCATGGTGGACCTTCGGACCGACACCGAGCGACTTCGGCCGGGCCTGCGCGAGGCCTTTCGCGAGCTCGGCTTCTTCTACCTGACCGGCCGTGACGTGCCCGAGGGGCTCGCGCAGCGGCTGCTGGCGGCGGGCCGCCGGCTGTTCGAGCTGTCGGCGGCCGACGGTCGACCGGATCTCGGTGCCGTATTTCTTTAATCCGCGACTGGACGCGCAGATCCCGGTGTTTTCGTTACCCCAGCGACTAGCGGCGCTGGCCGATAACTCTGTTGACCCGTCGGATCCGATCTTCGCGGTCTACGGTCGCAACGCATGGAAGAGCAGACTGCGGGCCCACCCGGATGTGGCCGCCGCGCATGGGTACTCGGCGAGGTAGGGTCGGGCAGGCATCGCGTTCTCGGCTCAAGGGGCGAATGAAGTCCAGTGAATTCCATGAACAAGCTGACCCCGTCCTCGCTGCGTGAGGCCTTCGGCCACTTTCCGTCCGGCGTGGTAGCCATCGCCGCCGAAGTCGACGGCGTGCGGGAAGGCTTGGCCGCCAGTACCTTTGTCCCCGTCTCGCTTGAGCCGCCGTTGGTGTCCTTCTGCGTGCAGAACACATCCACGACGTGGCCGAAGCTCAAGCGGGTGCGGATGCTGGGCATCAGCGTGCTCGGCGAGGCGCACGACGAGGCCGCCCGGACGCTGGCGGCCAAAACCGGTGACCGCTTCGCGGGTTTGGAGACGGTATCCAGCCCCAGCGGTGCCGTCTTCATCAAGGGCACCGGCCTGTGGCTGGAGAGCGCTATCGAGCAGCTGATCCCAGCCGGGGATCACACCATCGTGGTCCTGCGCGTCAACGAGGTGACCGTCGACGCCGAGGTGGCGCCCATCGTGTTCCACCGCAGCTCGTTCCGCCGGCTGGGCGCCTAGGCCAGCCGCTGGCAGCAGGCTAGTGCCGTGAGTCGTGGATTCGTCGGGCAGTGAATGGATGCGCCGAGTGTGGGCTCTGTGCACGAAAATCGTGTGAAATTCGTGCATAACCACCACGGTCGGTGCGCCAAGGAGGCCGAGTCGGCCGTCCTCGGGGTGAGTGAATTAACGACTCAGCAGGCTAGGGCCGCTTGCCGAGCTCTTGCCGGTAGCCGTCGATGCGCCGCTCGATCTCCGCGGCGTCATCGTGGCGGCCCTCCTTGTGTGCGAGCTCGGCGCGGACCGACAACTCCCGAATCGCCGTCCGAATCTCGTTGACGCTGGTGGTTTCTCGCATAGGGCTCGGATACTGGCGGGGCCTAACGGGCGCTCAGCGGCGGAACAGCTTGTTACCCAACCACACCACGGGATCGTACTTGCGGTCGGCGACCCGCTCTTTCATCGGGATCAGCGCGTTATCGGTGATCTTGATGTTCTCGGGGCACACCTCGGTGCAGCACTTGGTGATGTTGCAGTAGCCCAGGCCGTGCTCTTCCTGCGCCTGGTTGCGCCGGTCCAGCGTGTCCAGGGGGTGCATCTCCAGCTCGGCGATGCGCATCAGGTAGCGCGGGCCGGCGAACGCCTTCTTGTTCTCCTCGTGGTCGCGGACCACGTGGCAGACGGTCTGGCACAGGAAGCACTCGATGCACTTGCGGAACTCCTGCGAGCGCTGCACGTCGACCTGCGCCATCCGGTACTCGCCGGGCTGCAGGTCCTTGGGCGGCGCGAAAGACGGTATCTCGCGGGCCTTTTCGTAGTTGAACGAGACGTCGGTCACCAGGTCGCGGATCACCGGGAACGTCCGCAGCGGCGTGACGGTCACGACCTCGTCCTCGGTGAACGTGGACATCCGGGTCATGCACATCAAGCGGGGGTAGCCGTTGATCTCCGCGGAGCACGACCCGCACTTGCCGGCCTTACAGTTCCAGCGCACCGCGAGGTCGGGCGTCTGGGTCTGCTGCAGGCGGTGGATGATGTCGAGCACCACCTCGCCCTCGTTGACCTCAACCGTGAAGTCCTCAAGCGCGCCGCCGGCCTCGTCGCCGCGCCACACCCGCATGCTCGCGTTGTAGGTCATGAACCTCTCCGTCCTGGGTGGTCGGCCAGTTCCGCGTCGGTGTAGTACTTCTCAAGCTCGGAGACCTCGAAGAGCTCGAGCAGATCGGGCCGCATGGGCACCTGGTCCTCGCGCGTGATGCTGATGTCGGGGATCACGGCGGCTTCGAGGTCGCCGGGCTCGGCGACTGCGCGGCAGACCAGCAGCACCTTGCGCCACGACGAGTCCATCGACGGGTGATCGTCACGAGTGTGCCCGCCGCGGCTCTCGGTGCGCTCCAGCGCCGCCTTGGCCACACATTCGCTGACCAGCAGCATGTTGCGCAGGTCTATGGCCAGGTTCCAGCCGGGGTTGTACCGCCGTTGCCCCTCGACGCGGATGTTCTTGAACCGCTCGCGCAGTTTGTCGAGCCGGCCGAGGGCCTCGGAGATCTCCTCCGACTTGCGGATGATGCCCACCAGATCGTTCATCGACTGCTGCAGTTCCAACTGCAGGGTGTAGGGATTCTCGGCCGCGGCGCCGTTCGTCGGTCCCTCGAAGGGCGCCAGCGCCCGCTTGGCCGCCGTCTCGACGGCGTCCTCGGCGACCGCTGGGCGGCTGCTCAGCGCCCGCACGTAGTCGGCGGCGCCCAGGCCGGCGCGCCGGCCGAACACCAGCAGGTCCGACAGCGAGTTGCCGCCCAGCCGGTTGGACCCGTGCATGCCGCCCGAGCACTCGCCGGCCGCGAACAGGCCCGGGACGGTGGCCGCGCCGGTGTCGGCGTCGACCTCCACACCGCCCATCACGTAGTGGCAGGTGGGTCCGACTTCCATTGGCTCCCTGGTGATGTCGACCCCGGCCAGCTCCTTGAACTGGTGGTACATCGACGGCAGCCGTCGCTTGATCTCGTCGGGCGTCAGCCGCGAAGCGATGTCGAGGTACACGCCGCCGTGCGGCGTGCCCCGGCCGGCCTTGACCTCCGAGTTGATCGCGCGCGCGACCTCGTCGCGCGGCAGCAGGTCCGGGGTGCGACGGGCCGAGTCGTTGTCCTTGAGCCACTGGTCGGCCTCTTGCGCGGTTTCGGCGTACTGACCCTTGAACACCGGCGGGATGTATTCGAACATGAAGCGGCTGTCGTCGGAGTTCTTCAGCACCCCGCCGTCGCCGCGAACACCCTCGGTGACCAGGATCCCCTTCACGCTCGGCGGCCACACCATGCCGGTCGGGTGGAACTGCACGAACTCCATGTTGATCAGCGTCGCGCCCGCCCGCAGGGCCAGCGCGTGCCCGTCACCGGTGTACTCCCAGGAGTTCGAGGTGACTTTGAACGACTTGCCGATCCCGCCGGTGGCCAGGACGACGGCCGGCGCCTCGAACAGCACGAAGTTACCGCTTTCGCGCCAGTAGCCGAAAGCCCCGGCGATTCGCCCCCCGTTTTCAGGGCCGTCCTTGATCAGTTCGGTGATGGTGCACTCGGCGAACACCCGGATGCGCGCCTCGTAGTCGCCGAGTTCCGCGTAGTCCTCCTGCTGCAGCGAAACGATCTTCTGCTGCATGGTGCGGATCAGCTCCAGGCCGGTGCGGTCACCGACGTGCGCCAGCCGCGGGTAGGTGTGCCCGCCGAAGTTGCGCTGGCTGATCTTGCCGTCCTTGAGGCGATCGAACAGCGCGCCGTAGGTTTCCAGCTCCCAGACGCGGTCCGGGGCCTCCTTGGCGTGCAGTTCGGCCATCCGCCAGTTGTTGAGGAATTTCCCCCCGCGCATCGTGTCGCCGAAGTGGGTCTTCCAGTTGTCTTTGGGGTTGGTGTTGCCCATGGATGCCGCGCACCCGCCCTCGGCCATCACCGTGTGGGCCTTGCCGAACAGGGACTTGCACACCACGGCGACCTTGAGGCCCCGCTCACGCGCCTCGATGACCGCACGCAATCCCGCGCCGCCGGCGCCGATGACGACTACGTCGTAGGCATGCCGCTCGACCTCAACCATGAAACCTCGCTCAGTTTTTCTCTGTAATCGTCAAATGGCTTGTCAGCCAACAAATCTCAGGTCGCCGACGGTGCCGCTGGCGACCAGCGCGATGTAGAAGTCGGTGACCATCAGGGTGCCCAGCGTGACCCACGCGAACAGCTTGTGCCGGGTGTTGATGACGCTGACCTGGGTCCAGATCCAGTACCGCACAGGGTTCTTGGAGAAATGCTTGAGCCGTCCGCCGGTCACGTGGCGGCACGAATGGCAGGACAGCGTGTAGATCCACAGCATGACGACGTTGCCGACCAGGATCAGGTTGCCCAGGCCGAAGCCGAATCCGCCGGGTCCGCTGTCGGAATGGAACGCGACGATCGCGTCGAAGGTGTTGATGACCGAGATGATGGCGGCGATGTAGAAGAAGTAGCGGTGGGTGTTCTGGATGATCAGCGGGAGTCTGGTCTCGCCGGTGTAGTGCACTCGGGGCTCGGCCACCGCGCAGGCGCTGGGCGACTGCCACACCGTGCGGTAGTAGGCGCCGCGGTAGTAGTAACAGGTCAGCCGGAACAACAGCAGGAACGGCAGTGATATCGCCGCGTACGGCACGAACCACCAGTTCGGCAGGAACTGCGGCCAGAAGTCGCTGGCCGCACCACAGGCCTTGCTCATGCACGGCGAGTAGAACGGCGTCAGGTAGTGGTACTTGGGGACGAAGAAGTAATCCTTCTGCAACCCGCGCGCTATCGCGTAGATGAGGAACGCCGCGAAACCCAGGTCGATCCGCAACGGCGACAACCACCACCGGTCGGTGCGTAGGGTCCGCTGCGGGATGCGGGCGCGTGTGGGTGAAAAGACACCGGACGCAGGACGGTTCGCCGTAGGTGCGCTCATCTAGTGTTCCTCTTCGAACGGGCTGTCTGTCGAAGGGTACACAGAACAAACCCCCTGTTTCGCGGGGGGCTGAGTTAGTCAGGGGAAGTCAGGACCCCTTGTGACCTCCGACACCCTCGTCGTCGACATCCCGCCAGAAGTCGCTGTCGTACTGGGTGTCAGGGATGACGATCTTGTCGCCGGACTGCTGCACGGTGGCGCGCGCGAGGTCCAACTCCGACACGTCGGTGTCGAGCAGTTGGACGTCGGAAAGGATCCGGTCGGCGTCGATGACGATGCGGCGCATCGCCGGGCTCTCCCCGTATCGGGCCTTC
Source organism: Mycobacterium sp. (assembly GCF_019247615.1). GTDB lineage: Bacteria > Actinomycetota > Actinomycetes > Mycobacteriales > Mycobacteriaceae > Mycobacterium. Next base: position 20,300 of record NZ_JAFBAT010000048.1, on the reverse strand, counting down.
AACGAGCTCACGCACCGCCGCAGGCCGCCGATGAGGTCGTGCAGTTCGGCCAGTTCAGTAGTGCCAGTTGGAGTCGTCAAGAGCTCTCCTCGGTCAGAAGGTGCCACGGATCACAGTATGCCCTCGATAGTAGCCACCGCACAGCCGCGATGTCAGATGAGCGACATCGTGCCGGCCGGGAGGCAAACGGCCCATGACGGCCGGACGCGGCTCAGCGCCGCAGCGTCGGCGTCCATCGGCCGGAAACCCTGCGTGCCGAGCGGCCGGCGGCTGCGGTCGGCGACCGATTCGGCCGGGCCCATGTCGGCACGATGGCCCCACCAAACGCGGGACGTGGTTTCCGAAATCCGCTGAGTGCCAGACTAATTCGCCTGCGGAACATCCGGCGACGCCGGGGGCGTCGCCGAATCTCCTTGATTGCCGATTACTTGGTGATTGCGACGCGCCGCGGCTGATTGCCGGCGTAGGCACCGGCGACCCGCACCGTCAGCACGCCGTCGTCATAGGACGCGGTGATGGCCTCGTCGGTGACGTGTGTGGGCAGCCGGAAGGAACGTCGGAACGACCCGTAGCGGATCTCGCGCAGGGTGCGGCCGTTCTCCTCCTCGGCGTGCTCGTCGCGGTGTTCGCCGTGGATGACCAGCCGGCCGTTGTGCACCTCGACGTTGACGTCCTTCTCGACGTCCACACCGGGCAGTTCCAGGCGGACGACGGCGTCGTCGCCATCCTTGACGGCCTCCGCGGCCGGCGTGAAACCGGTGGTTACCGGCTTGAGCCAGGCCGTCGCCGCGGCGGGGCCGAAGAAGTCGCGCAACCAGCGGTCGGTGTCCCAGGCCGGTCGCGACCACAATGCGAGGTTGCTCATGGGGACCTCCTTATGCTTCCTTGTGAGTTGACTGTGACCGTCGCCTTACCGGTCGGCTATGCCGTCAAACATGAGTCGACCACGCTAAAGTTCCACCTGGGTGTTCGCCGGGAGCGAACACCTTCACACAGGAAGTTGTGAGGTGTGAGCGCCTCGTCACGCGGGCGTGACATTGCGCGCGTTCTCCTTAATTTGCCGCTCCTACCCTCGGGGCATGCCGCAATCCGAAACCTGGCGCGAGCCCCGTGCTGCGCGTCACGTGGTTGTGGTCGGGCACGGCATGGTCGGGCACCGGCTCGTGGAGGCACTGCGCGCCCGCGACACCGAAGGACGCTGGCGCATCACGGTTTTGGCGGAAGAATCCGACGCGGCCTATGACCGCGTCGGCCTGACCTCCTACACGGAAAGCTGGGACCGGGCGCTGATGGCGCTGGCGGGCAACGGCTACGACGGCGACGAGCGGGTTCGGTTGCTGCTGCGCGCGCAGGTCACCGAAATCGACCGGGCCGCAAAGTCTGTCGTCACCGCCGACGGTCAACGTCATGGCTATGACGCCCTCGTGCTGGCCACCGGGTCGTATGCCTTCGTCCCGCCGGTGCCGGGCCATGATCTGCCGCAGTGCCACGTTTACCGCACGCTCGACGACCTCGACGCCATCCGCGCCGATGCCCAGCGCGCCGTGGAGGCGGGGCATCCCGGAGCCGGGGTGGTCATCGGTGGCGGCCTGTTGGGCCTGGAAGCCGCCAATGCGCTGCGCGGATTCGGCTTGCAGACGCACGTCGTCGAGATGATGCCGCGTTTGATGGCCCAACAGATCGACGAAGCCGGCGGTGCGCTGCTGGCCAGGATGATCGCCGATCTCGGCATCGTGGTACACGTCGGGACGGGAACCGAATCGATCGAATCCGTTGCGCATTCGGACGGCTCGACCCAGGTGCGGGTGCGGCTGACCGACGGTGCGCTCATCGACGCCGGCGTGGTGATCTTCGCGGCCGGCGTCCGACCGCGTGACGAGCTGGCGGCGGCCGCGGGCCTTGCACTGGGCGACCGGGGTGGTGCGCTCACCGACTTGTCCTGCCGGACAAGCGATCCGGACATCTATGCGATCGGCGAGGTCGCGGCCATCGAGGGCCGCTGCTACGGGCTGGTCGGCCCCGGTTACACCTCCGCGGAGGTGGTGGCGGATCGGCTGCTGGGCGGAACCGCGGAGTTTCCGGAGGCGGACCTGTCGACCAAGCTCAAGCTTTTGGGCGTCGACGTCGCCAGTTTCGGCGACGCACTGGGGTCGACCGAGAACTGCCTCGAGGTCGCCATCAACGACGCGGTGAACCGGACGTACGCGAAACTGGTGCTGTCCGACGACGCCAAAACCCTCCTCGGGGGGGTCCTGGTGGGCGACGCCGCGGCATATGGGGTGTTGCGCCCCATGGTCGGCGGTCAGCTGCCCGGTGATCCGCTCGCGTTGATCGCGCCCGCCCAGGCCGGCGGCACAGCGGCCCTGGGTGTTGGTGCGCTTCCGGATTCGGCCCAGATCTGCTCATGCAACAACGTCACCAAGGGCGAGCTGAAGTGCGCGATCGCCGGTGGTTGCGCCGACGTTGCCGGCCTCAAGTCGTGTACTGCGGCGGGTACCTCGTGCGGATCCTGCGTGCCCCTGCTCAAGCAGCTGCTGGAAGCCGAGGGCGTGGCACAGTCGAAGGCGTTGTGCGAACACTTCAGCCAATCGCGCGCGGAGCTTTTCGAGATCATCACCGCGACCGAGATCCGCACCTTCTCAGGGCTGCTGAAGCGTTTCGGCCGCGGAAAGGGTTGCGACATCTGCAAACCCGTGGTGGCTTCCATCCTCGCGTCCACCGGTGCCGAGCACATTCTCGACGGCGAGCAGGCCTCGCTGCAGGATTCCAACGACCACTTCCTGGCCAACATCCAGAAGAACGGCAGCTACTCGGTCGTGCCGAGGGTTCCGGGCGGGGACATCAAGCCGGAGCACCTCATCCTGATCGGCCAGATCGCGCAGGACTTCGGGCTGTACACCAAGATCACCGGGGGCCAGCGGATCGACATGTTCGGCGCCCGCGTGGAGCAGCTGCCGCAGATCTGGAAGCGGTTGGTCGACGGCGGCATGGAATCCGGCCACGCCTACGGCAAGGCGTTGCGCACGGTGAAGAGCTGCGTGGGCAGCGACTGGTGCCGCTACGGCCAGCAGGATTCGGTGCAGTTGGCCATCGACCTGGAACTGCGGTACCGCGGCCTGCGCGCGCCGCACAAAATCAAGCTCGGCGTATCCGGTTGCGCGCGGGAGTGCGCGGAAGCACGCAGCAAGGACGTCGGCGTCATCGCCACCGAAAAAGGCTGGAACCTCTATGTCGGCGGCAACGGCGGCATGACGCCCAGGCACGCTCAGCTGTTGGCCAGCGATCTCGACACCGAGACGCTGGTCCGCTACGTCGACCGATTCCTCATGTACTACATCCGGACGGCCGACCGGCTGCAGCGCACCGCCTCTTGGGTCGAATCGCTGGACCGCGGCCTGGACCACGTGCGCGAAGTCGTGTGCGACGACTCTCTCGGTCTCGCCGGGGAATTCGAGGCCGCGATGGAGCGGCACGTGCGGGACTACAGCTGTGAGTGGAAGGGCGTGCTCGAGGATCCGGACAAGCTGTCGCGGTTCGTGTCGTTCGTCAACGCCCCCGACGCCGTCGATTCGACGGTGACCTTCACCGAGCGTGCGGGGCGCAAAGTGCCTGTGCCCATTGGCATGCCGGAGGTTCGTGAGGAAAGCCCCAGATGAATCGAGAGGTCCGCGTGACAATTATCAACGACATTCAGGTGTGGACGACCGCCTGCCCGTACGACCACCTCATTCCGGGTCGCGGGGTGGGTGTGCTCCTCGACGACGGCTCGCAGGCTGCGCTGTTCCGATTGGACGACGGCTCGTTGCACGCCATCGGCAACGTCGACCCCTTTTCGGGTGCGGCCGTACTCTCGCGCGGGATCGTCGGTGACCGCGCGGGTCGTGCCACGGTCCAATCTCCCCTGCTGAAGCAGGCTTTCGCCCTCGAAGACGGTTCCTGCCTGGACGACCCGCGGGTCTCCGTGCCTGTGTACCCGGTGCGGGTCACGCCCGAGGGCCGCATTCAGATCGGGCAAATCGCGGAGCCCGTGGCGCTCAGCGCGTGATATCACCGACCAGGTAACGCTGCATCGTGGGGCCGATCGCGTCGACGATCGCCTCGACCGACATCGAGTGCAGCGGTTCGGAGCGCACGCCGTAGCGCATGATGCCCAGCCCGACCAGCTGGGAGGCGCACAGCGACGCCCGCACGGCCACCTTGTCGGCACCGAGCATCTTCAGCAGCGGACCGAAGAACGGGCCGACGAACATGCTCTCCACGACTTCGGCGGTCTTGGCCATCCCCGTGGACGCGACCGCGCTCGCCGCGAAGGGGCCACCGCCCGCGGCATCCCAGGTGGTGATGAGCAGGTACAGCGTCCGCCGGCCCACCTGGTTGACGCTGCCGGTGAAGATTCGGTCGATGAACTCCGGTGTGTCGAACGGCAACCGCAGCATCTTGGCGACCGGATCGAGGAGCCCACGCGACGGCTCTTCGCGACGAGGCATGCTGTCAGGATCGCCCGTGCGCGTTGAAAGATCAAGCGCCACGGGCTCCGGCGCGGCTGGGCGCTGCATGCGGACCGGGTGACCGCAGCCGGCCGGCTGGACGCCGAACGTGCCGTGCCGTCAGCGGCACGAGCCCGGGCGCGGCCCTGCGAAAGCGGTTGGCGACCAGACGAGCCAGGCCCGAATGGGTACCCAACGGCGGGCTGACCCGGTCGGCGCCAGAGGCGACCAGTCGTTCCTGAAACAGCCCGTCGGCCAGCAGATAGGACGCGACCGCTACGCCGCGGGCCCCGTCGCGGCGCGCGGCGGCGACCACGTCGTTCACATGCGGTTCGCCGGTGGCCGCAAATCCGAGCCGCACCCGCGATCCGACGAGCGCGGACAACGTCGTCGCGGTGACGTGCAGATCGGCGCGGGCCCGCAGATCCGTGGTACCCGCCGCCGCGAGAATCACCGAATCGCCCCGGCGCCAGCCGGATTCCACCAGCAACTGGGTGAGCACGCGGGCAATGTCGCCGCTCGGGCCCAAGGCGGGGGTGACGATCACGTTCGGATGGCCACTGGCCGCGACATGGGCGGGCAGATCGGTGCGCACGTGGTAGCCGCGGGACAAGAACGCGGGCACCACGATGGCGGGCCGTCCGCCGGCGGCCGCGCGCGACAGTACCTCGCAGGGGGTGGGTCCCACGACGTCGACGAATGCCACGTGCACCGGGCGATCGAGAAGCGCGCTCACGTCACTCGCGAGGTCGGCGATCATCGCGACGCCGCCCGCTCTGCGGGTGCCGTGCGCGGCCAGGATCAGGTCCATCGGGAACCGCCGTTGTCGTCGATCGCAAGGCGATAACCGCGCTTGACGACGGTCGCGACAATGTTTTTGTCTCCCAAGGCCGTCCGCAGCCGCAAGACGGCCGTATCGACGGCGTGCGGGTCGTTGCTGTTGCCGGGCAGCACCCGCAGCAAGTCGTCACGCGCGACGACGTCGCCGGGTCGTTGTGCCAGCGCACGCAGGATCGCCATGCCGGACGGCGACAGCAGTGTGATCGAACCATCCACCACCACACAGGTTCCGCGGATATCGATCAAGTGGCCGGCAGCCTTGACCGTGCACGACCCCAGCAGCGGTAGCTCCTCGGCAATATGACGGGCCAAGGCCCCCAACCGCATCCGCTCGGGCGCCGACGTCGGGATACCTCTTCGAATCAGCGGCCTGGAGGTCACGGGGCCGACGCACATCGCGTGCACATGGCCGCGCAGCGCTGCCAACACCTGGTCCTCGACGCTGAGCTCGCGACTGCGCTCCAGCACCGCTGCCGCCGCGGGCGCCGACGTGAAGGTGACGGCATCGAATTGCCGGCGCGCGATCCCGGTGACCAGCTGATCGAAATCGCCGCCCAATGCCGTTGGCTTCCAACGGTAGACCCGGATGGGGATCACTTCGGCACCGGCGAACCGCAGCCCGCCGAGGAATTCCGGAAACGGGTCCCACGCATCGGCGGCGCCGTGCAGCTGGACGGCGACACGCATTCCGGACACGCCCGAGTCGAGCAGATACTCCAGTACTTCCTGTGAGGATTCCGACTCGGGAGACCATTCCTCGTGCAGGCCGGCGGCGCGCAGCGCCCCCGTCGCCTTCGGGCCGCGCGACACGATCCGCGCCGACGACAACGACGCCAAAAGCTGGGTGGCCAGCCCCCACCCCTCGGCGGCGGCGAGCCAGCCGCGAAAGCCGATGCCGGTGTGCGCGACCAGGATGTCGGGCGCCTCGGCGATCAAAGCCCTGGTGTTGCAGTGCAATTCATCGTCGTCGGGCAACGCGATCATGTTGATCGCGGGCGCGCTGCAGACCTCGGCGCCCTGGCGGCTCAGCAGTGCGCACAGCTCCTCCGCGCGCCGGGCCGACGTGACCGCAATCCGGTAGCCGGTCAGCGGCGCTGATTTCGGCTCGGCCATATGACCTGTGTATGCCTGGGACATTTCCGCTGCGTTACCAAGCAATTGCTGACGCATTGCTCCTGGTGCGACGACCATCACACTCGGCCGGCCCCCCCGACTGCTCGCGGACCCATGAAAACACCTTTCCGACCTATCACCCGACCGTCGCGCCGGTGCCAAGGGGCCGTATTCCCTCGATGTTCACATTCAGAACTGAAGTCCGTCAACCCGATTCGACCCGTATCGCCTGTCAGTTGAATCCCAGCTGGCTGGCAAACAGCTGGAGGCTATGAATACCCTCCTGCAACAGGTGGTTTCGTGCGGCTGCCCGGTCTGATCTCTCTCGGCCTACCAAACGTCCCCTGCCCGCCAGTCGCACATCAAGTCCACCGAGGTATCCAAGCTGACCTCCACGGGCAGGATGAATACGGTGCCGTCGTCGTCGGGTGTGCACGTCGGGCCGGTGGGCGCCAGTACCGACGTGGGGCCTCGCCACGGCGACCATCCCCGCGCCGCGTATACGGGGCGGGCCAGGGCCGACGAACTCACGGCACCCAACTGGTAGGCGCCGCGGATCACCTGCTCGCAGCCGTCCATCAGGGCATGGAATAGGCCCTGGCCCCGACAGTCCTCCCTGACCGCCACACCTTCCACGTAACCGCAGCGCAGCGCCTCGTCGCGGTATATCAGCCGTCGCTGGGTCACGGCGGCATGCGCGATGATGGCGCCGTGCTGGCAGATCAAGGCGTGCATGCCGCCCAGCGCGTGCTCCCAGTCGTCGTCGGTGAAATCTCCGGCGAAAGCCGCGGCGACCATCTGCCAGATGCGCTGCCGAGCCTCCCCGTCGAGATCGGAGGTGTGAACCAGGCGGGCGGTGTGGACCTGGGTGCGCACAGTCTTTGTCTACCAGTCCCGGCCGGCGGTGGCGCCCCCGATTTTCTACGAGGACGACCAGTCCGCGGAACGCCCTTCCGGTCGTCCGCTTGGCGCATATCGGGGTCGCGCCCAGTGCAGCCGCACGTACTGGCCCGGCCGCACCTGGGCGACCTTGTCGACGTCCTCGTCGATCACCACGCCAACCACCGGGTAACCACCTGTGACCGGATGATCCGGTCCGAGGATCACGGGTAATCCGTTGGGCGGCACCTGGATCGCGCCGCGGGTGGTGCCCTCGCTCGGCAGCTGTCGGTCCGGATAGCGATGCTGCAGCGGGCGGCCCTCCAACCGCATGCCCACCCGGTCGCTGCGGTTGGACGCCATCCAGATGGTGTGCACCAAGGCGTCGGGGTTCACCAACCAGTCGTCGCGCGGCCCGGGCACCACCTGCACTTCCACCAGATGCTCCGAGATGGATGCCACCGGGGCCTGCTCCAGCTCGGGGTAATCGTCGGTGTGCGGGCCGACCGGGAGTCGGTCCCCGGCTCGCAGCGGCGCCGGGCCGATGGCAGACATGACGTCATAGCTGCGCGAGCCCAGCACCGGTTGCACGCAGATGCCGCCGCGCACCGCCAGATACGTCCGCAATCCGGCCCGCGGTGCGCCCAGCGAGATCACCTCGCCGTCGTGGACGTGGTGAATGCTATTGGTGCCGAATTCAACTCCGTTCACCGTGGGGTCGGTGTCGGCACCCGTTACTGCGATGTCGACGTCGCCTCCGCGGACCCGTGCCGAAAAGCCGCCGAACGTCACCTCGACGGTGGCGCGGTCATCGGGGTTGGCGACCAGGCGATTGGCCAGCCGGTGCGCGCGGCGATCGGCGGCGCCCGAGCGCCCGACGCCCAAGTGGGCCAGTCCGGGCCGGCCGAGGTCTTGAACGACGGCGAACGGTCCGGTGCGCAGAATTTCCAGAGTCGTCACGGCTGGCTCCCGTCACACAGCACGGAACCGAACCCACATGCCCTGCGTGAGGAGGGCGGGGTGTGTCCGGTCGAGGTCCCAGAGAACGGCGTCCGTGCGGCCGATGAGCTGCCAGCCGCCCGGCGACTTCCGCGGATAGACCGCGCTGAACTCACCGGCCAGCGCGACGGAGCCGGGCGGCACCGCGGTGCGCGGCTCCGAACGGCGCGGCACCCGCAGTCGCGCGTCGCCCTCCACCAGATAGGCGAAACCCGGCGCGAAACCGCTGAATCCGACCCGCCACATGGTCGCGGTGTGGGCTTCGACCACCTGCGCCTCGGTCAGCCCGGTGTGCCCGGCGACCTCGGCGAGATCCGGGCCGTCGTAGACGACGTCGATCACGACGTCAGCGCGGCGATCCGCGGGTGCCTCGACCGCGGGGGTGACCCGCATCCTGCGTAGCCGCTGACGGGTGACGGCCTGGATACGGGGATTATCGAGCTTCACGAGCACGGTGCGCGCGCCGGGAACAACGTCCACCACACCGGTCGGCACCCCCGCTCGAAGCGCGTTCACCCACGCCAACACCTCAGCGGTGCTGCCACATTGCAGCATCAGTGCTTGGTCCCCGTAGTCCAGCACAGTGCTGCCGACGAGGTCTGTGGATAGGTCGCTGGACCGCTCGCTGGTCAGCTCCGTCACGCTCATTACTCGACGGTAACCCGGAGCCGGGGTACGGGCGAGGGCTGGTCAAGGGATTTTCGAGCACTGCCAGAGGTGCCTTACCGAACGCTCAAACAGGCCCGTGTAACCGCACGGGGAACGCTTCGGCTCAACCCAGAATCTTGCCGATCTGGGGCGGCAGCTGATCGGCGACTACCGGGTAACTGAGCGGCGACGCGAACGCGATCGCCCCGGCCTGATCCTTGGTGGTGAAGATGTGGCGGTACTGGGCGGTCGCTTGCGAAGCCGCCACCTCCGGGTCGGCGAGCAGCGCCTTCTGGTCGTCCGGAGTTTCGGTGGTCCAGATCACCACGTCGGCCGAATCAAGCACGGCCTTGATCTGATCGCGCGGGATGATGGCCCGGTGGTCGCTGCCGAACGGTTTGATGCTGTCGGCGATGACCAGGCCCATCTGGTTCAGGAAGTCGGTGCGCCAGCCCGCGAGTGTCGCCACCACGGTTCCCTGCCAGAACGTGCCCTGCATCAATAAGGCCTTCTTCCCCTGCCACTGGGGATTCTTCTGGGCGACGTCGGTGAACTGCTTGGAGACGGCGTCGATCAGCGATTTCATCTGGTTCGCTTGAAACACCGCCTGGCCGACGGCGGTGGCCTGCTCCTTCCAGGGCTCGAAGAATGCGTCGCCATCCGACTGCGGGACGGTCGGGGCGATGGCCGACAGCTTCTGGTAGGTGTCGGCGTCCACGCCGGCATTGATCGCGACGATCAGGTCGGGTTTGAGCCCAGCGATCTGATCGACCGGAATCCCGTTGTCCAGGCTCAGCACCACCGGCTGCGCCACGCCCAACTTGGGTTGCGCCCACGGCCAGACCGCGAAGGGCTGGTCACCGAACCAATTGGTCACCGCGATCGGGACAACGCCCACTGCGAGCAGGTCGTCTTGCTCGGTATAGCCGGCGCTGACCACCCGCTTGGGCGGTTCTTTGATGACGGTCTGACCGAACAGGTGATCGATCGTCACCGAACCGCCGCCGGCGGCGCCCTGCGACGGTTTGCCCGACGAGCACCCTGCCGAGGCGCCCGAGAATGCGACCATCCCCGCCGCGCCCGCGAGCTGCATGAACCCCCGTCGACTCCATCGGTGTCGCATCGCGTGAGATTATCGCGTCCGCCGCCTTCCGCCCGCCTCGCCGCTCAGCTGTGCCGCCGAGCCCAGGGATGTCGGTGGGCCCCGCCACAACAACGCGCCACCAAGAAGTTCTGACAACGGCCCCTGCGCCGTTGCGATCTGGACGTATCGCCGGCGTAACTGTGCACACCAAGGGCGGTAACAGACCGTCCTTAACGTCGGGGTGTGACTACCACTGCCCCGGACACGGCCCCGGATACCACCAGAGCCCGCGTTCCCGAGACCGCGCGACGGCACGTCGGGCGGCATTGGATCGACGACTGGCGCCCCGAGGACCCGAGCTTCTGGGAGACGACCGGCAGGCCAATCGCGCGCCGCAACCTGATCTTCTCCATCTTCGCCGAACACATCGGGTTCAGCGTGTGGATGTTGTGGAGCATCGTCGTCGTGCAGATGATGGCCGGTCCCCACGGGCACCCCGCCGCCTCCGGCTGGGCGCTGACCGCCAGCCAGGCGCTCTGCCTGGTCGCCGTGCCCAGCGGGGTCGGGGCTTTGCTGAGGCTGCCGTACACCTTCGCGGTCCCGATCTTCGGCGGCCGCAACTGGACGATCATCTCCGCGTCGCTGTTGCTGATCCCGTGCCTGCTGCTGGCCTGGGCCGTGGGCCACCCCCATACCCCCTTCGGCGTGCTGGTGGCCGTCGCGGCGACCGCCGGCTTCGGCGGCGGCAACTTCGCCTCGTCGATGGCCAACATCTCGTTCTTCTACCCGGAGAAGGACAAGGGCTGGGCGCTGGGCCTCAACGCCGCCGGGGGCAACCTCGGCGTGGCGGTGGTGCAGAAGATCATTCCGCCGATCGTGATCGCCGGCGGCGGCGTCGCCCTGTCGCGGGCCGGGCTGTTCTACGTCCCGTTAGCCGTGGTGGCCGCGGTGTGCGCGTACGTGTTCATGGACAACCTCACGGAAGCCAAAGCCGACGTGACGCCGGTCCTGCAGTCGCTGCGGCATGCGGACACCTGGGTCATGTCGCTGCTCTACATCGGGACGTTCGGGTCGTTCATCGGCTACTCCGCGGCTTTCCCGACCCTGCTCAAGACCGTCTTCGGGCGCGGGGACATCGCCCTGGCCTGGGCCTTCGTCGGCGCGGCCATCGGGTCGGTCATCCGACCGCTGGGCGGCAAGCTCGCCGACCGGATCGGCGGGGCCCGCATCACCGCAGCCAGCTTCGTGATGCTGGCGGCGGGTGCCGCGGCGGCGCTGTGGTCCGTCAACACCAAGAACCTGCCGCTGTTCTTCGCCAGCTTCATGTTCTTGTTTGTGGCCACCGGCATCGGCAACGGCTCGACCTATCGGATGATCTCGCGGATCTTCAAGGTCAAGGGCGAGCTCGCCGGCGGTGACCCCGACACCATGGTGCAGATGCGCCGCCAGGCCGCCGGCGCGCTGGGCGTGATCTCGTCGGTCGGCGCCTTCGGCGGGTTCGTCGTGCCGCTGGCGTACGCCTGGTCGAAGTCGCACTTCGGCAGCATCGAGCCGGCGCTGCGGTTCTACGTGGCGTTTTTCGTCGCGCTGCTGGTTGTGACCTGGTACTTCTACCTGCGCCAGGGTCGGGTGTCCGTCTAGCGGCCGCAATCGGCGGCCCCCGATTTCAGTTCCCCTGGTACCCCACCCAAGGGCTGTAGTCGGCGATCAGCTCCTCCTGCGGGGGGCGCTGGTCGGCCGGCACGTGCTGCAGGTTGATCCGGATCCGGTACCAGATCGAACTCGGCCCGCGCATGCCGTCGACGAGGACATCGGCCGGCCGCAGCAGGGCGGCGGCGGCCGGGTGGCGCTCACGCCAGGTGTCCAGCGCGGCCATCGCCTCGTCCTTGGTCTTGGTGCGGGCGACCTCGATGAGGGGCTTCGACGACACCCGCCTGCCGTCCGTGGCCTTACCGGCCCCCCGTGGCGCACGTTCGGGGGGACCCAGCTCTTCGGCAAGCATCAGCAGCCGATCGAGCTCGCCCACCGCGTCGTCCATCCCCGCCCACGGGTCACCGATCTCGGCGAACCGCCGGGGCACCGTGTCGATGGTGAACGCCGCCGGGTCGCAGGTCGCGACCTCATCCCAGCGCAGCGGCGTCGACACCCGGGCGTCCGGGGTCGCGCGCACCGAGTACGCCGATGCCACGGTGCGGTCCTTGGCATTCTGGTTGAAGTCGACGAACACCCCTTCGCGCTCTTCCTTCCACCAGCGGCTGGTCGCGGCGTCGGGAATGCGGCGCTCGACCTCGCGCGCAACGGCTTGGGCGGCGAGGCGCACCTGGCGGAATCCCCAGCGCGGGGCGATCCTGGCGTAGATATGGAAGCCGCGGGACCCGGACGTCTTCGGCCACGCGACCAGCCCATGATCCTCGAGCACCTCGCGGGCGACCGCCGCGACGTCGACGATCCGCTGCCACGTCACCCCGGGCATCGGGTCCAAATCGACCCGCAGTTCGTCGGGGCGATCGAGGTCGCCGGCGAGCACGGGATGCGGGTTGAGGTCGACGCAACCCAGGTTGATCACCCACGCGAGGCCGGCAGCGTCATGAATCACGGCCTCCGCGGCGGACGTGCCGCGGGCGTAGTGCAATTCGGCGACGTCGACGTAGTCCGGCCGGTTGGTGGGAGCCCGCTTCTGGAACACGGCTTCCTCCGCGATGCCCTTGACGAAGCGCTTGAGGATCATCGGTCGGCCGGCGACACCGCGCAGCGCACCCTCGGCGATGGACAGGTAGTAGCGAATGAGGTCCAGCTTGGTGCGCGGGGCCGCAGCGTCGTGCGCGTCGAAGACGACCTTGTCCGGATGGGTCACGGTGACGTGGTGTCCAGCGACCTCCAGCGAAACCGGACCGGCCATGTTCACCATGGTAGGTGCGTGGGTACTAGGTACTGGTATTGCGACCGACGTCACATATGGTGGGATCCATGTCAAATCTGATCGGTCTGCCCTGGCAGGCTGTCACCAAACTTCAGCAGTATTTGGAACGCGGCTCAGCCGAACTGCACTACGTTCGCAAGATCTTCGAAGCGGGTGCCTTCCGGCTCGAGCCACCGCTGAATTACGCCGCGACGGCCAACGATATCTACAAGTGGGGCGAGTTCGGCATGCTGCCGTCGCTCAACGCCAGGCGCCATCCCGACCGCCTGGCCTGCATCGATGAAGAGGGCGAATTCACTTATCGGGAGCTCGACGAGGCGGCCCACGCGGTGGCCAACGGGCTGCTGGAGATGGGTGTCAAGGGCGGCGACGGAGTCGCCATCCTGGCGCGCAACACCCGCTGGTTCCTAATCGCCAACTACGGCGCCGCCCGAGTCGGCGCCCGCATCATCCTGCTCAACAGCGAGTTCTCCGCGCCGCAGGTCTGCGAGGTGTCCGAGCGCGAAGGCGCCAAGCTCATCATCTACGACGACGAGTACGCCAAGGCCGTCAGCAAAGCCAAGCCGGAACTGGGCAAGCTGCGCGCGCTCGGGACCAACCCCGACGCGGATGAGCCGTCGGGCAGCAAGGACGAAACCTTGGCCGACCTGATCGAGCGCAGCAGCAAAGAGACGGCCCCGAAGGCCACCAAGCACGCGTCGATCATCATCCTGACCAGCGGAACCACGGGCACCCCGAAGGGGGCGAACCGCAGCACCCCGCCGACGCTGGCACCGGTGGGCGGAATCCTGTCGCACGTTCCGTTCAAGGCGGGCGAGGTGACCTCGCTGCCGGCGCCGATGTTCCACGCGCTGGGTTATCTGCACGGCACCCTGGCGATGTTTCTCGGGTCCACGCTGGTGTTGCGCCGCAAGTTCAAGCCCCCGTTAGTGCTCGAAGACATCGAGAAGCACAAGGTGACGGCGATGGTGGTGGTCCCAGTGATGCTGGCGCGGATCCTCGACGCGATCGAGAAGATGGACAAGAAGCCGGACCTGTCCAGCCTGAAGATCGTGTTCGTCTCCGGGTCCGCGTTGGGATCGGAACTGGCCGAACGGGCGCTCAAGGACCTCGGGCCGGTGATCTACAACATGTACGGCTCGACTGAGATCGCGTTCGCCACGATCGCCGAGCCCAAGCATCTCGAATTCAACTCGTCGACCGTCGGACCGGTGGTCAAGGGCGTGAAGGTCAAGATCTTCGACGACAACGCCAAGGAACTGCCGCAAGGCGAGGTCGGGCGGATCTTCGTCGGCAACGCGTTTCCGTTCGAGGGTTACACCGGCGGAGGCAAGAAGCAGATCATCGATGGAATGCTGTCATCGGGTGATGTCGGCTACTTCGACGAGCACGGCCTGCTGTACATCAGTGGGCGCGACGACGAGATGATCGTGTCCGGCGGCGAGAACGTGTTTCCCGCGGAAGTCGAGGACCTCATCAATGGGCATCCGGACGTCGTGGAAGCCACCGCGATCGGCGTCGAAGATAAGGAGTGGGGCCACCGGCTGCGCGCGTTCGTGGTCAAGAAAGAGGACGCCGACGTCGACGAGGACACCATCAAGCACTACGTGCGCGACCATCTGGCTCGTTACAAGGTGCCCCGCGAAGTGATCTTCCTGGACGAGCTGCCGCGCAACCCCACCGGCAAGATTCTCAAGCGCGAGCTGCGCGAGATGGAAGTCGACTGACCCAGCCGGTCGTCACTTGCGTGCCTGAATGGCGCGCGTGATTTGAGCCGAGAGCTTGGGGTCGACCAGCAGCTGGTCGATGAGGGCGGTGAGGACGTCTTGTCCGGTGACGCGGGCGACCCCGATGCGGTCGGCGGCCGCTCGCTGCCAGACGTCGAGGGCGCGGTGGGTGGCGAGCGGCAGATCCACGGTCCGGCGCGTTCGCCGGTCGCGCGTCGGCTGGGCGGGCGCGACCTGACCCAATGCGGGCAGCCGCTGGGTCGGCCCCGTCTGCTCAGGGCGGGGCGCCGTGCGGGGGAAGTGGGCGAACCGCTTGGGACCGGATTCGTTGTGGCCGGGTGTGGTGCTCATGGCGTCGGCCCTCTCTGCGGTGTTCTTCTGATGCTTTTCAGTGCGTCACTACACCTAATCGATACCCGATTCTCTCACCGCGACCGGCGTGACTTCCGCCGCTGGGTGAGCATTTTTCCACAACGCCCGTGCCCACGCGGGTACCAACACCATTTCCAGGTTGCCTAGGTGTGAAAACCTATGGGTTTGCTGTCGACATACTGAGTGTCGCGTTAACTACGCCGACACTGAAATACATAACCGCTGTCTGCATTTCCACACTTCCGTAGCTCAGTGATTCAGTAAAGCCGCTCCGAAGAGCAATTATAGTCGCAGAGCCCAACACGACAGTAATCGCACAGATACTGATTCCCTAAAACTCTGGTCAGTATTTTGGTAGTCGCCTCAAGGCGCCCTAAAAAATTGCCAGCCTACGTTTCGATATTCGCAATCGGCGGCCAAAGAATCGTTTTTGTCCGCCGAATGATGGGTATTCTCGGCGTGGACGTACCTAAGACGTCTCAAGGTCTCTCGAAGGAGGTTCTCGACGATGGTTTCGATGCGAACGCTGCGCGGCGCGGCCACGGGTGCGGTGGGCGCGGGAGCGCTGGCCGGTGCGATGTTGTTGAGCGGCTCCGCCCTGGCGCAGGCCGCGCCGGCGGCCGACCACCCGGCGAATGTTGCCACTGCCGGACTCCACGGGACGGATGTGATCCCGACCCGTGGCGGCGACGGGGGCGGTGGTGGCCGCGACCACGACGGTCCTGGCCAAGGCGGCTGGGGCCGGGGCGGCGGGGACCACGACGGCCCCGGACAGCGAGGCTGGGGGCCCGGCGGGAACGGTGACTGGGACCGGTCGGGCCGCGGCGATTGGGACCGCGGCGGTGACTCGGATCGCTGGGGCAACCACGGCGACTGGGACAACTGGGGTCGCGGCTGGAACGGCGACTGGGATCGCGGTGGTCGCTAGTCAACCCACCAGATGCCAGCCGGCCGGCCTCGACGTGCGAAAGGAAGGCCGGCCGGCGCTGGCGGGCATGCCGGCCTGCGTTCGGGCGACTACGGGTCGCGGGGCAGGCCCAGCAGGCGCTCGGCGATGATGTTGAGCTGCACCTCGGACGTCCCGCCATAGATGGTGGTGGCGCGGCTGGCCAGCAGGTACTCGCCCCACTTGCCGGGCGGCTCGTTGGTGTCGCCGATCGCGGCGTCGGTGCCGAAGGAGGACACCGCGAATTCGGCATAACCCTGCCCGGTACGCATCGACAACAGCTTCGAGATCGCCGCCGACGGCATTGCCCGATCTTTTGGCCCGCCGGCGAGCGCCAACAGCGTCGATCGCAGGTTCAGCAGCTTGGCGGCATGACCCTCCGCGATCAACTGCCCGGCCCGGTGCTGCGCCACCTGGTCGAACTGCCCGTCACGGACGAACTCGACGAACTCGGGCAGTGTCGCCAGGAAATTCGCGTCGCTGCTGCCGATGGAAACCCGCTCCGCCGTCAACGTGTTGCGGCTGACCTCCCAGCCCCGGTTGACCTCCCCGAGGACGAATTCATCGGGCACGAACACGTCGTCGATGTAGACGGTGTTGAACATCGCGTTGCCCGTGAGCTCGCGCAGCGGCTTGACCGTGATTCCTTCGCTCTTCATGTCCAGCAGGAAATAGCTGATGCCGTTGTGTTTCGGTGCGCTCGGGTCGGTTCTCGCCAGCAGGGCGCCCCAGTGCGAGTACTGCGCGTAGGTGGTCCAGATCTTCTGACCGGTGATGCGCCAGCCGCCGTCGGTCCGGGTCGCCTTAGTGGTCAACCCGGCCAAGTCGGACCCCGCGCCCGGTTCGGAGAACAGCTGGCACCAGGTCATTTCGCCGCGCAGGGTCGGCGGCAGGAACCGTTGTTTTTGCTCCTCGGTCCCGAACGCGACGATCGACGGGATGATCCAGGCCGCGATGCCTACCTGCGGGCGTTTGACGCGCCCGGCGGCGAACTCCTGGGCGATGATGACCTGCTCCACCGGGCTCGCCGCCCGGCCCCACGGTTTGGGTAGGTACGGCAGCACCCAGCCGGCCTCGGCGATTGCGACCTTGCGCGCCTCGCGCTCCATCGCCTTGAGGGCCGTGACCTCGGCCCGGATTTCCTCCCGCAGCTTTTCGGTGTCCGGATCGAGGTCGATGTTCACCGCGCGCGTCCCCGTGCTGGTCGCGGTGTCCACCACCTTCTGCGGGTACCCCGAGCCGCGGCCGAATGAGGCGGCCAGTATCAGCGCCCGCCGGTAGTAGACGTTGGTGTCGTGCTCCCACGTGAAGCCGATTCCGCCGTGCACCTGAATGCAGTCCTGCGTGCATCGTTGAGCGGCCGTCGGCGCCAGCGTCGCGGCCACCGCCGCGGCGAACTCGACGCCGCAACCCGCTGTGTCCCAATTGTTCTGGCTGGCTTCGTCAATCGCGCGGGCGGCGTCCCAGACCGCCGCGGTCGCCCGCTCGGTGTCGGCGATCATCTCCGCGCATTTGTGTTTGATGGCCTGGAACTGGCCGATGGGCCTGCCGAACTGCTCGCGGATCTTCGCGTACTGCGACGCCGTATCGGTCGCCCAGCGCGCCACGCCGACGGCCTCGGCCGACAGCAGGGTGGACATCAGCGCGTGCGCGGTCGTCATGGTCAAGTTGCTCAGCACGGCGTCGTCACCCACCTCGACGGCGTTGGCCCGCACATGCGCTATGGGCCGCAGCGGGTCAATGCTTTGTACCGGCTCGATCTCGAGTTGTTCGGCGCGCAGCACCACCCACTCCTCGCCGCTGTCGATGGCGACCGGAAGAACCAGCACGGACGCCTGCGCCGCCGCGGGCACCGCGCGGACCTCGCCGCGGATCACCAGCGTCTGCTCGTCGGGCCCATGCCTGGTGGCCGTCAGGCCGGAATCCAACGCATAGGCGGCGATAGCCGCACCGGAGGCAAGTTCGGAGAGCACCTTGGCTTCCGGATCGTGTGCGGAGATCAGCGCGCTGGCGATCGCGGAGGGGACAAAGGGGCCCGGCACGGCCCCGTAGCCGAATTCGGCCAGCACGACGGCCAGCTCGAGCGTCCCGAAACCCTGCCCCCCGATGGATTCGGCCAGATGGACGCCGTGCAGGCCTTGTTCGGCGGCCGCCCGCCAGTAAGGCGGGGGATTCTCGATCGGCGTCGCTGGGCCCGTTTCCAAGGCCGCGTGCAGCACCTCGGACGGCGCCACCCGCGCCACCAGGGATCGCACGGAGTCGGCCAGCTCTTGATGCTCAGCAGTGATTGCGATCGGCATTGGTCGCCTTCCCATGGCTTCGTTCGGCCAAGCACTTTCCAAGCTAACAACCGGTCGGTTGGTTGACCACCGGGTTCACCAGGTTGGTCAGCGGTTGACCGGCGGAGAGCCGGCGGCAGTTGGCAACCGCCTCGGTCAGGTACCTGCGCATGGTGTCGGCGGTGTACCAGGTCACGTGCGGCGTCAGCACCACGTTGTCCAGGGCCAGCAGGGGATTGTCGGGCGCCACCGGCTCGACGTCGAAAACGTCCAGCCCCGCCGCCGCCAGCCGACCGCCCCGGAGCGCGTCGACGAGCGCCTCTTCGTCGACGACGCCACCACGCGACGTATTCACCAGCACCGCAGTGGGTTTCACCAGAGCCAGCGCGTCGCGACCCAGCAGTCGGCGGGTCTGCGCGGTCAACGGCAGGTGCAGCGAGACGACGTCGCTGTCGGCCAGCAACTCGTCCAGGCGCCGCCATCCGGGCCGCCCGTCGTCACGCGTGCTGGTATGCAGGACCGTCGCCCCCATGGCCGCGACGATTTCGCTCACCCGCTTGGCGATATTGCCGTAACCGACCAGGCCGACGGTGCAGCTGCCGAGGTCGCGCACGGTCTCGCCCAGCCCCGGGTCCGCCGGCCAGCCGCGCCCTTGCCGAGTGGCGCGGTCCAGCGTCGGCAGCTTCCGGAGCGCCGCCAGCATCAACAGCACCGTGCCCTCGGCCACCGACGGTGCGTTGGCGCCCGGCATGTTGGCGACCCCGATGCCGCGCTGCGTCGCCGCCTCCACGTCGATGGTGTTCACCCCGGCCCCGAGCTTGTGCACCAGGCGCAGGCGAACCCCGCGCCGCAAGTCGCCGGCCGACAGCGGCCGAAGCACATGCCAGATCACCTCGGCGTCCGGCAGCTCCCGATAGAAGGTCGTGTCGTCGTCTTCGGCGCACCATCGGACGTTAAGCCAATCAGATTCCGGCCCAACGAAATCCAGCACCTTCGCCCCGGGAACGAAGTGGGCGAGAACCCGCACGCCGTGTCTTAAGGCCACCGCTTGGCGATCCACCCGGTGATGGTATCGGCCTGCTCGCTGCGCGCACCGGGGGTGGTGAAGTAGTGGTCGCTGTCGATCGAGACTCGCGCTTTGTCGGTGCCGCCCAGCGCGTCGTAGATGCGCTGGGCGTCGGAGGGGAAGACCCCCGTGTCGGCCTCGGCATTGATCACCAGCGCCGGGCAGCGGATGCGGGCCAGGTGGGGCTCGGCCCGCGTTTGCGCCACCCGCAGGCTCCACATGCCCAGCCAGTTTCGCAGGGTGCAGGCGGCGGCGATGCCGTGCGGGGAGCGGTTCGCCTTGGCCGGAACGCCGGCGTAGCACATGTTCGGCTGCCGCTTGGTGGGCTCGAGGCTCGGATCGACCATGCGGGGGTCCGCCCAGGTTCGCATCACGCTGAACGGACGGTCCGAAAAGCCCGCGGCGCGAATACGTTTGAGCTCCCTCTCGACCCAGTCAGTGATCGCGTGGTTGCGCGCTGTCTGGGCGCGCCGGTAGCGGGCGACGAACTCCGGCGGGTACGGCGGGCCATTGCGCTCGTCGAACGGGTCAAGGTCGGGATCGGTTGCCACCGGGTCGTTTTCGTCGACGACGGCGGCGTCCATCCAGGAGGTCAGCACATCGGGGCGTCCGGGGTGGGCAGCGGTGGCGACATACCCGTCGGCGGGAGGCAACTCCGTCAACCCAGCCGCCGGGCGCATGCCCTGCAGCGGAGTGACGTTCGGTTCGACGGCCTGCGACTGGTAGGCCGCCATCAGCGAGCCGCCTCCCGAATTGCCCAGCAAGACAACGGTATCCACGCCCTGGACTTCTCGTAACCAGCGAACCCCGACCCCGATGTCGACCAGCGCGTGGTCGAGCAGAAAGCTGCTTTCGAAGCCGCGGAACCTGGTATTCCAGCCGAGGAAGCCGATTCCGCGGGTGGCCATGTAGTCGGCGAGATAGTGCTCGGAGAAGTCGA
>NZ_JAFBAT010000283.1 GCF_019247615.1 Mycobacterium sp. | reverse complement strand
GTGCAAGCCGGCTTGCGGAGCAATCCCGGGATCGTCGCGACGGCCGCGCATTGCGTCAACGCGATCCGGCGACCTGCGCGGCGCCGGCGGGTCTGCAAAGATTCTTCGATCTGCCGCTCATCACCGGCCGGGCCGCCGCATTCTTGGCGCGCACAGGAACACGCTGAGGAACAGGGGTGTCGATGGTTAAGCCGCTTGTCGTCGCGCAATCGCGCGTCGTAGAAGTGCCGCCCGAGAAGGCATTCCGCGAAACGATGCAACTACCACTCCCCGAACTCTTCAGCCATTGGTACGGGCCGATCCCGCCGATCAAGGAAGTGCGCGATCAGACGGGCGACTGGGACGCGCCCGGCCGAAGTCGCAGGCTCATCATGCCCGGCGGCAGTGTGCGCGAAGAACTCAACAGCGTTGACCCGCCGCGGTCATTCGGATACCGGCTCACCGATATCACAGGCCCGATGGCGCTGCTGATCGGGTCCGTCACGGGCGTGTGGAACTTCGACCAGGTGGGCGACGGAACCGAAATCACTTGGCGCTGGACCATTTATCCCAAATCGCGGCTGGCCGGCCCGGCGCTGCCGGTGTTCGGCATGGTGTGGAAGGGCTACGCGCGACGAGCGCTGAAATATCTCTCTGAAAGGCTCGCGCGCTGACGGCGCGAGGGCCTTCGGTACCGTCGGAACCATGTGCCGACTTTTTGGGTTGCACGCCGGGACACACGTCTGCACCGCGACGTTCTGGCTGCTGAATGCGCCCGACAGCCTGGCCGCGCAAAGCCGCAGGAACCCGGACGGCACCGGCCTGGGCGTGTTCGACGGTCACGGCCGGCCGGAGGTCCGCAAGGAACCCATCGCGGCGTGGCAGGACTCCCGGTTCGCCACCGAGGCGCACCGGCTGAGCGGCACGACCTTCGTCGCCCATGTTCGTTATGCGACCACGGGGGCGCTCGACGTCCGCAATACCCACCCCTTCTTGCAGGACGGCCGGATCTTCGCGCACAACGGCGTGGTCGAGGGGCTGGCCGATATCGATGAACGGCTGCGTGAGCTCGGCACTCGCGATGTGGTCTTGGGCCAGACCGACTCCGAGCGTATCTTCGCCCTCATCACCGGTTCGATCCGCGCCCGTGACGGTGACCAGACGGCCGGTCTGGTCGACGCCGTGAGGTGGCTCGCGGCGAATGTGCCCATCTATGCGGTGAACGTGCTGGTGAGCACGGCGGCCGACATGTGGGCTCTGCGCTACCCGGATTCCCATGAGCTGTACCTTCTGGATCGGCGCTGTGACCAGCCGGAGGAAGCTCGCGACCCCGCATTCGACTTGCGCACCAAGCGCATTCGCGCGCAGTCGGAGCATCTGTGCACCCGCTCGTCGGTGGTGTTCGCCAGCGAACGAATGGACGACGACCCGCGCTGGCGTCTGCTGGAACCGGGAGAGCTGGTCCACGTGGGGCCCGATCTGGGGATCACCCGCAGCGTGGTGCTGCCCGACCCGCCCGCGCATCTGCTGCACCGGGGCGACCTGAGCGCGCCGGTCCGGCAGGCCCAGCACACCTCGGTCTGAGGTCCCGGAGGTGGCAAGCAGACGCGCGCTCGTCCTGGCCGGCGGGGGAATAGCCGGAATCGCATGGGAGACAGGGGTTCTGCGCGGCATCGCCGACGAAGCGCCGGAGGCGGCGCGGATGTTGCTGAACTCAGCCGTGCTGGTGGGTACGTCGGCGGGTTCGGCGGTCGCCGCGCAGATCGGCAGCGGCAGCGCGCTCGATGTGCTGTTCGACCGACAAACCGCCGAGTCCTCGGCCGAAATAGATTCCGGCGTCGACATCGACGACATCACCGAACTCTTCCTTGCCGCGCTGGGCGAGCCGTACCACGGGGCTGAGGACAACACCCGAGAACAGCTGCGGCGGATCGGCGCCGTGGCACTGAGGGCCAAGACGGTTCCCGAACCCGTGCGACGCAGGGTGATCGAGCGGCGCCTGCCATCGCACGACTGGCCCGAGCGGGTGCTGCGGATCACCGCGATCGACGTCGCGACCGGCCAACTGGTCGTCTTCGTTCGCGAGTCGGGCGTCGAACTCGTCGACGCCGTCGCGGCCAGCTGTGCGGTGCCGGGGGCATGGCCACCGGTGACGATCGCGGGCCGGCGCTACATGGACGGCGGCGTCGCCAGCTCGGTCAACCTGTGGGTGGCCGGCGACTGCGACGTGGCCGTGGTGCTGGTGCCCTCCGGTGTCGACGCGCCATCGCCCTTCGGCGAGGCGCCGGCTGCCGCTATCGCGGCGTTCTCCGGCGCGACGTTCGCGGTGTTCGCCGACGACGACTCGTTGGCGGCATTCGGATCAAACCCCCTGGACCCGAGGTGCCGCATCGCCTCGGCGGTGGCCGGACGCGAACAAGGTCGCCGTGAAGCCGAGGCCGTCGCGCGTTTCCTGGGTGTCTGATGAGGCCCGTGCCGATCGCGTGAGGCAAGATCGAATGCCAAGGCGGGCAACGTAATCGGACGTCAGCCTGCTGATCGGGCGTGCGATTATCCCCGACCATCTCGGTTCACGAGATGGCGTTCACCGCAACCGACAGTCTCTGCTTCAGCTGATCGGGGACCGGGGTGTACCCATGTTCCCGCAATCCATCCTGACCGGCGCCGATCGAGCTCTGCATGAACGCCTTCACCGCCGCACCCTCCTGGGCGTCGGGATACTTCGAGCAGACGATCTCGTATGTCGCCTCCACGATCGGGTAGGAGCCGGTTTTTGTGGGTCGGTAAAACGACAGTGTGTCGAGCACGAGGTCGTTGCTGTTCCCGATCATCGAGGCTTCGGAAATCGTTGCGTCGACCGAAACGGTGCTGATCGCCACTGGATCGGGACCGGCGGACGTGATGATCTTCGCCATGTTCAGCTCATGCTCCCGGGCGACCGACCATGCGACGTAGGTGATTGCCCCTTCAGTGCTTTCGACGGAGGCGGCGGTGCCCCCGTCACCCTTGGCGCCCTCACCGACACCGCCGTTGAACGTACGTCCGGTCCCCTTACCCCACGCGCCGCCGGACGCGACATGAAGATATTCCTGGAAGTTGTCGGTGGTGCCGGCCTCGTCGTTGCGGAACACCACATGAATGGGTTCGGCAGGCAACGCGACGTCCGAGTTCAACGCCTGGATCGAGGGATCGTTCCAGGTGGTCACCGCGCCGTTGAAGATTTTCGCCGCGGCCGGCCCGTCCAAATTCAGCGAACTCAGACCCTTGACGTTGTAGGCGATCGCGAGCGGGCCGAAGACCATCGGCAGGTTCCACGCCCGCGAGCCGCAGCGTTGCTCCGCCGCGGCGTACTCGTTGCGGTCCAACGGCGAATCCGACCCGCCGAAATCGGTTTGTTTGCTGATAAATTCCCTGATCCCCACGCCGGAGTTGCTGGCTGTGTAGTTCAGCGTCTGGCCAGGGCAGGCGCGTTCGAAGGAGTTGACAAAATGGTCCATCGCCTTGGCTTGGAAGGTCGCTCCGCTGGCCGTCAGGACCTTCTTCCCTCCGCACACCACCTTCCCTACGCCTGCGGTCGATGTTGTGGTTCCCGCACACGCTGACAAAGTCAGTACCCCGGCGGCCAATACACTCACCGCGGTGCTAAATCGGTTGAGCTTCAATCTCGTTCCTCACGTTAAGGATGAAATACGATCGCCTCTCGGCGTGCGCAAAGCCGTGTCTCGCGGCGGGAGCTGACAGCAGAAAGGTCAGCGTTCGGCGCGCCACTCGTCAGCGACTCGACGCTGACTCCGCCGGTTTCGCTGGGGCGTCGGGTCTGAGGTGCTCCCACCAGCAGAAGATGTAAAGCACCATCGAGATGACCATCACGACGATCACCCAGACGGTGACGACGACATCGATCCAGGCTCCGAACGGGGGCGCGTTGGGAAACGCGTTTCGCAGCGGTACCACCGCGAAGAGCATTGCCGCATACCAGGTTGTCATCGGCGGCTGAAACTTTCGTCGGCCACGTTTCGTCTGGACGGCCACCACCAGGGCAAGGCCGGCAAGCGCGATGAGAACAACCACCAGGATGCAGGTGAACAGTGCGACGCTACGCGTCCGGTGCAGCTGCACCGAGTACTGTCCCAGCGGATTGTCTTTGGCGCCGGCCAGGACCTTCGCGGTCCAGCCGGGCACATGTTCGATAACCGTCGCTTTCACCGGTTCCGGTACTTCGGCGGCGCCGTGGAAGAGGACAACGTGAATCGGCCCGGCAAGGTATTGATCGAAGGGCCATTGCGAGACGTCACCGGAAACATCCATAGTGACTGGAAAAACACTGGGCACTTGGCCCTTGGGCCAGGTGTGCTTGACAGGGGTTGCCCCGTATGTGACCGCGATACCGAGGTCTTCCCTGAGACCGCGGGTCAGCGGGTCGAGCAGTGCAGGTCCGGGCGAAACGGCGACTTCGGTGACCAGGTCGCCCTTCAACGGCTGAAGATCTTCGACATCGATGGTTACCGTCGTCCCATCGGCCGTTGGCTCGCCTTGAGCAAGTTCATGACGAGCGTTCGAACCCGCGGTGCCATACAACACGATCGAGGCGACATAGACGGCAATGAAGACCACCACACTGATGATGCTGAGTCTCATGAGCTACGGCTCCGCACGCAACAACCATCCGCCGACAACAGGCCCCCTTATGTACCCGCATGGAAAGTGTTTCCACGCAGAGATGTAAAAACGCGAAATTTGGCCGCAGGCTTATGCCCGATGTCCCGCCGCTATCCTGCTCATGCCCGTCAGTCACGATAACCGATCCAGTCAAGTTTCGCGGAATGCGCGTCTCTGATGACCTGCCCAGCGCGCGCCTGGACGCCGCTTGTCGCGCCGGGCCAAGACGTCAATTGGGGCCGCCGGGCGGCCGTTGGCAACGACGAATTCCGACGTAGAGTTCATTCTGGATTTGGGCCGGCAACGACAGCCGACGTCGATCGTCAGCTGGAGTCGGCGCTCCTCGGCTGTGCTGGATGCGTTCTGGCACTTGAGATTTCGGTCGGCGAGCTGCCCTGCTCGGATTACGTTGTCGGAGAAGGTGACTGGCCGGATTCCTTGCTCACTGCGCGGATCAGCCCTCGAGCGCGGAGGTGGCCGTGGGGCGGTCGGCTTCTAGGGTGTCCAGGGCCTGGTCGGCCAGCGCCCGACCCACGGCGATCACCTCGACCGCACGGTGGAATTCCAGGGCGCGGCACGTCGTACGCGGCACCTCGATCAGCACGTCGGGCGGGTAGGCCGCCAGCGTGTGGCGTGCCAGTGCGGATTGGGCGATGTCGATCGTCCGATTCATCACCTCGAAGCCGCCCAGTCTCGGGAGTTCGGGTGGGTCGCCGATGTCGTCGACCCTCTCCTCGCCGCTGGGCTCCCCATCAACGTCTTCGGTCCAGGTGTCCACGCCGAACCGGCTGAGCACGGCCCGTGCGCTCGGCCGGTCGAGCAGCGAACGCGCCGCCGCGATGTCGAAGAGCGCGGAGGTGCTGCGCACCATGCGGTTCAACCACTCGGCCGTGGCGCCCGGCTCCGCGTAGCGGTGCTCGATGGCTTCGCTGCCGCTCAGGCTCACGGCGAGCGTCACATCGGCGTTGACCGCTGCGATCGGTGCCATCGGCAGCGGATCGAGGATGCCGCCGTCGGCGAGCAGGCGTCCGTCTACTTCGTGCGGGGCGATGACGCCCGGAATCGCGATGGACGCCCGGATCGCCTCGTCGAGGGGACCGCGCTGAAACCACACGGACTTGCCGGTCAAAAGATCGGTCGCCACCGCGGTGTAGGGGATGGGCAGTTGCTCGATGGAGACCGGGCCGACGATGTCGCGCACCGCGTCCAGGATCTTCTCGGCACGCATCACTCCGGCCGCGCTGATCGACGGGTCCAGCAGCCGCAGGATCGTGCGCTGTGTCAGCGACTTCGCCCACTCGGCGAACTCGCCGAGGCATCCCGCGGCGTGCAGACCGCCAACCAGCGCTCCCATCGACGAGCCGGCGATGCCGACGATGTCGTAACCGCGCGCCACCAGTGCCTCGATTACGCCGATGTGGGCGTAGCCGCGGGCGCCGCCGCTGCCGAGCGTCAGCGCCACCCGAGTCGGCGGCGCCCGACGCGCCGCTGCTCCTGAAGGTCGGTCGGGCATGCGTTCATTTTGCGCGGCGGAAGCCAGCTTCACGGGCCGGGCCGGCACTTTTTTCATCCATGATTCCAAGCGCGCAGGCGTTCGAACCGCTGCCCCGACCTAGCCACGGCGCTAGCCCCCGAGCTAGCCGCATTCGTCGTTGGCGGCCGCCCGCGCGGCGGTGATGAGGGCCGCCTGGCGGGCCAGCGTCAGCTCCGACCACCGCGTGTTCCAGCTGCCCGGTGTCCCGGACGGCGACGACTGAACCATCGCCAGGTACGGCTCCAAGAGCGACGCACCGGTCCTGTGCTGTTCCATCCACACTTTTGCCGCGTGACAGGCCTGGAAATACTCCTCCTCTGTCGAGTCCGCGGGGATGTCGATCCTGGTCGTCACGCCGCCGGGGGACACCCCGACGGCATCCGGCGGCGCCGTGCTCGGGCCCCTGGGGATGCCAGACGGCCGTGCCGACGGTGCCGAGGTTCCGCCGTTGGTTGGGCCGTGGCGGGAGCAACCGGTCATCCCGGGCACACCACCCAAAATCATCACCAGGACAACTGCGCCCCAGAGTAGGGGACGGAGACCGCGCCAGCGCACCATGCCAATCTATGCAACACTGGCTGCCGTGACGGAGCTCTTCGGATTTCGCGAGTGTTGTCGGCCGTAACACGCCGCCGCTCGCCCTATCCGTCCACCTTGGAGCTCTCCGATGTCTCTTCCCCTTGCGACGCGTGCGCTCGCGCCCACCCGGCTGCGGGTGCCTGACCTCCTGCACGCCGCCGACCAAGCCGCCGACGATGTCCTCAGCGGACGCTGTGACCATCTGCTGCCGGCGGGCGGTGTGCCGGAGTCGCGGCGCTGGTTCGCCCGCATCCGCGGCGACGACGAACTCGACGTCTGGCTGATCAGTTGGGTGCCGGGGCAGCCCACCGAATTGCATGACCACGGCGGGTCACTGGGTGCACTGACCGTGCTGTCGGGCTCCCTCAACGAATTCCGTTGGGACGGAACTGGTTTGCGACGGCGCCGACTCGACGCGGGCGATCAGGCCGGCTTCCCGCTCGGCTGGGTGCACGACGTGGTGTGGGCGCCCAGGCCCGTGACCGGGCCGGCGGCACCCTCAGCCGCGAACATGCGGCCAGCCGCACACTCGAGCGCGCGGCTATTCGATGAC
This sequence comes from Mycobacterium sp., assembly GCF_019247615.1. Classification (GTDB taxonomy): domain Bacteria; phylum Actinomycetota; class Actinomycetes; order Mycobacteriales; family Mycobacteriaceae; genus Mycobacterium. The sequence continues at coordinate 44,115 of NZ_JAFBAT010000283.1, read as the reverse complement.
GCCCCAGGTCGGCCGGAGCGGCCCACCCTGAGCGTGCATGCCTACTCGCCGCCGCTGACCGCGATGTCGTACTACGAGGTCACCGACCGCAGCAGGTTGCGCCGCCAGCGCACAGAACTGACCGACCAACCGGAAGGATGGCAATGAGCCGCATCGACCTTGTCTTGAGAGCCGCGCGGCGGCGTTTTCGGCGCCTGCCCGCCGCCGAGGTGCCGGCCGCGCTGGCTCGCGGGGCGGTGCTCGTCGACATCCGGCCGCAGGCGCAGCGGTCGCGCGAGGGCGATTTGCCCGGCGCGCTCGTCATCGAACGCAATGTGCTGGAATGGCGCTGCGATCCGACCAGCGAGGCCAAGCTGCCCGAGGCCGTCGGCGACGACGTCGAATGGGTGATCGTGTGCTCGGAGGGCTACACCTCGAGCCTGGCGGCGGCCGCGCTGCTCGACATCGGCCTGCACCGGGCCACCGACGTCGTCGGCGGCTACCGAGCGCTGGCGGCCGCCGGCGTGCTGGATCGGCTGGGCGGCAGTGGCCGACCCCGGCCGCGCCCGGCGCAGCCGGACCTCCTGTCCCCGGATCTCGCGAGCACCGGGCGCCGATGGATTTAAGGGGATGGCGTGTTGCTCAGCCGGTGGAGCCGCTGATGATGGCGTCGGCGTGCATCAGAGGCCGCAGCTTTTCGGTCTTCTCCGGCGTCCAGCCGGGCGGCGAAAGCACCTCCGCCCAGCCGTTGGCCACGTCGGCGACATAGCGGTGGCCGTGGCCGTCCGGCACGTCGGTCGCCAGCGCCATGTCGGCCGAGACCTGCAGGAAGGTCACCAGCGGGATCCAATGCGTCTGCGGCAGCACGTCGTAGCCCCGCTTCTCCCGCAGCCATGCCGGACTCTTGAACAGCAGGTCGGTGGTCCACCACGCGATGGGATCGGAGGCGTGCTGCAGATACACCACGCGCGGGTGGTCCCACGGCGCGGCGGGGCGCTCCAAATCGCTTGGGCGAGCGACGAAGCGGACGTTGCGGCCGTCGTCATAGATGGGTAGCCACTCGGGAGAGCCCGCATCGCGTGTTGCCGTGAGCTGACGCCAGACGGTGTTGTTGAACGTGGGACCGCTGAACAGTGCACCGTCGGTGCGGGCGAGGATGTTGTTCAGGCTCATGAACGGCGCCTCGCCGCCGAAGGATCCCAGGCTCTCACCGAAGACGACCAGTTTGGGCCGCTGACCTTCGGGCAGCCGCCGTACGCGTTTGTCGACGGCCTCGAACAGCGCCTGGCCCGCGCGTCGGGCATTCTCCTTGTCCACCAGGAACGACAGCCAGCTGGGCAAGAACGAATACTGCATGCTGACGATCGCGGTGTTGCCGTTGTACATGTATTCGAGCGCGTCGGCCTCCGCCTCGTTGATCCAGCCGGTGCCGGTGGTGGTGGCAACTGCGACGACGGCCCGGTGCAGTCCGCCGGTGCGTTCCAGTTCGGCCGCTGCCAGCTCCGCGGTCGCCGCGATGCCTTCCGCGGAGTTCAATCCCGCATAGGCCCGGATGGGTTCGGTCGCCGGTGCGCCGTTGAATTCGGTGAGTTTGGCGACGCTGGGGCCGGCCTCGACGAAGATGCGGCCCTGGTGGCCCAGCGTGTCCCACTTCACCAGCGACGCCGGGCCGCCTGACCGCAGCGGGGATTTGGGCGCATCCGTTTCGGCCTTGCCCTCCTCGTTCACGGCGTTGAAGGTGCGGTTCAGCTTGTCCATGGTGAACTTGATGACCACGCCATTGAGCAGCGTGATCGTCAGCGTCACGAGCACGACGACGACGATCGTCGCCGAGACGCGGAAGGGCGCGATCCGATCCACCTGTCCGACCAGGAACATGGTCAGCCGTCGGAGCAATTGACCGATTTCGACCAACGTGAACAGCACCACCAGTGACAGGATCGCGGCCTCGGGGTAGTCGTACCATTCCAGGTGCTTGACGCCCATCAGGTTGCGCACGTCGTCCTGCCAGACGTGGAACCGGATCGCCATGAGGACCATGCCGATCACACCGATCGGGACCAGCACCCTCCAGGCCCAAAGTGGTGCCGGCGGGCTGGAATCCCTAGAACGCATATATCGGACCAGCCAGACGGCGAGGACGCCCAGGCCGTAGCCGATGGCACCCGAGAAGCCGCTGACAAGTGCCTGGAACAACGCGGTTCGTGGCAGCAGCGACGGCGTCATGGAGAACCAGATGAAAAGCAACCCGACGGCGGTGCCGGTAAAGGTGTAGCGGCGCACCCACCATGGCCGGTGAGCCGGCGTCGCTTCCGGGCCGGCTAGCGGGCCAGGAGTCCCTGCAGTTTCCGCAGGCGATTCCTCGCTGATTTTCGTGTCTTTCACCGAGCCCGGCTCGCTCATGACGGCTCCTTAGCGGTGGATGAAGTTCGCGGCCCGCTTCTCGATGAATGCGGCCATTCCTTCGGACTGGTCATCCGTCGCGAAAGCTGAATGGAATAGCCGGCGTTCGTAGAGAAGTCCTTCGGACAGCGTGGATTCGAAAGCGCGGTTGACGGCCTCCTTCGCCATGCGCGCCGCCGACCGCGACATCTGCGAGATGGTGGTGGCGACCGACTTGACCTCCTCCAGCAGGTCGTCGACGGGCACCACCCGCGAAACCAGGCCGCTCCGTTCGGCTTCGGCGGCGTCGATGGTCCGCCCGGTCAGGATGAGGTCCATGGCCTTGGCCTTGCCGATGGCGCGGGTCAGCCGCTGCGAACCCCCCATGCCCGGCAGCACACCGAGTTTGATCTCGGGCTGCCCGAACCTTGCCGTGTCGGCCGCGATGATCAGGTCGCACATCATCGCGAGCTCGCAACCACCGCCGAGCGCGTGTCCGGCCACCGCCGCGATCGTCGGGGTGCGCACCGCGGCCAGCCTGCCCCAGGGGGCAAAGAAGTCGGTGCCGAACGCGTCGGCGAACGTGAGGCTGGCCATCTCCTTGATGTCGGCCCCGGCGGCGAATGCCCTGGCCGAACCGGTGATGACGATCGCCCCGATGCCGGGGTCGTCATCCAATTCCGCTGCCGCGCTGGTCACTTCGTTCATCATCTGGGTGTTGAGCGCGTTGAGTGCATTGGGCCGGTTCATTGTGATGATCCCGACTCGATAATCGCGCTCGACGAGAATAGTTTCGTACTTGTCGGTCACCGGATTTCCTTTCTAGAAGCGCAAGTCGTCGTCGACCGGCGCGAAATACGCCTCGACGTCACCGGCGGTTATTTCGGCCAGCGTCGCCGGCGACCACTTGGGATTGCGGTCCTTGTCGATGATCTGGGCCCTGATCCCTTCGACCAGGTCGTGTGAGCGCGCCGACGCGCTCGACACCCGATAATCCTGAATCAGAACGTCTTCCAGTGTCTCCTGCTTCGCCGCGCGACGCACCGCCTCGAACGCAACCGATACGGCTATCGGGGAACGGGTGCCGATCAGGTCGGCCGCTTCCCGGGCCGGCTCGGCGTCGTGGCCGCGCAGGGCGGCCACGATGTCTTCGACAGAGTCGCCGGAGAAGCATTTGTCGATCCAATAACGTTGCGCCGCAAGGTTGCTGGGTGGCGGCTCGGTGGCATGGGCGCGCAGCGCGCTTTCGATACCGTCCTCGACGGTAGCTCGAGTGAACGCGCCAAGTTCGCCATGCGGCACGAAGTGGTCGGCGAATCCCATTGCGATGGCATCGGAACCGGAAAACGGGGCCCCGGTCAACGCGGCGTACAGGCCCAGCTTGCCCGGAGCCCGGGACAGCAGAAATGCCCCGCCCACGTCGGGGATGAAGCCGATGCCCACCTCCGGCATTGCCACCTTTGACGTTTCGGTGACGACCCGGACGCTGCCGTGCGCGCTGACGCCTACGCCGCCGCCCATCACGATGCCGTCCATCAGTGACACGTAGGGCTTGGTGAACCGGCCTATCTGGCCGTTGAGTAGGTATTCGTCGCGCCAAAACCTCCGTGTCTGCACCCCGTCCGCGCGGGCGCTGTGGTAGACCGCGACGACGTCACCGCCGGCGCATAGTCCGCGTTCGCCCGCGCCGGACAGCACCACCGCGTGCACCGCGTCATCGGTTTCCCAACGGGCGAGCACGGCGCTCAGCCGGTTGACCATCGAATGATTCAGCGAGTTGATGGCCTTGGGGCGGTTGAGGGTGACCAAGCCGACGCCGGCCTCGACGCGGGTCAGCACCTCGTCGGATTCCTCACTCACGCCGTGGCCTCCCATCGCCGGAATTCGTGACCAGGAATGCTGCCGGGGGAGGCACACCAAAAAAGTAGTTGGGCCTCGACGATGCAATCTAGATCGTTATCGGGCAAGCGCCGCTCGCGGGTAAGGTTTATGTTTGTCCGGACGACAACTCGCAGTTTGTTGAAGGCCTGAAATACCAGGAAAGCAGCCGTTCCGCTGGGAACCCGGGCGGGCCGCTGATCGTTGAGCAGGTGTTCGGTTCGAAGCACACAGTCATGTGAAGCCACAGTCTTAAGAGAGGATCCGACGGTGCGGGAGACAAGCAATCCGGTATTTCGTTCGCTGCCTAGGCAGCGGGGCGGATACGCGCAGTTCGGCGGTGGCGCGGCCCAGCAGGGGTATTACCAAGCCGACCCCTACATGGCTCCCTACCGGGAAGCCAAGGTTTCTCGTCCGCTGACCATCGACGATGTCGTCACCAAGACGGGCATCACGCTGGGGGTCCTGACGGCCTCGGCGATCGTCTCCTTCTTCCTGGTGTCGTCCAACGTCGCGTTGGCCATGCCGCTGCTGCTGATCGGCGCGCTCGGCGGCCTGGCGCTGGTCCTGGTGGCGACCTTCGGTCGCAAGCAGGACAGCCCGGCGATCGTGCTCAGCTACGCCGTCCTCGAGGGCCTGGCGCTGGGCGCCATCTCGTTCGTATTCGCGAACTTCCAGGTGCAACACGCAAACGCCGGCGCGTTGATCGGCGAGGCCATTTTGGGCACATTCGGTGTCTTCTTCGGCATGCTCGTCGTTTACAAGACGGGAGCCATCCGGGTCACGCCCAAGTTCACCCGCATGCTGGTTGCCGCGATGTTCGGCGTGCTGGCGCTCATGCTCGGCAACTTCGTGCTGGCGATGTTCCACGTCGGCGGCGGCACGGGCCTGGGCCTGCGCAGCGGCGGACCGATCGCGATCATCTTCTCGCTGGTGTGCATCGGCATCGCAGCGTTCAGCTTCCTCATCGACTTCGACGCGGCCGACCAGATGATTCGGGCGGGCGCCCCCGAGAAGGCGGCCTGGGGCATCGCGTTAGGCCTGACGGTGACCCTGGTCTGGCTGTACCTCGAGATCCTGCGTCTGCTCAGTTACTTCCAGAACGACTAGCCTCGCCGGGGATTCCGCGTTGAGTGTGCGCTGACGGCTGGGTCGAGCGGCGTGTCGCCTCCTTTAATGCACGCGCAACGCCCACGGTGCACACTCGACGTCGTGCGGACCCTAGCTGAGCCGCTCGATCACCATCGCCATGCCCTGGCCGCCGCCGACACACATGGTCTCCAGGCCGACTGACTTGTCGTGCGTCTGAAGGTTGTTCAGCAGCGTGGTGGCGATGCGCGCACCGGTCATGCCGAACGGGTGGCCCAGCGCGATCGCTCCCCCCGACACGTTGAGCTTGTCCTCATCGATGCCCAGCTCGCGGGCCGAGCCGAGCACCTGCACGGCGAAGGCCTCGTTGATCTCGACGAGGTCGACGTCGCTGATCGACATGCCGGCCCTTTCCAGCGCCCTCTTGCACGCCTCGATCGGGCCCAGCCCCATGATCTCCGGCGATAGGCCGCTGACGCCGGTCGACACGATGCGGGCCAGCGGCGTCAGACCGAGTTCGTGGGCCTTGGTGTCGCTGGTGATCACCAAGGCGGCGGCGCCGTCGTTGAGGGGGCAGGCATTGCCCGCCGTCACCGTGCCATTGGGCCGGAACACCGGTTTGAGCTCGGCTACCTTCTCGTAGGTGGTGCCCGGACGGGGTCCGTCGTCGCTGCTGACGGTGCTCCCGTCGGGCAGGGTCACCGGGGTGATCTCGCGCTCGAAGAACCCGTTCTTGATCGCCTCCTCGGCCCGGTTCTGGCTGCGCACTCCCCAGCGGTCCTGGTCTTCGCGGCTGATGCCCGTCAACAGGGCGACGTTCTCGGCGGTGTGACCCATCGCGATGTAAACGTCCGGCAGATTGCCGTCGCCGCGGGGATCGTGCCATTCGTCGGCACCCGAGGCGGCGGCCGCCGAACGCTCCTGGGCCTCGTCGAAAAGCGGGTTCTTGGTGTCCGGCCAGGAGTCGGAATTGCCCTTCCCGAAGCGCGAGACAGTCTCCACGCCTGCCGAGATGAACGCGTCGCCCTCACCCGCCTTGATGGCGTGAAAGGCCATTCGGGTGGTTTGCAGCGACGACGAGCAGTACCGGTTGACGGTCGTGCCCGGCAGGAAGTCGTACCCGAGCTGGACGGCGACCACCCGCGCCATGTTGAAGCCCTGTTCGCCTCCCGGCAGGCCGCAGCCCAGAATGAGGTCGTCGATGTGATGCGGGTTCAGGGCGGGGACCTTGTCGAGTGCCGCGCGCACCATCTGGACGGCCAGGTCGTCGGGCCGGATGCTTACCAGCGACCCCTTCATGGCGCGACCTATGGGCGAGCGAGCGGTTGAGACGATGACTGCTTCGGGCACGGGGATTCCCTCCGATCGGATGCGCTCGCGTGGTTGGCGGGTGGCACCTCCACCCCCGACGGGCTAGCACAAATCTAGTCGGCGCCGATCAACCGCTACGACGACGGGGCGGGCATCCCGGGTTGCGGTCGCCGCCACAGCCGCGAGACCAGCGACAGGCGCAGGTCGCCTTGAGCGAGCACCGGCGTCTGCGTGGTGGGTACCGGGGCGTCGGCCGCCGCGCAGTCGGCCTTGTTGCCCAGCGCATCACACAGCGCCTGCAGCAACGCCTCGGCGGCCAGGGCGTATGCGGTGGCCGAAGGGTGGAAGCCGTCGGCGGAGAACATCGCTTCGCGCGCGGCCCGGAATTTCGGTGCCAGCAGCTGGGCCATCGGGACCGGCACCCCGCCCGCGGCCCGTACGGCAGCGGCCTGCGCGCGAGCAAGTTGCGACGTTCGCGCATGAGCCAGCGAGCGAAGCGGCTGGGGGATGGCGGTGATCACGCCGAGATCGGGGCAGGTGCCGACGATCACGACGGCGCCGCGGGCACGTAGCCTGCGGACGGCCAGCGCCAGCCGCTGCGCGGACTGGCTGATGCCGTTGAGGGCGGTCACGTCGTTCGCACCGAGCATCATCACCGCCGCGTCCGGTGGCGAACCGGCCACGAACATCGCCTCGACTTGGCCGCAGACACCTTTCGACGTCGCGCCGACGATGGCCTTGGTGCTGAGCCGAACAACCAGGCCCGACCGCTCGGCCAGTCCCCGGGCGATCCGCACGCCCGGCACTTCTTCGGCGGTCATGCAGCCGTAACCGGTGGCCGTCGAATCGCCGAAGATCATCAGGTGCAGGTCCACCGGCATGCCGCGCCGCCACCGTTGCACCGGCCCGCCGCCCGGGGCGTACACGCCATCGGCCCGCGGTGGAATGTCCCAGGCCTTCGGTATGACGGTGCGCGCGTGCGACGCCTGGCCGACCAGCAGGTTGCGCGCGCCCAGATAGGCCGTTCCCGTCGAGGCGAGCGCGCCCGCGGTGGCCAGGGCGATCGTCGAACGACGTGGCACCCGGATGGTCACGAAGCCAGTTTAGTTCGGCGTCGGTGTTTGCGCGTACGGCTCATCAACAAAGTGATTACGTTGTGAATCAAATGTGGTATCAAATCGAACGTTTCAGACGTTCTACTGAACGATACCTGTCAAGCTAAGTTTCGCGGGTTGGCTGAACTCCCTGGGGAATGGGCTGAACCAGACACTTGGCTGGCTCGTCACATGCTGTATCGCACTACAACGGCGTAGGAAGTGTTGAGCATGACCGCACCGCGCAGGGTTTCCGGTTCCCCCCGGAACGCCATTCGCCTACACGACGTCCTCAGAGCACGCCGAGTCGCAGCACGCAGGTTCGCCATCAGCGACGGGGCGCCGGTCGAGGTCCTGGAATCGGGGCCCAGTGTCCCGGCGCGAGTTGCTAGCCTCGCTTCGCGCTTGGCCATTCGGCCCGTTCTGCAGGTCGGCAGCTACGCTCCCAACCTGCCGTGGCCGTGGGGTCTCATAGACCTCGCTTCGCGGCTCCTGCTTCCGGTTTCGGCCACGGTTCGCGAGACGGTGAACTTGCCCAATGCTTCGGCGCAATTTGTGCGCGCACCCGGGGTGCTGCCCGCGGATGGCACCCGCCGGGTCGTCGTATACCTGCACGGGGGAGCGTTTCTCACGTGTGGAGCAAACTCTCATGGCAGGCTGGTCGAGGCCCTGTCAAAGTTTGCTGACTCACCCGTTTTGGTGGTGAATTATCGGCTCTTGCCCAAGCACTCGATCGGGATGGCGCTCGACGACTGCTGGGACGGCTACCGCTGGCTACGCGCCCGCGGTTTCGCGCCGGACCAGATTGTGCTTGCCGGTGACTCCGCGGGGGGCTATCTGGCGCTGGCATTGGCGCAACGTCTGCAAGAGGAGGGCGAGGAGCCGGCGGCGCTGGTAGCCATCTCGCCGCTGCTGCAGCTAGCAAAGGAATACAAGCAGGCGCACCCGAACATCAAGACCGACGCCGTGTTTCCGGCGAGGGCATTCGATGCGCTCGTCGAACTGGTTGCTAGGGCAGCCGAAAAGAACATGATCGACGGCAAGCCGGAAGAGATTTGCGAGCCCCTGGAGCACATCAAACCCGGCCTGCCGCGGACGCTGATCCACGTCTCCGGATCCGAGGTGCTGCTGCACGACGCTCAGTTGGCGGCAACCCGGCTCGCGGCCGTCGGTGTGCCGGCCGAGGTGCGAGTCTGGCCGGGCCAGGTGCACGACTTCCAGGTGGCCGGGCCGCTGCTGCCCGAGGCGATCCGCTCCCTGCGCCAGATCGGCGAATACATCCGCGAAGCCACCGGGTAGCGCTCCCTGTTGCCGGCCGGGGCGTGGTGTGCGCGGTCCGAAAGCGCCTGAGACGATTAACCCATGCGGATCGCGCGGCACATCAGTGACCTCATCGGCGGCACGCCGCTTGTTCGGCTGAACTCTGTTGTCCCCGATGGCGCCGGCACGGTGGCGGCGAAGATCGAATACCTCAACCCCGGCGGGAGCGCCAAGGACCGAATAGCGGTGAGGATGATCGACGCCGCCGAGGCTACCGGGCAGCTGCGGCCCGGTGGCACCATCGTGGAACCCACCTCGGGTAATACGGGCGTCGGTCTTGCCCTGGTCGCCCAGCGCCGCGGTTACCAGTGTGTCTTCGTCTGTCCCGACAAGGTCAGCGAGGACAAGCGCAACGTGCTGATCGCCTACGGCGCGGAGGTCGTCGTCTGCCCGACGGCCGTGCCGCCGGAGCATCCCGACAGTTACTACAGCGTCTCGGACAGGCTGGTCAAAGAGATCGACGGGGCCTGGAAGCCCGACCAATACGCCAACCCGGAGGGTCCGGCCAGCCACTACGCGACCACCGGTCCGGAAATCTGGGCCGACACCGACGGCCAGGTGACCCATTTCGTCGCCGGCATCGGCACCGGGGGGACGATCACCGGTGCGGGGCGCTACCTCAAGGAGGTGTCCGATGGCAAAGTGCGCGTCATCGGCGCCGACCCCGAGGGTTCGGTGTATTCGGGGGGCAGCGGGCGGCCCTACCTCGTGGAAGGTGTCGGGGAGGACTTCTGGCCGGACGCGTACGACCGCACGGTGCCCGACCAGATCATCGCGGTTTCCGACTCCGACTCGTTCAACATGACCAGACGGCTGGCCCGCGAGGAAGCGATGCTCGTCGGTGGTTCGTGCGGGATGGCGGTGGTGGCCGCCGTGCAGGTCGCCGAGGAAGTCGGACCGGACGCGCTGATCGTGGTCTTACTGCCCGACGGCGGACGGGGCTACATGTCGAAGATCTTCAACGACGCCTGGATGTCGTCCTACGGATTCCTGCGTAGCCGTCTCGACGGATCGACCGAGCAGTCGACGGTCGGGGATGTTTTGCGGCGCAAGTCCGGTGCGCTGCCCGACCTGGTGCACACCCACCCGTCCGAGACGGTGCGCGACGCCATCGGCATTCTGCGGGAGTACGGAGTGTCCCAAATGCCCGTAGTCGGCGCCGAGCCACCGGTGATGGCCGGCGAGGTCGCCGGCAGTGTCTCGGAACGGGAACTCCTCTCGGCCGTCTTCGAGGGTCGGGCCAAATTGGCGGACGCCGTCTCGCAGCACATGAGCCCGCCGCTCCCGATGATCGGCACCGGCGAGTTAGTCAGCGCCGCCGGCAAGGCGCTGCGGGACTGGGACGCACTGATGGTGGTGGAGAAGGGCAAACCGGTCGGGGTCATCACCCGGTATGACTTGCTGGGGTTCCTGTCGGAGGGCCCTGCGGGCCCGAAAGGGCGACGCTAGCTGGGACTGCGGATCTGCGTGTGACGCAGGTCTCGCCCCGTCGCCGCCCATCAGGTACTGTGATGCGGCCGGGTTCAGCAAATGTTGAGTTGGAAGGATTCGCATGACCGATCAACCCACGCCCCCCCCGCCCGCCGGCGGTTCCTACCCGCCGCCTCCCCCGTCCTCTGGTGGGTCCGCCCCGCCACCACCCGGGCCGGCGATCCGCGCCCTGCCGACCGAGTCCTACACACCTTGGGCCACCAGGGTGCTGGCGTTCATCGTCGACAACATCCCCGTCGCCGTCCTGGTCGGCATCGGTTACCTGATCCAGATGCTCACCATGGAGAAGTCGTGCGTCACCAGCGCGTACCAATACGACAACAACCAGTACTGCGTCAGCCAGCCCAGCACCATAGGCACGATGGCCTACTGGGTGTTGTGGCTGGTCGCGTTGGCCTATGCAGTGTGGAACTACGGTTACCGCCAGGGCACGACCGGTTCCAGCATCGGCAAGTCGGTCATGAAGTTCAAGGTAGTGAGCGAGAAGACCGGGCAGCCAATCGGTTTCGGCCCGTCCGTCGTGCGCCAGCTTGCGCACTTCGTTGACTCGATCATCTGTTACATCGGGTACCTGTTCCCGCTGTGGGACGCCAAGCGGCAAACGTTGGCGGACAAGATCATGACGACGGTGTGCCTGCCGATCGAACAACGCTGAACGGATTCGGAAAGGACACCGCGCTTGGGTAGCGATCCGTCCCCACCGTGGGGCAGTTATCCACCGCCGCCGGGTAATTACCCGGCGGCGCGGTATGGGGGTTATCCCCCGCCGTCCTACGGGAGCTATCCGGCGCCGCCCGGTGCCCATGTCGCCGTCGGCGGCTATCCGGCACCTCCCGATGGCACCGGCTATCCACCTGGTGAATACCCGCCGCCAGCTCCCCGCGGTTTCGTCGCGCTTCCTGGTGTCGGAACAGTCGCCGTCGCCACGTTTGGACGGCGTTTCCTGGCGCGGTTGATCGACACGCTGATCGAAGGTGTCTTCTGCGCGATTGTCGTGGCTCTCGGTGTGGTACTGGCAAACGCGAGCGCGCACACCGTCATCGATCAGAACGGCCAACCCAGTTCTGAGGCTTCCACTTTGGGACTTGTCGGGTTCTTCTTGGCAGTTGCGATCGGGGCCTCAGGCCCCATGCTGTATGAGTGGCTCATGTTGGCGTACAGGGGCGCGACTTTGGGCAAGATGGCGCTGGGCATCAGGGTGGTCAATCAGTCAACGGGTCAAAACCTTGGCCATGGGCCGGCGTTTCTGCGGCAGCTGGTTCCCTCCGCCGCGGGTTTGTTCTGTTTTCTGCTGACGCTGCTGGTCTATTTCTCGCCGCTGTTCGACACCTCCGGTCGGTTGCAGGGCTGGCACGACAGGGTAGCCAACGACCTGGTGATCAAGGTCCGCTGAGCCCTTTAGGCTGATCGCCGATGAGCGAAGACCGTAACGCACCGCACGCGTACACCGGACTAGCCACAAAAGCCATTCACGCCGGCTACCGTCCTGACGCGGCGAGCGGGGCAGTGAACGTCCCGGTGTACGCCAGCAGCACGTTCGCCCAGGACGGTGTCGGTGGCCTGCGTGGTGGATTCGAATACGCGCGCACCGGCAACCCCACCCGGGCCGCGCTGGAGACCTCGCTGGCCGCAGTCGAAGAGGGCGCCTTCGCCCGGGCGTTCGGTTCGGGCATGGCCGCGACGGACTGTGCCCTGCGAGCGATGCTGCGGCCGGGCGACCACGTGGTCATCCCGAACGACGCCTACGGCGGCACCTTCCGGCTGATCGACAAGGTGTTCACCCAGTGGGACGTCAGCTACACCCCGGTGTCGCTCTCGGACCTGGATGCCTTGCGCGCCGCCATCACGCCGCGGACCCGCCTGATCTGGGTGGAAACGCCGACCAATCCGTTGCTGTCGATCGCCGACATCGCGGCAATTGCCGAGCTGGCGGCCGGGTACACCGCAGGCGGTAGACCGAAGGTGTTGGTGGACAACACGTTTGCCTCGCCCGCGCTTCAGCAGCCGCTGTTGCTGGGCGCCGACGTGGTGCTGCACTCGACCACGAAGTACATCGGCGGGCACTCCGATGTGGTGGGTGGTGCATTGGTTACCAACGATCAAGACCTCGACGACGCCTTCGCTTTCCTGCAGAACGGAGCCGGCGCGGTGCCGGGCCCGTTCGACGCCTACCTGACGATTCGCGGGCTGAAGACCTTGGTGCTCCGGATGCAGCGACACAGCGAAAATGCCACGGCCGTGGCGCAATTGCTGGCCACACATCCGTCGGTGAGCACGGTCCTGTACCCGGGCTTGCCAGGCCACCCGGGGCATGAGATCGCCGCCCGGCAGATGGCCGGTTTCGGCGGCATGGTGTCGGTGCGTATGCGCGGGGGCCGGGCGGCCGCCGAGAAGCTGTGTGCGCGCACCCGGGTTTTCGTCCTGGCCGAATCGCTGGGAGGCGTCGAGTCGCTGATCGAGCATCCCAGCGCCATGACGCATGCGTCTACGGCCGGTTCACAACTCGAAGTGCCCGACGACCTGGTGCGGCTGTCGGTCGGTATCGAGGACGTCGCCGACTTGCTGGCCGATCTCGAACAAGCCCTCGCCTGACGACCTCGAGCAGACGCAGAATCGCACGCGCGGGGCGCCCTGAGCGCGATTCTGCGTCTGCTCGCGAGGGGCTAGGAGTGGTAGGGCTCCGCACTGATCAGCGTCACCTTCACGGTGTTTCCGTTGGGGACCGTGTAGCTACGGGTCTCGCCCACCTTGGCATCGATCAACGCGCCACCCAGCGGCGAATTCGGCGAGTACACCTCGAGCTTGCCGTCGTTGACGCCCTCTTGACGGGTGGCGATCAGGAAGGTCTCCGTGTCCGATTTGTCGTCGTTGTAGTACACCTTCACCACCGAACCCGGCAGGGCGACGCCGGACTGCTTGGGCGCCTCGCCGACCTTGGCGTTGTTGAGCAGGTCCTGCAATTGACGGATTCGGGCCTCCTGCTGGCCCTGCTCTTCGCGCGCGGCGTGATAGCCGCCGTTTTCCCGCAGGTCTCCCTCCTCGCGGCGGTCGTTGATCTCCGCGGCGATGACCGGACGGTTCGCGATCAGCTGATCGAGCTCGGCCTTGAGCCGGTCATGTGACTCCTGGGTCAGCCAGGTCACCTGAGTATCCGTCATCTCGTCGTGCTCCTCGTATTGTCGTTTCCGCGTATTCGCGGTAAGCCTGTGAATGCCGCTGCCGGGAGGCTATTCGGGTCGACCCGCCTATCGTCCCGCTCACGGCCATTAATGCAGCAATACACGGCCCCAGCAGGAACCGTGCATTCACCCATGTTACCACCATGCAAACGATTGATGACTCCCATTGTTCGCAGTTCTTAGTCCCTCGCTTCGTCACGAGGCTCGCAGATAGCGCGGCACGTCGGTGCCGCAGCCGTAGATGTCGGCCGACCCCGGCGCCCGGGAGGATTTCACCGTGGTGGTGACCTGAACGGTGGCCTGATCGGACGGGGGCACCAGCACCTCTCGCCGGCCGGTCTCACTGCCGTCTTTGGCGCGAACCCGCACGATGCACTCCGCCGGCAGCGATGGGTGGGATCGCGTCACGCTGATCGTTACCGACGCCGTCTCGTCGTCGATCACCCGGTAACCGGCCAGCGACCCGGCGACGTCACTGGTGCCCAGACGTTGATAGCCGACTACCGCGACGGCGATGCCGGCGGCAACGACAAGCGCCGCCAGGCCCAGGGCCAAGCGGCGCCGTGAGCGGCGCGACAGCCGCGAGCGCCCGTAGCGGGCCTCGGGACGGCGGATGGGGGTTTCGCTCATAGCCGGAGTGCCAGTCGGGTGGTGGTCGGGTGAAGCCGGGTGAAGCTGGGTAAGCCTGGACGGGTGGGCTGCCGGCACTGCTGCGGCCCTCGCCGGCGATGCAACGATCGGAACTGGAATTATAGGGTCGCTGTTAGCCCTTCGGGGCGGTGAACCGAACCGGAAAACGTAGGGGGCATGTGAGCAAGCTGCGGCTGATGGCGGTGCACGCCCACCCCGACGACGAGTCCAGCAAGGGCGCGGCCACCCTCGCCCGCTACGCCGACGAGGGGCACCGGGTCCTCGTGGTGACGTTGACCGGCGGCGAGCGGGGCGAGATCCTCAACCCGGCGATGGACCTGCCCGACGTGCTGGAGCACATGGCCGAAATCCGCCGCGACGAAATGGCGAAGGCGGCGGAGATCCTCGGCGTCGAGCACACCTGGCTGGGTTTCGTCGACTCCGGCCTGCCCAAGGGCGACCCACCGCCCCCACTCCCAGAGGGCTGCTTCGCGCTGGTGCCACTGGAAGAGCCCGTCGAGGCGCTGGTGCGCGTCATTCGCGAGTTCCGGCCGCACGTCATAACGACGTACGACGAGAACGGGGGCTATCCCCACCCGGACCACATTCGCTGCCATCAGGTTTCGGTAGGCGCCTTCGAGGCCGCCGGCGACTACGCCCGCTTCCCTGACGCCGGCGAGCCGTGGACGGTCAGCAAGCTGTACTACAACCACGGCTTCCTGCGCGCGCGAATGCAGTTGCTGCACGACGAATTCGTCAAGCGCGGGCAGGAGGGCCCGTTCCAGAAGTGGCTCAAACACTGGGATCCCGAGCACGATCCGTTCGAGTCCCGGGTGACGACGCGCGTCGAGTGCTCGGCGTACTTCAGCCAGCGCGACGACGCCCTGCGGGCCCACGCAACGCAGATCGACCCGAACGCCGAATTCTTTGCCGCGCCCATCGAATGGCAGCAGCGACTTTGGCCCACCGAGGAATTCGAGCTGGCGCGCTCCCGAGTTCCGGTCAAATTGCCAGAGGACGATCTGTTCGCCGGAATCGAGAGCGACGAATGAACAGCCTTCTTGGCGCGGTGCTCGCCGACGCGCCGCACAACCAGGGACCCGACTTCGGCAAGGCCAGCCCGATCGGACTGTTGGTCATCGTCCTGCTGCTGATCGCCACGGTATTCCTGATCCGCTCGATGAACCGGCAACTCCGAAAAGTGCCCGACTCGTTCGACCCCAAACGTCCGGAGGCCGATCAGGCCGCCGACGAGGGCACCGACACCGTCGACGAACCGCCCGAGGACGGCAACGGTTCCGTGCGGCGACCCGGGCCCGGCGATGAGCCCGGCTGAATCGGCCGGAAGCAACACGCTCCGGCAGGCCACCAGCCCTTACCTGCGCCAGCATGCCGACAACCCGGTGCACTGGCAGGAATGGACGCCGCAGGCACTTGCCGACGCGGCCGCGCGCGACGTGCCGATCCTCCTGTCCGTCGGCTACGCCGCCTGCCACTGGTGCCATGTCATGGCCCACGAATCGTTCGAGGACGACGAGGTGGCCGAGGTGATGAACGCCGGTTTCGTGTGCATCAAGGTGGACCGCGAGGAACGACCGGACATCGACGCCATCTACATGAACGCCACCGTCGCGCTCACGGGGCACGGCGGATGGCCGATGACATGCTTCCTCACACCCGACGGTCGGCCCTTCTTCTGCGGCACGTACTACCCGAAAGCCGGCTTCCTTCAGCTTCTTTCGGCCGTCTCCGCCACCTGGCGAGATCGCCGCGGGGAGGTCGAGGAGGCGTCGGACCACATCGCCGGGGAGTTGCGTGCCGGGAGCCGGGCGCTCGCGCAGCTCCCGGGCGGCGGCCCGGACGTCGCGCCGGCACTGTGCGACCACGCCGTCGCGCTCGTGCTGGGTGATCAGGACACCGTGCGCGGCGGGTTCGGTGGCGCACCCAAGTTTCCGCCGTCGGCGATTCTCGAGGCGCTGCTGCGCAACTACGAGCGGACGGGGTCGCCGGCGGCGCTGGAGGCCGTCGCGCGCACCGGCGCCGCGATGGCCCGTGGCGGCATCTACGACCAGCTCGCTGGCGGCTTCGCCCGGTACAGCGTCGACAATGCCTGGGTGGTACCGCATTTCGAGAAGATGCTCTACGACAATGCGCTGCTGCTTCGCGTGTACGCGCACTGGGCGCGCCGCACGGAGAATCCCTTGGCCCGCCGGGTCGCCGCCCAGACCGCGCGATTCCTGCTCGACGAGCTGGCCGACGGAGCCATGTTCACGTCGTCGTTGGATGCGGACGCCGACGGCAGGGAGGGCTCGACTTACGTCTGGACGCCCACCCAGCTCACCGAGGTGCTCGGCGCCGACGACGGGCGTTGGGCCGCAAATGTTTTCGGCGTCACCGCGACCGGCACGTTCGAGCATGGCACCTCGGTGCTGCAGTTGGCGACCGATCCGGACGACCCGCAACGATTGGACCGGGTCCGGACGGCGTTGCTGGCCGCCCGGCGCACGCGTCCCCAGCCCGGGCGCGACGACAAGGTGGTGACGTCCTGGAACGGGCTGGCGATCACCGCACTGGCCGAGGCGAGTGTGGCCCTGGGGGATGCCGGGCTGGCGCATGCCGCGGGTCGCTGCGCGAAGGCGCTGCTGGACCTGCATGTCATCGACGGCCGGCTGCGGCGCGCCAGCCTGGGCGGCGTGGTCGGCGACAGCGTCGCCACCCTGGAGGACTACGCGATGCTGGCCACCGGCTTGCTCGCGCTCTACCAGCTGACCCCCGACGGGGCCTGGCTGACGGCGGCGGCCACGCTGCTGGACACGGCACTGCTGCACTTCGCCGACCCGCAGCGGCCCGGCGGCTGGTTCGACACGGCCGACGACGCCGAGCAGTTGCTTCTGCGGCCCGGCGACCCTCTGGACGGCGCGACCCCGTCGGGGGCGTCGTCGGTCACCGAGGCGCTGCTGACCGCTGCCCACCTGGTCGACGGAGACCGCGCCGAGCGATACCTGCGGGCGGCGGCCGACGCGCTCAGTGCTCATTCGGTGCTGCTGGAGCGCGCGCCGCGCTCGGCCGGGCATTGGTTGGCGGTCGCCGAATCCGCGGTCCGCGGACCGCTGCAGATCGCGGTCGCCGGTGACCCGTCACAGTCGGAGTTGCTGGCCGAGGCACGCCGGCTGGCGCCCGGCGGGGCGATCGTCGTGGGCGGACAGCGCGACTCCTCGACGCTGCTGGTGGGACGCGACCGAATCGCCGGCGCCGACGCCGCCTACGTCTGCCGCGGCCGAGTGTGCGACCTGCCGGTAACCCGGGCGACGGAACTTGCGGCCGCCCTGGATTTCGCCGGGCGGTAGCGCCTTTCGCGCCCTAGAAGACCACGAACCACATCGCGATGTAGTGGCAAATCGCTGCGACCGCGGTGCAGGCGTGGAAGAACTCGTGAAAGCCGAAGGTCGACGGCCACGGGTTTGGCCATTTCAATGCGTAGAGAATGCCGCCGACGCTGTACAGGACACCGCCGACGAACAACAGGACCATGGCGGTCACCCCGGCGTTGTGCAGGATCGTCCCGGTGTACCAGACCGCCACCCAACCCAGCAGCAGGTAGAGCGGAACCCCCAACCAGCGTGGGGCCGACGGCCAGCAGACCTTCAGCAGGACTCCGGCCAGCGCACCACCCCAAACGATGGACAACACCACCCGCTCGGCGTGGGGCGGCATGGCAAGTAGGGCGAACGGCGTGTAGCTGCCGGCGATGAACACGAAGATCATCGAATGATCCAGCCGCTTCATCCATTTGCGGGCGGTCTCGGACTTCCAGTTGACCCGGTGGTAGGTGGCGCTGACGGTGAACATCACCACAGTGGCCGCGGTGTAGGCGAACGTCGCGAGCCCGGCGCGGGCGGACGAGACGGCCCACGACACCGCGATCAGCGACGCACCGGCGGCTACGGCCGCGCCCGCGGAATACACGTGAATCCAGCCGCGGAAGCGTGGCTTGGTCAGTACGCGAGCGACGCCGTCGACGACATGCTGCGCCGCACTGGCCGCCGGCCCGTGCGACCCGGACTCGGCGTGAGTAACCGTGCTGGTGTGGCTGCTCATATCTCCTGATGCCGTTGTTGAAGGTCGGGGAATGCCGATGACCGGCGCCGATGACCGGCGTACCCAACATTAGTCGTGGGTGGTCCCAGACACGCCGCCAACGTGCGGTGACATGCCCCGAAATGCGGCCCGGCACATGTCGCAGCTCACAGTAGGGTGTTTTCCGTGGAGATTGTCCCGCCGCGGCTCAAGGAGCCGTTGTACCGCGTCTACGAGCTGCGGCTCAGGCAGGGTCTGGCCGCCTCGAAATCCCAACTGCCCCGCCACATCGCGGTGCTGTGCGACGGGAACCGGCGGTGGGCGCGCAACGCGGGTTACGAGGACGTCAGCTACGGCTACCGCATGGGTGCCGCCAAGATCGCCGAAATGCTGCGCTGGTGCCAGGAAGCCGGCATCGAGATGACGACCGTGTACCTGCTTTCCACCGAGAACCTGCAGCGCGATCCCGCGGAGTTGGCCGGGCTCATCGAAATCATCACCGACGTGGTCGAGGAGATCTGCGCGCCCGCCAATCGGTGGAGCGTGCGCACCGTCGGGGATCTCGGGCTGATCGGCGAGGAACCGGCCCGGCGCCTGCGCGACGCGGTGGAGTCCACGCCCGCCGTCGCGCCATTTCACGTCAACGTCGCCGTCGGCTACGGCGGCCGCCGGGAGATCGTCGACGCGGTCCGGGCGTTGTTGAGCAAGGAACTCGCGAACGGCGCCACGGCCGAGGAACTCGTCGACGCGGTGACCGTTGACGCCATCTCCGAAAACCTTTACACCTCCGGCCAACCCGACCCCGACCTGGTGATCCGCACCTCGGGTGAGCAGCGCTTGTCCGGATTTCTGCTGTGGCAGAGCGCCTACTCGGAGATGTGGTTTACCGAGGCGCACTGGCCCGCATTCCGGCGTGTTGACTTCCTGCGCGCGCTGCGTGACTACAGCCAACGGCACCGCAGGTACGGCAAATAGCACGAATCAGGCCCCATGCCAAACTGGATGCATGGCTGCGCTGTCGGCGGTGGTGTTCACGCTGAGCGGCTGGCTGGGGTTGTACCTGCTGGCCCGCGATCCGCGTAAGCCGGTGCTGGCGCTCGCGGCGATCGGGCTGTGCGGCTTCGCCCTGGTGGTGGCGCTGGACGCGGTGCGCACGGCCGGCGCGGCGCATACCCAGATGCTGAGCCACATAGAGGTCTATCTGGTTGCGGTGCCGAGCGTTGCCTGGTTCGCGGTGCTCGTCGAGCTCTCCCGGCCGTGCGACGGGTGGCGGGCGCGCACGGGTGAGTTGTTGCTGATCGCAGGGGTCGCTGCGGTCACGTTGTTCGGGGCGATGATGGCCGGCAGCGTCGAGGGACCGTTACGCCCCGGCCACTGGCTGATGTTCGGAGTGATCTCCGTTTCGACCCTGGGTGCAATGGTCACAGCAGCGCGGCGGCCGGCCCAGCCGGTGTCGGTCGTCGGGGTAGTTGTCGTCGCGACGCTGTTCTTCGCGCTGGCCAACGCCATCCTGATCATCCCGCTGGGCTTGGTGCCCAGCTGGCTGGCGCTGGCGTCGACGGGGTTCGATGTGGTGCTGCTGGGTGTGGCCGTGGCGCTGTGGGACGCGTTCGACGAGGGTCAGGCGCTGCGGTCGGACATGCTGCGCTCGTTCGCCGGCTCGATGGCGGTGGCCGTGCTCTTCGGTGGGCAGGCGCTGGTCGGCCTGGCCCTGACGCGGCACGAGGCCACCACCCAGACCGTCCTGACGGTGCTGCTGTTCACCACGCTGGCGATCGCGATCACGGTGCAGGTGCTGGCCGACCCGCTGGCCGGCGTGCTGGACCGGCTGGCGTTCTCCAAGTCGCCCGCGCTGCGCGCCGACCGCGCCGCCTTGCGGCACACCGGCGCGGCGTTGCCGCTGCGCTCGGCCGACCCCCTGGTCGACGTCGACGATGACACGTTCGCCCGGCTCACCCGCCGGGCTCTGGGCCACTACGCCGACCTGACCAAGCTGGTCGCCAGCCCGCTGACCGCGTTGCCGGTGATCGACGAGCGCCTGGCCGCGCGCGGCGCCCCCGATCACCCGGTGGAGCGGGCCAACGAGCTCAAGGCCGTCCTCGCCGACGGCATCGCCCGACTCAAGCCCCGCAACGCGGGCGATTTCGGAACCACCGAGGAGTGGCGCTACTACAACTCCCTGTACTTCCCCTACGTCGTCGGCGTGCGCGCGTATGCCCAGAACGCCACCGCCGCCGGCCTCGATCCGGTCGCACGGCAGGCGTGGCAGTGGCTGGTCACCGAGGTCCCGCAGCGCTCGCTGCACAACTGGCAAAACGCCGCGGCCCGGCTCATCGCCGCCGACTTGCGCGGGCGCGTCCCGGTTCCCAGCGATTGAGCCCCGCCGCAACGCGCCGAGCGGTCCCCGTTCGGATGCTGCGGACCCCGTTGTGGACCAGCGACCGTCCGTCCGCCCGGCCGAGTACGGTCAGCTCCTCAGCCGAGCCGGCTTTCGCATGACGCGTGTGGTCGAGACCGCATCACCCGTCAGCCTCGTCGAGGGGCGCGCGATCTGACGGCGCCGCGCGGCCCACGCTTTCGGCCAGCGGCCCCGCGTTGCGAGACACCTTCGGTCGCCGCCACAGCTGAGGGGAATACCCGGGCGAATTCGCTGGTCGTTGTTCCCGTGGCAGCAGTTGGCAGCGCCACGAGTCGATCTGGCAGTGCCCCGGCGGCACGCTCAAACCAGTTCGACCCCCTCCGCCATCGCTAGGAGTAATCACATGACCGCAGTTTCTGGTCTTCCCACCCGACCCCTCTACGACTCGACCGACTCGCTGCTGCGTTTCGCCATGCGTGCTGATGCCACATTGACGGGCTTGTGCGGTCTGGCGGTCGCCTTCTTCGCCGACCCGCTGTCGTCCATGACGGGCCTGACTTCCATCCAGGAGTACAGCCTCGGGGCCTTCTTCGCGCTCTACGGCCTGGTGGTGTTCAGCCTCGCGGCGCTGCCGAACCTGCGCCGGGCCGGGATCGGCGTCATCGCGGCCAACATCGTGTACACGCTGGCCGCGATCCTGGCCGCCGGGGCGGTGGCCATGACCGGGTTCGGGGTCGCCGCGACCCTGGCCACCGGCGTTTACACCGCGGCGTTCGGCGCGCTGCAGTACCTGGGCCTGCGCCGTCTCGCCGCGTAGGCGCTAGAGCTTGCGAAGCCGCAGCCGGTTGATCGAGTGGTCCGCGTCTTTCCGCAGCACCAGCGTCGCGCGCGGCCGGGTCGGCAGGATGTTCTCGACCAGGTTGGGCCGGTTGATCGACCGCCAGATCTCGCGGGCGGCGGCAACCGCCTCCGTGTCGTTGAGGCCCGAGTAGTGGTGGAAGTGCGATTCGGGGTCGGCGAAGGCCGTGCTGCGCAGCGACAAGAACCGCGACACGTACCACTGCTCGATGTCTTCGATTCTCGCGTCCACATATAGCGAGAAGTCGAACAGGTCTGACACCATCAGCGTCGCGCCCGTCTGCAGCACGTTGAGACCCTCCAAGATCAGGATGTCGGGGTGGCGAACCACCTGCTTGGCCCCGGGGATGACGTCGTATTTCAGGTGCGAGTAGACCGGCGCACACGCGTAGTCGGAACCGGATTTGACCGACGTGACGAAGCGCATCAGCGCCCGACGGTTGTAGCTCTCGGGGAAACCTTTGCGGTGCATCAGGTTTCGCCGATCGAGCTCGGCATTCGGGTACAGGAACCCGTCGGTGGTCACCAGGTCCACGCGAGGGTGATGGTCCCAGCGGGCCAGCAGCGCCTGCAGCACGCGGGCGGTCGTCGACTTGCCGACCGCCACGCTGCCGGCCACGCCGACGATGAACGGCACCGGCCGGTCCGGATTCTGTTGAGGTTCGCCGAGAAATTCCGCGGTGGCGGCGAACAGCCGCTGCCGGGCTGCGACCTGCAGGTGAATCAGCCGGGCAAGCGGCAGATAGACCTCTTCGACCTCGAGCAGGTCGATCTGCTCGCCCAGGCCGCGCAGGCCGACCAGCTCTTCTTCGGTGAGCGGCAGGGGTGTCGACATCCGAAGCGCACGCCATTGCTTTCGGTCGAACTCCACGTAGGGGCTCGGCTCGCTCAGCCGCGGCATAGTGCCAGTGTCGCAGGGGCGGACGCGCCCCCGACGGCTGGGCTGGCTAATGGTGCCGCTGGATAGACTGGCGCCCGTGACTGCTGCACCCGACGCCCGCACCGCCATCTCTGATA
Source organism: Mycobacterium sp. (assembly GCF_019247615.1). Lineage (GTDB taxonomy): Bacteria > Actinomycetota > Actinomycetes > Mycobacteriales > Mycobacteriaceae > Mycobacterium. The sequence continues at coordinate 21,451 of NZ_JAFBAT010000283.1, read as the reverse complement.
CCGCCTCGATGATGTCGGCCCCGCTTGCGGAGGTCGATCCCGACATCGCCGAGTTGCTCGACAAGGAGCTGCACCGGCAGCGGGACACCCTGGAGATGATCGCGTCGGAGAACTTCGTGCCGCGCGCGGTGCTGCAGGCCCAGGGCAGCGTGCTGACCAACAAGTACGCCGAGGGGTTGCCAGGCCGGCGCTACTACGGCGGCTGCGAGCATGTCGACGTCGTGGAGAACATCGCTCGCGACCGGGCGAAGGCGTTGTTCGGCGCCGACTTCGCCAACGTCCAGCCACATTCGGGCGCCCAGGCCAACGCCGCGGTGCTGCACGCGCTGATGTCGCCGGGGGAGCGCCTGCTGGGGCTGGACCTCGCCAACGGCGGCCACCTGACGCACGGCATGAAGCTCAATTTCTCCGGCAAGCTGTATGACGTCGGGTTTTACGGCGTCGACCCGACGACCCACGTGGTCGACATGGATGCGGTACGGGCCAAGGCTCTCGAATTCCGGCCCCGGGTGATCATCGCCGGCTGGTCGGCCTACCCGCGGATTCTCGACTTCGCGGCGTTCCGGTCGATCGCCGACGAGGTCGACGCCAAGCTGTGGGTGGACATGGCGCACTTCGCCGGCCTGGTCGCCGCCGGCCTGCATCCCTCGCCCGTGCCGCACGCGGACGTGGTGTCCACGACGGTGCACAAGACGCTGGGCGGCGCCCGCTCCGGCATGATCCTGGGCAAGCAGGAATACGCCAAGGCCATCAATTCGGCGGTGTTCCCCGGCCAGCAGGGCGGCCCCCTGATGCACGTCATCGCGGGCAAGGCGGTCGCCCTCAAGATCGCCACCACGCCCGAATTCGCCGACCGGCAGCAGCGCACGCTTTCGGGGGCGCGCATCGTCGCCGACCGGCTCTTGGCGGCCGACGTCTCCAAGGCCGGGGTTTCGGTGGTCAGCGGCGGAACGGACGTGCACCTCGTGCTTGTCGACCTGCGCGACTCGCCGCTGGACGGCAAGGCCGCCGAGGACCTGCTGCACGACATCGGCATCACCGTCAACCGCAACGCCGTGCCCAAGGACCCGCGACCGCCGATGGTCACATCGGGCCTGCGCGTGGGCACCCCGGCGCTGGCCACGCGCGGTTTCGGGGACGCCGAATTCACCGAGGTCGCCGATATCATCGCCACCGCCCTGGCGGCCGGCACGTCGGCCGACGTTGCCGCCCTGAGGCAGCGAGTAACGCGGCTGGCCAGGGACTTCCCCCTCTACGACGGAATTGAAGACTGGACGCTGGTCGACCGCTAGGCCGCCCACTCCACTCGGGGCTCCGAAGGACCAAAGTCACCATTTGGTCGCGACACGAGCGCACAATTTCACCGAACCTGTGTCTGGAAGTTACAGTTACCGCATGGCACAGAAACCCATTCCGAACGCGCTGACCCTCGAATTGGAGCCGGTCGTCGAGCGACTGATGGACCACCACCTCAGCACCGAGGATCTCTGGTTCGCGCACGATTACGTGCCGTTCGACCAGGGCGAGAACTTCGCCTTCCTCGGCGGCCGCGACTGGGAGTCCTCCGACGCGACGCTGCCCAGGACCATCACCGACGCCTGTGAGATCCTCTTGCTGCTCAAGGACAACATGGCCGGCCACCATCGCGAACTCGTCGAGCACTTCATCCTCGAGGAGTGGTGGGGCCGCTGGCTGGGCCGGTGGACTGCCGAGGAGCACCTGCACGCCATCGCGCTGCGCGAATACCTGGTGGTGACCCGGGAGGTCGACCCGGTCGCCAATGAAGAGGCGCGCGTCCAGTACGTCATGAAGGGCTACCGCGCCGATACGTACACGCAGGTCGAGACCCTGGTCTACATGGCGTTCAGCGAACGCGCCCACGCCGTGCTCTGCCGCAACCTGGCCGCCGAGATCGAAGAGCCCATCCTCGCCGGACTCGTCGACCGCATCGCCCGCGACGAGGCGCGCCACGAGCACATCTTCGCCAGCCTCGTGGCGCATTGCCTGGAGTACACCCGCGACGAGACGATCGCCGCGATCGCGGCGCGCGCGGCGGATCTTCAGGTTCCGGGTGCCGACATCGACGCCTACGCCGACAAGGTGCGCAGAGTCGCCGACGCCGGCATTTTCGGCCCGGCCGACCTGCAGCGGGCGATCTCCGACCGCATCACTGAATGGAGTGTGGCCGACGAGCCCTCGCTGAGGGAATTCGTCATCCGTTAAGCCGGACGTTAAGCCGGACTCTAAACCGGACTTGTGGTGCCGTGTGACTCTCGGCGCGCCTGCACGGCGGCCGACCGGCGACGAGAGTAGCGTCGTTCTCGATGGCCAGCGACATGCTCTGCTGCCAGGGCGGCACCTTCCGTCACCGCTCAGGTGTTTCTAGGCAGGACCGGCCCCGGTCCTGGTGCTGCGGCTCCCGCCGACATGCCCGCGCGGGTCCGCCCGGGCTTACCCGCTCGAGGAGCGCTTCGTGACCGAAACCCGGACCTACGTGATCGACACCTCCGTGCTGCTGTCCGACCCCTGGGCGTGCAGCCGGTTCGCCGAGCACGAGGTGGTTGTCCCGCTGGTGGTGATCAGTGAACTCGAGGCCAAGCGCCACCACCACGAGCTGGGGTGGTTCGCCCGTCAGGCGTTGCGTCTCTTCGATGATCTCCGGCTTGAGCACGGACGGTTGGATCAGCCCATTCCCGTTGGCGCACAAGGCGGTACGCTTCACGTCGAACTGAACCACACCGATCCGGCGGTGTTACCGGCGGGCTTTCGCACCGACAGCAACGACTCCCGAATCTTGAGTTGCGCTGCCAACCTGGCCGCAGAGGGCAAGCGAGTCACATTGGTCAGCAAGGATATTCCGCTCCGGGTGAAGGCCGCCGCGGTAGGCCTGTCCGCCGACGAGTACCACGCACAGGACGTCGTGGCCTCCGGATGGTCGGGCATGTTCGAGATCGAGACCGCCGCCGAGGACATCGACGCGCTGTTCGCGGACGGCGAGATCGATCTGGTCGAGGCACGAGATCTTCCCTGCCACACCGGCATTCGCCTGCTAGGCGGCAGTTCGCATGCGCTGGGCCGGGTCACCCCGGCCAAACGCGTGCAGCTGGTCCGGGGCGACCGCGAGGTGTTCGGGCTGCGCGGACGGTCCGCGGAGCAGCGGGTGGCGCTCGACCTGCTCCTGGACGAGTCGGTGGGCATCTTGTCGCTGGGCGGCAAGGCCGGCACCGGCAAGTCGGCACTGGCGCTGTGCGCGGGTCTCGAGGCGGTGCTCGAACGCCGGACTCACCGCAAGGTGGTGGTCTTTCGTCCGCTGTATGCCGTGGGCGGCCAGGAGCTGGGCTATCTGCCCGGCAGCGAGAGCGAGAAGATGGGCCCCTGGGCCCAGGCGGTCTTCGACACCCTCGAGGGGCTGGCCAGCCCCGCCGTGCTGGAGGAGGTCCTGTCCCGGGGCATGCTCGAGGTGCTGCCGCTGACGCATATCCGCGGCCGCTCGCTGCACGACTCGTTCGTCATCGTTGATGAGGCGCAGTCGCTGGAGCGCAATGTTTTGCTGACGGTGCTGTCCAGGTTGGGCGCCGGGTCGCGGGTGGTCCTGACCCACGACATCGCCCAGCGCGATAACCTGCGGGTCGGCCGCCATGATGGCGTTGCGGCGGTGATCGAGAAGCTCAAGGGTCATCCGCTGTTCGCCCACATCACGCTGCTGCGCAGCGAGCGGTCGCCGATCGCCGCGCTGGTCACCGAGATGCTCGAGGAAATCGCCGGGCCGCACTGAGCCCTTCCGTCGCGAAACCGCATTCCACTACAGCTCCACTCGCGAAACGCGTCGCTGGCTGCAGTCTCGCGGCGGGTAAACTTCCCAGGTGCGGAAACGACCCGACAGCCAAGCCTGGCGCTACTGGCGGACGGTGCTCGGTGTCATCGCGGCCGCCGTGGTGCTGCTGGTCGGCGGGCTCACCGGACATGTGACCCGCGCCGACAACCTCAGCTGCTCGGTCGTCAAGTGCATCGCGCTGACGTTCGACGACGGCCCCGGCCCCTACACCGACCGGTTGCTGCAAATCCTCAAGGACGCCGACGCGAAGGCCACGTTCTTCCTGATCGGCAACAAGGTCGCTGCCAACCCGGCCGGGGCTAAGCGCATCGCCGACGCCGGCATGGAATTCGGCAACCACACGTGGGAGCACCCCAACATGACGACGATTCCCCCCGAGGACGTCGCCGGCCAGCTCTCGAAGGCCAACGATGCGATCACCGCCGCGACCGGCCGTACGCCGTCGCTGTGGCGTCCCGCGGGCGGACTGTCCAACGAAGGCGTGCGCCAGACCGCCGGGCGTTTCGGACTGGCTGAAATCCTCTGGGATGTAGTCCCTTTCGACTGGATCAACGACTCCAACACGGCCGCGACGCGGTACATGCTGATGACTTACCTCAAGCCCGGCTCGGTGGTGCTGTTTCACGACACCTACTCGAGCACCGTCGATCTGGTGTACCAGTTCATTCCGGTGCTCAAGGCCAATGGCTACCGCTTGGTGACGGTCACGGAGCTGCTGGGGCCCCGCGCGCCCGGCAGCAGTTACGGGGGCCGGGAAAACGGGCCGCCCGCCAACCAACTGCACGACATCCCGGCCGGCGAGATTCCGACGCTACCCAACACGTCCTCACCCAAGCCGATGCCCAACTTCCCGATCACCGACATCCCCGGCCAGAACTCGGGCGGACCGAACAACGGTGCCTAGAACCACTCCGGGTGCGCCCACGGCGACGGTGCAACGAAAGTCCGCTCGCAGGTTGGCGATTCGGTACGCGATTGACCTCGCCAGCGCCTACGTGGTCGCCGTCGTCAGCGCGACCGCCATTTTGATCCCGCTGCGGGGCCACACGTCGGTTGGCTTCGCCGAGAAGAACACCTCGACGGTGGTGGTTTTGGTGGTGCTGGGAACCATCAGTGTCGCGGTGGCGGGTGTCGTGACTCTCGTCCCGACGCTGCGCTGGTTTGCCGCGGGTGAGGAACCGAACGAGCAGCAGCGAAAAGCCGCACTGAAAATTGCCGGCCGTCAATCGGCGATCTTGTTCGTGGCCTGGGTGGTGGCCGGCGCCGTTCTGATGCTGCTCAATCGCGGCGGCGGAGCTGCGCTGCTGTTGCCAATTCTGCTTGGTGTGCTGCTCGGCGGACCGGCTGCCGCGGGCACCGGAATGCTGCTTGCCCAACGCACCCTGCGCCCCATCCTGGCCGCGGCCACGCTGCGTTCCGAGCCCCGCCTCCTGGTGCCCGGCGTCTTCGCGCGGCTGGTTCTGCTGTGGTTCCTGTGCAGCGCGCTTCCCATCGGGGTGATCGCCACCCTGGTCGTTCTGCGCTCGAAAGGCTGGCTCATCGAACGGTTCGCGTCGCTGGATGTCCCCGTTCTGATGGTGTCGCTGGCCGCGCTGGTGCTCGGGCTGCCGACCATGATTTTGGCGTCGCGGTCCATTTCCGATCCGCTCGACGAGGTCGTCGACGCGATGGCCGAGGTCGAGCATGGCCGCATCGCAACATACGTCGGCGCCTATGAGCGGTCCCAAATCGGGCGTCTGCAAACGGGATTCAACAAAATGGTCGCCGGGCTCGCCGAGCGGGACCGGTTGCGCGACCTGTTCGGACGCCACGTCGGAACTGACGTCGCCCAGCGCGCCATCCAAGAGGGCGCGTCGCTGTCCGGAGACGTGGTCGACGCGGCGGTCCTCTTCATCGACCTGGTGGGGTCGACGCGGCTCGCGGAAAGCCGTCCACCACAAGAGGTCGCCGAGGTGCTCAACGACTTCTTCCGGATTGTGGTCGATGCGGTCGACGAGCACCACGGCCTGATCAACAAATTCGCCGGCGACGCCGTGCTTGCCGTCTTCGGAGCGCCGTTGCGCACCAGTCAGCCGGGGTCAGCCGCGTTGGCGACGGCGCGCGCACTGGCCACCGAGCTGCGCCGGCTACCAGTCGATTTCGGCATCGGCGTCTCGGCGGGGCGGGTCTTCGCCGGCAATGTCGGCGCCGAAAACCGTTACGAGTACACCGTGATCGGCGACGCGGTCAACGAGGCTGCGCGGCTGGCCGACCTGGCCAAAACCGCCGACCGACGGATTTTGTGCTCGGCGGCGGCCATCGAACGGGCCGGCGAGGCCGAGCGGGCGCACTGGGCCGAATGCTATTCCACGGTCCTGCGTGGGCGTTCGGAAGCCACCCACGTCTCGGCACCGGCGGCCGCGGCTACTGGCTGACCTTCAGTGCCGCGATGACCCCATTGACGATGTTCGCGTTGCCCGCATCGCCGATCGGTGAGGCGCCCATGAAGATGGTGACCGGCTTGGTGTCCACCGCGATGATGACGACCGAGTCGCCTTTCACGCCGATCGAGGTGTCCGCGATCGTGATGTCGGCGTCCACTCGGGCGGCCTTGACCCCGTCGACGGTGATCGACGACGTCTTCTTCGGGCCCAGGGTCGGTGACGCATTCGAGTAGCCGGGCCCACTGGCCACGCAGTCCATCAACTTCGACGCTTGCGCACTGACGTTCATGCTGCTGACGAAGTTGGTTACGGCAACCTCGGCCAGGGTCATCCACCCCTTGGCGTTGGGCACCTCTTGGCCGACGCCCACCGCGCCGATGAGATTCGGGTTCTGGTCGTCCGAGAACGGCGCCCAACCGGGCGCCGCGGTGTCCGGGAACGAGAGCTTGCCCGCCCTGACCGGGCTACCGCCGGCGGGTTTCTCGCCGCCGGACACGTTGGGCGTGCACCCGGTCGCCGTCTGCTGAGAATTGTTGGGCTGCGAGGTCGGCGCCGCTGTGGTCGACGAGGGGGATGCCTTGTTCGACTTATTCCCACTGCTGAGGCCGATGACCAGGATCACCGCCAGCACGATGACGCCCAGCACCGCGACGCCCGCGAGGATCAGCCATGGCAGCTTCGAGCGCGGGCCGCCCGGTGGTGGTCCGGGTTGGTACGGGCCGCCCGGCCAGCCCGGAGGGGCCTGCTGCCCGGGCGGGGGGAACTGCTGCGGTGGATAGCCGCCCGCCGCATAGGGATTCGCACCGCCCTGCGTGTTGCCGTATGGGCCGCCGGGGGGTGGGTACGGGTAGCCGCCCGATGGCTGGCCGCCCCAATTCGGGGGCTGACCATAGGGATTGGTCCCGTAGGGATCCTGACCGTAGGGGCCGCCAGGAGGAGCCGTCATCGCCGAACCACCCTCACCCTCACTCAGTCCTGCAGCTTCACATTGTCATCCACGCGGGCCATCGCCAGCACGTCGAGCCGGCGGTCCAGCTCCTCGATCGACAGCTTGTCGCCAATCAGCCCCCGGTCGATGACGGTCTGGCGAATGGTCTTGTGTTCCTTGAGCGCCTGCTTGGCCACCGCGGCGGCTTCCTCGTAGCCGATGGCCGAGTTCAGCGGCGTCACGATCGAAGGGGAGGATTCGGCCAGCTCGCGCAGGCGTTCGATGTGGGCGGCCAGCCCGACAATGCAGCGCTCCGCGAACAACCTGGAGACGTTGGTCAACAACTTGAAGGACTCGAGGATGTTGCGGGCCATCATCGGGATGTAGACGTTGAGCTCGAAGGCGCCGTTGGCGCCGCCCCAGGCAACCGCGGCGTCGTTCCCGATCACCTGCGCGGCGACCTGCGTAACAGCCTCGGGCAGAACGGGATTCACCTTTCCCGGCATGATCGAGCTGCCCGGCTGCAGGTCCGGCAGCTGGATTTCGGCCAGGCCGGTCAGGGGACCCGATCCCATCCAGCGGATGTCGTTGGCGATCTTGGTCAACGACACCGCGATGGTGCGCAGCGCGCCGGACGCCTCGACCAGCCCGTCGCGGGCGGCCTGCGCCTCGAAAGAGTTTGTGGCCGTGCGCAGTTCGGACAAGCCCGTCGAAGCGATCAGGGTCTCGACCACCCGGGCGCCAAAGCCGTCGGGAGCGTTGAGGCCGGTGCCGACCGCGGTCCCGCCGATTGCCAGCTCACCCAGCCGCGGGAGGGTGGCGCGCACGCGCTCGATGCCGGCCTCGATCTGACGGGCGTACCCGCTGAACTCCTGGCCGAGCGTCACGGGCACGGCATCCATCAGGTGGGTGCGGCCCGACTTGACCACCGTGCGCCATTCACGCGCCTTGCTCGCCAGCGCGTCGTGCAGCACCTCGAGCGCCGGGATGAGGTGACGCACCGCCGCCTCGGTGGCCGCGATGTGGGTGGCTGTCGGGAACGTGTCGTTGGAAGACTGCGACATGTTGACGTCGTCGTTGGGGTGCACTTTAACCGGAGGGGTCGCCGTAGCCGCGATGGACGCGATGACCTCATTAGTGTTCATGTTCGAGCTTGTCCCCGAACCGGTTTGGAAGACGTCGATGGGGAACTGGTCGTCGTGGCGGCCGTCGGCGATCTCGGCGGCCGCGGCGATGATCGCGTCGGCCTTCTCCGGCGCCAGCAACCCGAGGTCCTTGTTCACCTGCGCACACGCACCTTTCAGCAGGCCCAAGGCCCGAATCTGGGCGCGCTCCAGGCCGCGGCCCGAGATCGGGAAGTTCTCCACGGCTCGCTGAGTTTGGGCGCGCCACAGGGCTTTTGCGGGCACCCGCACCTCGCCCATGGTGTCGTGCTCGATGCGGTACTCGGCTTCATCGGCCATTGATGAGGTCCTTGTTCTGTATTCGATTACGGCAGGGGATAGGCGGCAGAGCTGTCGCCGATGAAGTCGATGGCGGAATATTCGTTGAGCTTGGAAAGTCGGTGGTAGGCCTCGATCATGCGCACGGTGCCCGACTTGGAACGCATCACGATCGAGTGGGTGGTGCAACCGCCCGGATAGTAACGGACGCCGTTGAGCAGGTCGCCCTGGGTGACCCCGGTCGCGCAGAAGAAGACGTTCTCCCCGGATACCAAATCCTCGGTGGTCAATATCCGGTCCAGGTCGTAGCCGGCGTCGAGCGCCTTGCGGCGTTCGGCGTCGTCCTTGGGCGCCAGCTGGGCGTGAATGGCACCGCCCATGCAGCGGATGGCCGCGGCGGCGATGATGCCCTCGGGGGTACCGCCGATACCCGCCAGCATGTCGGTGCCGGAGTCGGGCCGGCAGGCCGAGATGGCGCCGGCCACGTCGCCGTCGGTGATCAGCCGGATGCGGGCTCCGGTGTCCCGCACGTCCTGGATCAATTGAGCGTGCCGCGGGCGGTCCAGGATGCACACGGTCATGTCGCGTACCGACAAGGCCTTGACCTTGGCGACCGCCCGGATGTTCTCGGCGATCGGCGCGGTGATGTCCAGCACGTTTGCGGCTTCCGGTCCGACCGCGATCTTGTTCATGTAGAACACCGCCGACGGATCAAACATGGCGCCGCGATCGGCGACCGCCAACACAGAGATGGCGTTCGGCATGCCCTTGCTCATCAGCGTCGTGCCGTCAACGGGGTCCACGGCGAAGTCGCATTCCGGGCCGTCACCGTTGCCGACCTCTTCGCCGTTGTAGAGCATCGGCGCCTGGTCTTTCTCGCCCTCCCCGATGACGACCACCCCGCGCATCGACACGGTGTTCACCAGCTCGCGTATCGCGTCGACCGCGGCGCCGTCGCCGCCTTCCTTGTCGCCGCGGCCCACCCAGCGGCCGGCGGCCATCGCGCCCGCCTCGGTGACCCGCACCAGTTCCAGGGCAAGGTTGCGGTCCGGTGCTTCGCCTCGCGGACGTGCCTGCGCGGGGTCGCGGCCAGTCGCGGCGGCGGGGCGGTCCCCCTCAACTGTCATGGCTGCAGATTGTCCCAGAAGCGAATCGGTCTGCTGAAACTGGGATACTCGGGGGATGACCGAGCAGCCGCAGCCGAACGTCGAGGTACGCGAGCCGGCTCCGGCGCCTCGACCCGCCAAGCCGCGGCTGCTGCAGGATGGCCGCGACATGCTGTGGTCGCTCGTACCGCTGGTGGTCGGTTGCATCCTGCTGGCGGGCCTGGTCGGCATGTGCTCGTTTCAACCGGGAGGGACGGGGAAGGGAGTTGTTCCGTCCTACGACGCGGCGACGGCCCTGCGGGCGGATGCCCAGACGCTGGGGTTCCCCATCCGATTGGCCCACCTGCCCGCCGGCTGGCAGCCCAACTCTGGCGGCCGGGGCGGCATCGAGAACAGCCGCACCGACCCGGCGACCGGTCAGCGGCTGCACGCGGCCACCTCGACGGTCGGATTCATCAGCCCCTCGGGCCTCTATCTGAGCCTCACGCAGAGCAACGCCGACGAGGACAGGCTGGTCGGCTCGATCCATCCGTCGGCGTATCCGACCGGCACGGTCGACGTCGACGGCACCAGCTGGATCGTCTATCGCGGGGTCGGACAGGACGGCGCCGCCGCCGAACCGATATGGACCACCAGGCTCAGCGGCCCGGCCGGCGCGACCCAGGTCGCGATCACCGGTGCGGGCAGCGCCGATCAGTTCCGTACGCTGGCGGCGGCCACACAATCGCAGCCGCCCCTGCCCGCACGCTGAAGGAAAGCACGTGACCGCACCGCACGCAGACCTCTCCGGATGGACGGTGGCGCCGTTTTCCGGTGGCGGCTACACCCACGACGTCTATCGGAAGGGCGCCGGCCCGGGTGTGGTGCTCATACCCGAGATACCCGGCATCCATCCCGCGGTGCTGGCCCTGGGTAATCACCTGGTGGACAACGGTTTCACCGTCGCCATGCCGTCACTGTTCGGGGAGCCGGGCAAGCCGAAGACCGTCGGCTACATCCTGAGCAGCATCAGCAGGGCTTGTGTCGCAAGGGAATTCGCTGCGTTCGCCACCAACAAGCAGCGGCCGGTCTCGTTGTTCCTGCGCGCGCTGGCCCGTGACCTCAACGCGTCGACGCCCGGCAAGGGGGTCGGCGTCATCGGGCAGTGCTTCACCGGTGGATTCGCATTGGCCGCCGCGGTCGACGACAGTGTGCTGGCTCCCGTGCTCAGCCAGCCGTCGGTGCCGCTGCCGTTGGGCCGTGCCCGACGCGCCGATCCAGGGCTCAGCGAGCCCGAGCTGGCCACCGTGGCCGAGCGCTGCGCCCGAGAAGGACTGTGCGCCATGGGGTTGCGATTCAGCGAGGACCGCACCGTCCCGCGGGAACGGTTCGCGACGCTCAAGCAGCGGCTCGGCGACGCGTTCGAGGTCATCGAAATCGACTCGAGCCCGGGCAACGAAGGCGGTTTCGGGAAGATGGCGCACTCGGTGCTCACCGACGAGGTGCGCGAGGTCGACGGCCAACCCGCCTACGAGGCCCGCAAACGGGTCGTCGAGTTTCTCACCGAGCGGCTCAGCTAGGGAAGCCCCGAACGCATGGCGATCGACAACCGGGTGGTCGACACCACCTACGGCCCCGTCCGCGGCACCCAAGACGGCGAGATCCGCACCTGGCGAGGCGTCCGGTACGCCGCACCGCCCGCCGGCGACCTGCGGTTCCGGCTTCCCGAGCCCCCCGAACGGTGGACCGAGGTGGTCGACGCCACCTCCTTCGGTCCGGCCTGCCCGCAGCCGTCCTTCCCGAACATGCCCCTCGACCTGGGTGCGCCGCAGGGTGAAGACTGCCTGCGCCTGAATATCTGGACGTCGTCGGGCACCGAGCCGGGTGACGGGAAGCCGGTGCTGGTGTGGCTGCACGGCGGCGCCTACATCCTGGGATCGGGCAGTCAGCCACTGTATGACGGACGCAGGCTGGCCGCAGGTGGCGACGTCGTCGTGGTGACGGTCAACTATCGGCTCGGAGCGCTGGGCTTTCTCGACCTGTCGTCGTTCAGCACCGCCGGGCGCCGCTTCGATTCCAACATCGGTGTGCACGACGTGCTGGCGGCGTTGCGCTGGGTGCGGGACAACATAGCGGCGTTCGGGGGTGATCCCCAACGCGTCACGCTGTTCGGGGAATCGGCAGGCGCGGGCATCGTCACGACGCTGCTCGCCGCCCCCGCGGCCGAGGGGTTGTTCGCCGGCGCGATCGCTCAGAGCTCGCCGGCCACGTCGGTCTACGACCGCGAGAGGGCACAGCGTGTCGCGGTCAGCGTCCTGGACAAGATGGGAGTGACCCCGTCCGACGCCGGCAGGTTGGTCGAAGCGCCGATCGCCGCGATCATCGCCGCATCGCAAGAGGTCTTCGACGAGGTCCCTGTGCGAAATCCGGGTACGCTCGCGTTCGTCCCGATCGTCGACGGTGAGCTGCTGCACGACTACCCGGTCAAGCTGGCGCAGCAGGGCCGCACGCACCCCGTCCCAGTGATCATCGGCAGCAACAAGCGTGAGGCGGCGCTCTTCCGGCTGATGCGCTCGCCGCTGATGCCGGTCACCCCGCGTGCGATCACGTCGATGTTCACCCAGATTGCCGCCGAGCAGCCCGACCTGCAATTGCCCACTCAGGAGCAGATCGTGTCGGCGTACTCCCGAATGCCGCGCCGGGCAAGATATTTGAGCATCGCGACCGACGTCGGGTTCCGCATGCCGTCGGTGTGGCTGTCGGAGGGCCACCGGCGGGTGGCGCCGGTGTATCTGTACCGATTCGACTACTCGACCCCGTTGCTGAAGCTCCTGCTGGTCGGCGCCGCCCACGCCACCGAATTACCTTATGTGTGGGGCAATCTCGGTGCGCCGAAGGACCCGACCTTGAAGCTCGGCGGCGTCAAGACCGCGAAGGCGGTCTCGAAGCGGGTGCGTACCCGCTGGCTCAACTTCGCCGCCTACGGCAAGCCCGCGGGCGTCGGCGGCGAGCCGGATTGGGCTCCGTACCAGGTCCCCGACCGTGCCTGCCTGATCATCGGCAGGCGCGACACCGTCGTCCGCGACGTCGACGCCGGCATCCGGGCCGCCTGGGGCACCGAGATGGTCAGCTTCCGCTGATCGCCGGCGGCGACGAGAAATCGCGCGTCGACCGTGGGCGATATGGACGAAAATTCGTCAAAACCCGTACCTAGCCACCACGGTCGGTGAGCAGAGGAGACGCGAGCCGCCGGCTGGCTTTCGTTGTGCTCTACTCCGGTGGCGGGCTTGCAACCACGGACGCCACGTGGGGTTTGGACGCCGCCTTGACCTGCTCGAAAAGTTCCTTGTAGTACGGCAGGCACTCGGCCATCGCCTGCTCGGTGGTGAACAGCGGACGATAGCCCAGGTCGCGCTCGGCCTTCGCGATTGAAAAATAGTTGTCAATGTAAAGGCGTTGGACGGCATTGGGTTCCAGCGGCGGTTTGGGCAACCCGAACCGGAAGTGCAACTGCTGCCACACCGCCATCACGTCGCGCACCAGCCGGCCGGAGACCCGCGCACGCGGCCAACGTACGCCACAGGCCGTGACTACCGGTCGAGCGAACTCGAACATGTTGATGGGTTCACCGTCGTTGATGAAGTAAGCCTGGCCGGGTGCGGTTCCGCCGGGGACGAGATGCTCGGCGGCCAGGATGAACCCGTGAATGAGGTTGTGCACGTACGAGTTGTCCAGCTTGGCGTTTTTCCCGCCGACGAGCACCTTCAGGTAGCCGGCCACGACGCTTTCGAACAACCGCTTGAACATGGTCTGGTCGCCGCGGCCCCAGATGCCGCTCGGCCGGATGGAACAGGTCAGCACGCCACCGTTGCCGTTCTCGGAGAGCACGAATTTCTCGGCAGCCACCTTGGTTTCGGTGTACAGGGAGTCGAACCGTGTGGTGTACGGCATGGTTTCGTCGCCGCCGGCAATGCGCTGACCGCCCATCACCACGCTGTTCGATGCGGTGTATACGAACCGCTTCACGCCGGCCGCCTGCGCGGCGCGTAGCAGGTTCTTGGTGCCGTCGACATTGACGGCGAAGCTGCGCCGCCGGTATTCCTCGGACGCCGACGCCCCGCCCATCAGCTCGATGATCGCCGCAGTGTGGAACACCGTGTCGATGCCGTCCACCGCCTTGGCGCAGACGGTCGGGTCGGTGATGTCGCCCTGTAGCACCTCCAGGCGGTCGTGCTCGGGCAGCCGTGTCGGGGCCCGGTCGAAGGAGCGGACGTGGTATCCGCGGTCGAGCAAGGTGGTCACCAGGTTGGCGCCGACAAAACCCGAGCCGCCGGTGACCAGGACGCGGCCGAGTTCGGTTGTCAGTGATGGATCACCCATGCCGGAAGCATACTGAAACGTGTTCCAAATTTGAAAACAAATGGCGGATCGACCCCGCGGACCCGACGGGTTTCAGCCCTCCTCGGCGCGGCCCGCGGCCAGGGTGTCCTCGACTCGCTTACGTGCGCCAGCTAAATGCTCTTCGCACCTTTTTGCGAGTTGTTCCCCTTTTTCCCATAGTTGCAGCGACGTCTCGAGGTCCAACCCGCCCTGTTCCAGGGCCCGCACCACTTCGATCAGCTGGTCCCGGCAAGCTTCATAGCCGAGCTGACTAATAGGCGTAACCGGATGGTCGTCGCTAGTGACCATCGGTCAGCCCCTCACTTACCGCCCCCACGGCCCCGTCGGCGACCCGTATGCGCAGCCGGGTGCCCGGCGGCGCGTCGCCGACCGACCTCAACACCGCCGCAGCCCCGGCGTCGGGAACCGTCTGCACCACGGCGTAGCCGCGGGCCAACGTGGCCGCCGGGCCGAGCGTGGCCAGCCGGGCGCTCAGATGACCGATACGGTCGGTTTCGGCCTCGACCAGCCGACCGATGTCGCGGCGGACCGCCGAGCGGGCACGGTGAATCTCGTCGGCGCGTGCCGTCAGCGCCGCCAGCGGGTCGGCCAACACCGGTCGGCTGCGCAACTGGGTCAGCGCGCGCTGTTCGCGAGACACCCAATTGCGCAACGCCTGCGCGCTGCGCCGGCGCAGGTCCTCGACGAGCCGGCGCTCGGCTGCGGTGTCGGGCACCGCCGTCTTGGCCGCGTCGGTGGGCGTGGCGGCGCGCAGGTCGGCCACCAGGTCGCACAGCGGATTGTCGGGCTCGTGCCCGACCGCGCTGATCACCGGCGTGCGGCACGCCGCGATCGCGCGGCACAGCGTCTCGTCCGAGAACGGCAGCAGGTCCTCAACGCTGCCGCCGCCGCGGGCCAGCACGATCACGTCGACCTCAGGTTCGCGGTCGAGTTCGGCCAACGCCTCGACGATCTGCGGGACCGCGTTCGGCCCCTGGACCGCGGTGTTTCGCACGGCGAAACGCACCGCCGGCCAGCGCCCGCCCGCCACCGTCATGACGTCGCGTTCCGCGGCGCTGGCCCGACCCGTGATCAGGCCTATCATGTTGGGCAGGAAGGGGATTGGCCGCTTGAGCCTCGGGTCGAAGAGTCCTTCGGCGGCCAGCAGCCGGCGCAACCGGTCAATGCGCGCCAGCAGCTCGCCGACGCCAACGGCACGAATCTCGCTGAGCCGCAAGGAAAACGAGCCCCTCCCGGTATAGAAGGAGGGCTTGCCGCACACCACCACCTGAGCGCCTTCGGCCAGTTTGACCGGCGCATCCAGGACGAGGTCGCGCGGACAGGTCACGGTCAGCGACATGTCGGCGGCCGGATCACGCAACACCATGAACACGGTCTTGGAGTCGGGCCGCATGGTGATCTGGGCCAGCTGGCCCTCAACCCACACCGTGCCGAGCTTGTCGATCCAGCCGGCGACCCGGATCGCTACCGCCCGCACCGGAAAGGGGTTCTCCGCGGAGTTGAGCTGGGAGGTCACTTCGCGTTCGCGCGGGTGATCCTGTTGGCGAGCAGCGTCTGGAACGGTGCACGGGCCTTCGTGGCCTGCTCATAGGCCAGCAGCGCCTCGAGCTCGTCGACATCGAGCGACTGCAGCCGGGCCCGCAGCTGGGCCAGCGTCAGCGTCGGATAGTCCAGTTCGGCGGCCACCGGCGGTTCCGGAATCGCCGGTGCCTTCGTGGCTTTTGTGCCTTTTGTGCCTTTTGTGGCTTTTGCGCTGGCCGCACCCGACTTCGTCGACTGGGCCGCGGCGTTGGTCGGCGGATTGGCGGCCTCGGGCGCGTCGGTAATCGAGTACAACGCGAACCGTCCCTCGGCCCGGCGATCGGCGTCGCCGCCCTCGGGCGATGCGACAGCGTCAGCCCCGGAGATCTCGGCGGCATCCGGCAGGTCCTCGTCGAAGGTCGCCCACTCCGGTTTCTCCTCCTTCGGCGGGAACAAGGACTCCAGCGTGCTGTCCCCCTTGATCGCCAGCTCGGCCAGGTTCTGCTGAAATCGCATCACCAGGTGTGCTGCCGTGCTGGCCAGGGTCATGGGGTACATCAGGATGGTCTTCGGCAGCTTCATTGTCTCCTCGACGGCGACTGTCGCCGCGCCGACCAACAGCCGAACTCCGTACGGTGCAGTAGCCATGTGACCAAGACTGCCTCAAGGGGCGGCTAACGCCAAGCCGCGCGCCGTGTGCCGGCGGGACCACGTGCCCTCGATGTCGGGGGTAAGTACCCTGAATGTCATGCCGCCGACTGTTGACGTGGGAATCCCCGGCGCCGTGAAGTCCGCGAAAGCCACGGAACCAGCCCGCAGGAGGGTTCTGCTGGCCGAGCCGCGCGGGTATTGCGCGGGCGTGGACCGGGCCGTGGAGACGGTGGAGCGGGCGCTGGAAAAGCACGGGGCACCGGTCTACGTGCGCCACGAGATCGTGCACAACCGCCACGTGGTGGACACCCTGGAGAAGGCTGGGGCGGTGTTCGTCCAGGAAACCAACGAGGTGCCCGAGGGCGCCATCGTGGTGTTCTCCGCACACGGAGTCGCACCCACCGTGTACGCCGCCGCCGCCGAACGCAGTCTGCGCACCATCGATGCCACTTGCCCGTTGGTGACCAAGGTGCACAACGAAGCCAGGCGATTCGCGCGGGACGACTACGACATCCTGCTCATCGGTCATGAGGGCCACGAGGAGGTCATCGGAACCGCCGGCGAAGCGCCCGATCACGTGCAGCTGGTCGACGGGGTCGAGGCGGTGGACGGCGTGACGGTACGCGACGAGAACAAGGTGGTCTGGCTGTCGCAGACCACGCTGTCGGTCGACGAAACGATGGAGATCGTCGAGCGGCTACGGCAACGTTTCCCCAAGCTGCAGGACCCGCCCAGCGACGACATCTGCTACGCCACCCAAAACCGGCAGGTCGCGGTCAAGGCGATGGCCCCCGAATGTGAGCTGGTCATCGTCGTCGGATCGCGCAACTCGTCGAATTCGGTGCGGCTGGTGGAAGTGGCGCTCGGCGGCGGAGCCGCGGCCGCTCACCTGGTGGATTGGGCCGACGACATCGACCCGGCGTGGTTGGACGGCGTCACCACGGTGGGGGTCACCTCGGGTGCGTCGGTCCCCGAGGTGTTGGTGCGTGGTGTGCTGGAGCGGCTCGGCGAATGCGGATACGACCTGGTCCAGCCGGTGACGACGGCCCAGGAGACCCTGGTGTTCGCGCTGCCGCGGGAAATCCGCTCGGCCCTTTAAACGTCGTACTCCCAGGACTCCGCAGGGGGCGCGGGCGGCCGTGATCGGCTGCGGCGCTCGGCGCGCGGCTCGCCGCCCGGCTCGGGCCGGGACTCATTCACCGGCGCCTGCCCGCGGTAGCGGACGCGCGAGATCGGGTGATGTGTCGGCGTTGCGCCGTTTGGCCCACCGGCAGCTGCGCGCCGGCGCCGGGGAGGCTCGTAGGCTGGGTCCGCCTCGTACGGCGCATAGCGATTGAAACGCCCGCTGGCGCCGGGCGGCTCGTACCTGTCCTCGTACCTGTCCCCGTACCGGTTCGGGCCGTCGAAGCGGCTGCTACGTGGCATTTCCTGGTCGTACGGCCACTCGTAGGGATTGGCCCCGTTCCGCCGCGTTTCGCGACGGGTTTCTCGCGGCGGCTGCCCGAGTGGCTCGGGATCGCCCTGCGGCCGGGGACGACGGCGGGTCCGGCCCGGGATGTCGGCAGGATCGGCGTCGCGGGGACGGGCCTGGCGCCGCCGCCGGGGGCGCTCTGCGACGGGCTCGTGGTCGTCCTCCGTGGCCGGCCGCGCGTGCCGGGAATGGGTTCGGGTGGGGCGTGTGGCGGACCGACCGCCACGCGCCGACCGGTCGCTGCGGGCGGTGGCCTCCCGAGAGGTGCGCGCGCGAGTGCGCCGTGGCGGTGCCGCCTCCCCGGGATCGCCGCCGAGATCCTCGTCGTGGGTGCCCGGCGCAAGAAGCGAACCCAGCTTCGCGGCAACGGCGCCGATGAAGGAGTGTGATCGGGCCGACTCGCCGGTTTGGTCGCCGTGCGCGGTCTCGGTCCCTGTCCGCTGCGACTTCCCGAAAAACCACCTGATCAGACCGATCAGCAGTACGCCACCGGCGGTGCCGAGCATCATGGGGAACCGCTCGATGAGCGGATAGCCGCAGTTGATCAGGAGGTCTTTGAGGTTGCCGATTTTGCGTCCGTGGAAAAGCCAGTAGGCACCGGGTACCGCGCAGAAAAGTATCAGCGGAGGCTGAATGATCGCGGTGAACACGCCCTCCTGGCGAACGGCCAGGACCGCGGCCACGCAGCCGGCGATATAGAAGATGGCGAAGACGTGGGTCAGCTCCTTGTGACCCGATCCGGCATCGATGCCGTACCCGATCGCGGTCGCGGTGAGGGCAATGACCAGCGCGGCCCACCACGGAACGCCCGGGATGTTCGGGTGGATCGAACGGTGGCCGGCCTCGACCGCCGACGCTTCGCGCTGTGCTGACACATGTAGACCGTACCGGGAATGTGCCGAAACGCCCGTAAAGACCTTATCGAGATGCCGGGCGCGCCATGGGTCGGCGCCCAGCAACCTAGACTTGATTCCCCGTGAGCCTGAGCCTGGGAATCGTGGGCCTGCCCAACGTCGGCAAATCCACGCTGTTCAACGCACTGACCCGAAGTGACGTGGTGGCGGCCAATTATCCGTTTGCGACGATCGAACCCAACGAGGGTGTGGTCGCGCTGCCGGACCCGCGGCTGGCCAAACTCGCGGAGCTTTTTCATTCCGAGCGCATCGTCCCGGCGCCGGTCACTTTCGTAGACATCGCCGGGCTGGTCAAGGGAGCCTCCGAAGGCGCCGGGCTGGGTAACAAGTTCCTGGCGCACATTCGCGAGTGCGACGCCATCTGCCAGGTGGTCCGGGTTTTTTCCGACGACGATGTGACGCACGTCGCAGGCGGGGTCGACCCCAAATCCGACATCGAGGTCGTCGAGACCGAATTGATTCTGGCGGATTTGCAGACCCTGGAGCGGGCGCTGCCGAGGCTGGAGAAGGAGGCTCGAACCAACAAGGAGCGCAAGCCGATGTACGACGCGGCGGTGGCGGCTCAGGCGACATTGGACGGTGGGACGACCCTGTTCGCCGCGGGCGTCGACGTCTCGCCGCTGCGCGAGCTCAACCTGCTGACCACCAAACCATTCCTGTACGTCTTCAACGCCGACGAGTCCGTGCTGACCGACGCTGCGCGGGTCGCCGAGTTGCGTCGGCTCGTCGCGCCCGCCGACGCGGTGTTCCTGGACGCCGCCATCGAATCGGAGCTGACCGAGCTCGACGACGAGTCGGCCGCCGAGCTGCTGGAATCGATCGGGCAGACCGAGCGGGGGCTCGACGCCCTGGCCCGTGCGGGTTTTCACACCCTGAAACTGCAGACGTTCCTGACTGCCGGCCCAAAAGAGGCGCGGGCGTGGACAATTCACCAAGGCGACACCGCGCCCAAGGCGGCCGGGGTGATTCACAGCGATTTCGAAAAGGGTTTCATCAAGGCCGAGATCGTGTCCTACGACGACCTGATCGCCGCCGGGTCGATGGCGGCGGCCAAGGCCGCCGGCAAGGTCCGCATGGAAGGCAAGGACTACGTCATGGCCGACGGGGATGTGGTCGAATTTCGCCACGGACAAGCGTCGGCGTCGAAGAAATAGCCGACGGCTTACCAGACGTGCGTTCGACGTTCCGCTGACCACAATCGGCGGTCCGTACGCGACGTTACCGACTTCCGGCTCCCGGCAACGTCCCGGCAGTCCAAGAAGTGCGGCAGTTGCCCGTACCTACCTCCGGTCGGCGGGGATGCTGATCCGCGTAGCCGCGGGCTGGACCGATGGCGTCGTCGACTTCGGCGGGGCCGTACTGGGGGCAGTGGGAGCCCTCCTCGGGACGCTCGGGGCGGCAATGGAGCCGTATTGCGGACAGTAGGCCTGGATCGCGGCGCCCGTGAAGTAGGCGGCGTTGAGCGGGGGCCAATGCGTTACGTCGGTGACTTTGGTTACCAGCTCCGCGTTGGGGGTATTGGGGTTATTGCTCAGGGTGGCGCAGACCACATTTTTCGCGACCTGGATTGCTTTGTCGGGGGCGCCGTAATCCATGCCGGACGTGCCGAGGTTCGTGAGGAACGCGTCGTCGGTGGTGTCCGCATAGGCCGGCACAGCCAATCCGACGGCAAGGGCTAATAAGGCGACGGCTCTCACCACGATGAATCCTCCTCGTCACAAGACTCACGGCGTCGGGTGAGCAGCGCTGGACCTAACGCAACGTTCATCGCAGTTTAGCGAGCACCGGGACGCGACCGCGCCGTTCGGGCTCTCCAGCACGCCGAGCGGTGAAGCTGACGAGCTGTCACGGCGGCGAGTCATCCAAACGGCCACGCTGAGCGTGCTTGGCCGGCCGGTGACGTTTCGGTCGATGACCCTACGGGCCGGGGTGCCGCGGAATACCGGCGTCTAGTTTGCTGCGAATGTGGCGCACGCCATTGCCGAATTTGCACATGACGCACGACACAATTTTTGGCGGCCAATGACCTTTCTTGTTAGCGTCCCTGCCCATGGTTGTTCTGGCAGCATTAATGTCGCTTATCAATCAGGTTTCCGGTACGCCTTATGTTGTGGGCGGGGATACGCCCGCGGGAACCGACTGCTCCGGGCTGGCTTCATGGATTGCCAACGCGGCGGCCGACAGGCCGATTTTCGGCAGCCGATTCAATACGGGAAACGAGGAAGCAGCGTTATTAGCGCGGGGCTTTCAATACGGAACCGCGCCCAATGCGTTGGTGATCGGTTGGAACGGCGGCCATACGGCTGTAAC
Organism: Mycobacterium sp.; assembly: GCF_019247615.1. Classification (GTDB taxonomy): domain Bacteria; phylum Actinomycetota; class Actinomycetes; order Mycobacteriales; family Mycobacteriaceae; genus Mycobacterium. The sequence goes on along the minus strand of NZ_JAFBAT010000283.1, from coordinate 470 downwards.
CCTGCCGGACGGCACCGCCGTGTCCAGTGGTGAACGCGGCGGCGTCCACGTCGGCGGCGCTGGCGCCTACCAGGCCGGATTCACCCACCACATGTTCTTACCGATGCCGCCCGATGGCGACGCCGCATTGCCTCCGCCCCCGGATGCGCCGCCTCCGCCGCCGGACGCTCCGCCCCCGCCGGATGCGCCGCCCGTTCTTGTCGACGCGCAAGTTCCACCTCCGCCAGCCCCCGATTTGCCGCCTCCCGGCGACGCTGGAATTGCGGCTCTATAACAAATCAATGCCAGCCCAGCGATCGCACGGAATTCAGCGGTCACTCTGATCCGTGCGAATTCCTATCACATACCCGGCTGGCTTGCACCGCCGGTTCCCGGCGCGCATCAATTCCATGAAGTGCCAGTAGACGAGTTTGTCTGATGCGGTCAATACCGGCCCCCGGTCGAGATTTGCTGAAGGCGGGACATGAGCC
>NZ_JAFBAT010000259.1 GCF_019247615.1 Mycobacterium sp. | reverse complement strand
CGACCTCGACCGGGTGGCGGATGCGCTCGACGGCCTCGGCGGATGACCGCGACAGCGGATTACGAGCGGATGACGGCGGATAAACGGCGGATAAACCGGTCGCGCTGCAGGAGGGGGATCGCAAGGCAGGCGGCTGAAAATCGTGTGACCTGCACTGATTCTGGTGGTCCCGGCTGGGATCGAACCAGCGACCTTCCGCGTGTGAAGCGGACGCTCTTCCACTGAGCCACGGGACCGGCGCCGAGGGGCGAACGAGGTCGAAGACTAGCACGAGTCGGACTTCGCTGAACGCGCCACATGCGTCGCGAGGCGACGCTAGCCTAGAGCCGCAACGCAACCGAAAGATTTGTGTGCGCCCGCTCAGGTGGACTATCGTCGTCCTTCGCGACGCGCGACGATCTCGCCCGTTGCGCGCGGACGTAGCGCAGTTGGTAGCGCATCACCTTGCCAAGGTGAGGGTCGCGGGTTCGAATCCCGTCGTCCGCTCGAAGGTGCAATAGCATCAATCCCCCGCGGTGGAGTGGCCGAGTGGTGAGGCAACGGCCTGCAAAGCCGTGCACACGGGTTCGATTCCCGTCTCCACCTCCAGGTTCGAACCCCAAAGCGCGATTAGCTCAGCGGGAGAGCGCTTCCCTGACACGGAAGAGGTCACTGGTTCAATCCGAGTATCGCGCACCAGCTTTCGCAATGCTCGAAGCCCGGCCCCTTGGATCAAGATCGGAAGGGCACACCCGACCGACCAACCGCTGAGCCATCACCGGCCCCGTGCCGTCGGATGGGCGGTTTTCCGCCAACCGGCCGGGGCAGACCGCGCCGATGGACGACACGGGATACAGCGCGGGATTCTGGGTATGCCGTTCTCATTGCCCGGGCACCCCGGGCATGAAGACGCCGGGCATCAAACTCCGCTGTTGCAAGGAGGCGCGCCAATTGACCACCCAGGATCCGGGGCAGATTCAGCTGCTGGCCGCCCAGTCCGCAATGCTCGTCACGCGGCTACGCGATGACGAATACCTGCTGTACGACCTCGACACCAACCACCTGATTTTGGGCAGCCGGTCCGGCCAGCACACGACCGGAGTCCCCCTGGAACAAATCAGGAAGTATTTGGAAAAGTTCGCAAGTTGGTGAGGTCGACGGGGCAGAGCCCAGCCCCGGCGCACACCGATCCGAAGGACGGCTCTGGCTGCCGCGCCCGCGCCGGGGCTTGTTGTCATCCAGGGTGAGGTCCTACGGCCCTAACGCGCGGCGTGCCGGAGACGGACTCTTGAGTGCGTGAACGCCTGGAGTTATGACGGCGGGCTGGGCTTGGCGCAGCCCGCCGCTGGCGCTCAGCGGTTGGACGACGATGAGGCGATGCGGCTACTGGCCGGCATCAGCTACGGGCGCGTCGTGTTCACCATCAAATCACTTCCTGCGATTCGCCCGGTCAATCATGTTGTGGACGAAGGCCGGATCATCATCCGCACCCGACTCACGGCCGCCATCTCCACGGCCGTGCGGTCCAACGGCGGCGTCGTGGTCGCCTACGAGGCCGACAGTATCGACCTGCAGTCTCACACGGGATGGAGCGTCGTCGTCACCGGCCGCGCGCGCACCATCACGGACCCCGATCAGGCCGGGCGCTACGAGCAACTGCTGCATCCCTGGATAAACCACGCCGACACCGTCGTGGCCATCGAGCCGGAGATCGTCACGGGCATCCGCATCATTGCCACCGACGGGTAGGGCCAACTTCCGCCTAGCGCGCCGCGGCAAGCAAGATCGCAGTCACGCGGCTCGACGACATCGACACATCTCGGCGCGCAGAATGGCGGCCATGGACCACACAGAGCACCTCGGTATTGACGTATCGCTCTTCTGCCCTGCACACCATCACATCGGTAACCTCATCAAGCCTTCGTCCCACATCGGCTACCAACCGAGAGGCGGACAACTGGCGGCATGGCCGCCGCACCAGACGGACATGTGGTGGGAGGTCAGGTGCCCCGACGGCTGCCCCGGCGTCTTCGGCGGTGCTGTCGAGCCGATCCGCCAAGAGGTGAACAGGCTCGCCGACGACCCCAAGCGGACCAACGCCCACTACACGCTGAAGCAGGTGGGCTGAACTCGGCGCTCGGCACACGCGCGGCCGGCCGGCCTTGACTCGCGGGAATGCCGGTGGGACAACTGGCGGTGTGACGCGGGTAGTGGATTCCGACCAGCACCTCTACGAGAGCCGCTCGATGTGGGCGGATTACATCGACCCGACGGTACGCGACGAAGCGCTGAGCCTGGTCGATGACGAACTCGGCTACACCTGGCTCAACTGGCGCGGCGCTCACCTCGCCCTGGCCGACGTCCACCTTCCCGGCAACACCGCGTCCTGCGGGGAGCACCGCAAACGCCAACGGGCCGGGGAACCTGCCTCCTATCGGTACGACGACGCCCTGCCCGACGCCTATTGGCAACCCGCCGCGCGCCTTGGCTGGCTCGACGCCGCGGGGGTCGATGAGGCGGTGGTGTTCCCGAATTTCGGACTGCTCTGGGAGCGGCGCCTCGCGCCGTCCCTCCCGGCGATGACCGCCAACATGACGGCCTGGAATCGGTGGTGCGCGGCGGTCCGGGCTGACGGCGCCGGACGACTTCACCCGGTCGCACATCTGACGTTGCGCGACCCGGAGTGGCTCGAGGCCGAGCTCGACGCCCTGGCCGGTTCCGGCGTCTCGCTGGCCATGATCGGCGCCGGCCCGGTGGACGGCCGGCAACTCTCACACCCCGCCCACAACCGGATCTGGTCCGCGTTCGTCGACCACGCCATCACGCCGGTGTTCCACGTCGCCGACCAAGTGCGGGTCTTCGACGACTGCTGGTATCAGGACGATCCCGAGCATGACCTGGTGCCCGCCACCGAGGCGGTATTCCTGTGGGTGCCGCCGGCACTGGCGTTGTCCGACCTGATCCTGCACGGCGTCTTCGACCGTCATCCACGTCTTCGGTTCGGTGTGGTCGAGCTCAGCTCCGCGTGGGTGCCGCAGTTTCTGCTGATGCTGGACGGTGCGTCGGCGTTCACCACCCAGCTCAACGGCAAGCCGGTGGCGGACCTGTCCCGGCGACCGAGCGAGTACTTCCTCGACCACGTGCGGGTGTCGTCCTTCTCCTACGAGAATCCCCGGCAGCTGACCGAGGCCGCCGGCGACGTGTTCATGTTCTGCAGCGACTATCCCCATTCCGAGGGGACCGCGACGCCGTTGGCGGACTATCGGCGGACGGGCTGCCAGGAGCCGGAGATGCCCGGCCTGTTCCACACCAACGTCGACGCGTTGCTCAGCCGATAGCCGGCCCCGCGGTGATACTCGCCGTCGATCTCGGCAAGACGCGCTGCCGGGCGGCGGCGGGCGGTCGGACGGTCGAGGGGCCGGGGGCGCCGGGGCTCGCGACGCCTGGCGGCGTGCGGGCCGCGCAGGCGGCCATCCTGGCCCTGGCCGGCGATTTAGCGCGCGAGCTCGGACCGGTCGACGACGTGATCGTGGGCGCCGCGGGGGCGATGGCGGCGCCGGACGCGGCCCGCGCACTGGGCGATGCGCTGCTGGCCACGCTGGGAGCCGAACGCGTCGCGGTGAGCAGCGACGCCGTGATCGCACACGCGGGTGCGCTCGACGGTCGGCCAGGGGGTGTGCTGATTGCGGGTACCGGCGTCGTGGCGATCGCGATCGACGCGGACGGGACGCTGCGGACCGCCGACGGCTGGGGCCCGTGGCTGGGCGACGAGGGCGGCGGCGCGTGGATCGGCGCCGCAGGGCTGCGCGCGGCGCTGCGCGCCCACGACGGCCGCGGCCCCTCCACCACGCTGCTCGACGCCGCCCGCGCCCACTTCGGCGCGCCGGAGACCTGGCCCGCGCAGCTCACCGATGCGGCCGGGCTCGCATCGTTCGCGCCCGACGTCCTCGCCGCAGAGGGCGACGCCACGGCGCGTGCGATCGTCGCCGCGGCCGCCGAGGCGCTCG
>NZ_JAFBAT010000219.1 GCF_019247615.1 Mycobacterium sp. | reverse complement strand
GAGAGCGCCTCGAGGTCGGCCTGATGATCATCGGTGGCGGCGGGGTTGACCCGTATCACCGTGCGTTCGGGATCCAGCGGCGTCTCGATCAGCGCGATGCGGGCCGCATCCCTATCCTTGGCCGCTACCCCGTCTTCCAGATCCAGGATCACCACATCGGCGGCCGCCGCGGCTTTGCCGAACCGCTCGGGGCGATCGGCGGGGCAGAACAACCATCCCGGCCCGGTGTGCGTAAGCGCCATCAGGCTTCTCCCTCGGATCCCTCGGGTCGCTTGCGCACCATCGTCTTTCGCGATGCGGTGGCCACGACGTCACCGTGTTGGTTGCGGCCGGTGTGGGCGAACGTGACGATGCCCTCGCCGGGGCGGCTCTTCGACTCGCGCTTGTCGGTCACCTCGGTCTCGGCGTACAGGGTGTCGCCGTGGAAGAGCGGCTTGGGGAACGACACCTCCGAGAAGCCCAGGTTGGCCACGATGGTGCCCAGCGTCAGCTGCGCAACCGACAGCCCCACCAGCGTTGACAGGGTGAACATCGAGTTCACCAGGCGCTCCCCCCGAAAGCCCGGCTGCTGCGCGGCCCACGCCGCGTCGAGGTGCAGCGACTGGGTGTTCATCGTCAGCGTCGTGAACAACACGTTGTCGGCCTCGGTGACCGTCCGGCCCGGCCGGTGCAGGTACGTGGTGCCGACCTGGAACTCCTCGAACCACAAGCCCCGCTGGATAATCGAGTTACCCCCGGCTGTCATCAGGAAAGCCCCAGCGATCGCGCGATGAGCATCAACTGCACTTCGGTGGTGCCCTCGCCGATTTCGAGGATCTTGCTGTCGCGGTAGTGGCGCGCCACCGGATAATCGTTCATGAAGCCGTAGCCACCGTGGATCTGGGTCGCGTCGCGCGCATTGTCCATCGCCGCCTCCGAGGCGACCATCTTGGCGATTGCCGCCTCCTTCTTGAAGGGCTTGCCCGCCAACATCTTTGCGGCCGCCTCGTAGTAGGCCGCGCGAGCGACGTGGGCGCGCGCTTCCATCCGCGCGATCTTGAAGCTGATCGCCTGGTAGGAGCCGATCGGCTGACCGAACGACTGGCGCTCCTTGGCGTACTTGACGCTTTCGTCGACGCAGCCCTGCGCGGCTCCCGTCGCCAGCGCGGCGATCGCGATGCGGCCCTCGTCCAGGATCGACAAGAAGTTCGCGTAGCCCGTCCCCCGCCCGCCCAACAGGTTTTCCTCGGGGACACGCGCGTCGGCGAAGCTCAGTGGGTGAGTGTCCGACGCGTTCCACCCCACCTTGTTGTAGACCGGTTCCACGGTGAAACCCGTTGTGCCCCTCGGCACGATGATGGTCGAAATCTCCTTCTTGCCACCGGCGAGGCTTCCCGTGACCGCCGTGACGGTGACAAGTGAGGTGATGTCGGTCCCGGAGTTGGTGATGAATTGCTTGCTGCCGTTGATCACCCACTCGCCGTCGTCCAGGCGAGCAGTGGTTCGGGTGCCCCCCGCGTCGGAACCGGCCCCGGGCTCGGTGAGCCCGAATCCGGCGAGCGCCCGGCCGGATATCAAGTCGGGCAACCATTTCTGCTTCTGCTCTTCGGTGCCGAAGCGGTAAATCGGCATGGCGCCGAGGCTGGCGCCGGCCTCCAGAGTGATCGCCACGGACTGGTCGACCTTGCCGAGCTCCTCGAGCGCGAGCGACAGCGCGAAGTAGTCACCCCCCATGCCGCCGTACTCTTCCGGAAACGGCAGGCCAAAGAGCCCCATCTCGCCCATCTTGGCGACGACTTCGTACGGGAAACTATGCTCCTCATCGTGTTTGGCCGACACCGGCGCGACCACGGTGCGCGCGAAGTCGGCCACCGTGTCGCGAAGGTCCTCGTATTCCTTCGGCAGTGTTCCCGCCGTAACCGATGTTGTCATCTTTCGTCCTTGCTTCCTTCATCCAGTCGGGCCAGCACCTGGTCGACCGTCACCTGATCGCCGACGGACACGAGCACCTCGGCTCGGCCCGAAACCGGCGCGGCCAGCGAGTGTTCCATTTTCATCGCCTCGACGACCACCACCACGTCGCCCTCGGAGACCTGAGCTCCGGACGAGACCTGAACGGCGATGACACTACCCGGCATCGGACTGAGAATCTCGGCCTGTCGCGTCCCCGCCGAGCGATGGATCTTTTGCTCCTCCGCCTCGCGCAGGTCCCAGGTTCCCCGCTCGTCGGCGATCCACAGATGCCGGTCGGACTCGGCCCATCGGTATTGCCGGCGCAGCCCGTCCAGCGTGATGCTCATCTGCGCGGGCTCGACCTGTGCACTGGCGGAACGGATTTCACCGTCACCGACCTGGACCTCGGCAGCCTCGGGCAATCCCCAGACCGCCACCGTCTCGCTGAGCAGCCGAGTTTGCAGCGCTGTGCGCACCGGTGCGGTGACGTCACCGAGACGCCACCCGGTCGGCAACGCCCACGGGTTACCTGGGGCTCGCCGCGCCGCCAAAGCCACGGCCCATTGGCGGTACAACCCGGCTGCGGCGAGCACGTCGTCGGGCGCGGGGAGCGAGGCGAAGCCGGCAACCCGCTCGTCCAGCAGCCCGGTGTCCAGGTCGCCCGCGCGCACCCGATCGTCGGCGAGCAGGTACCGCAGGAATTCGATGTTGGTCTGTACACCGAGGATCACGGTCTGCGCCAATGCCCGGTCGAGCTTCGCGAGCGCTTCGTCGCGGTCGGAGCCGTGGGCGATCACCTTGCTCAGCATCGGGTCGTAATCGCTGCCGACCACCGTGCCGGCCTGAAGCGACGAGTCCACCCGAATGCCGGACCCGGACGGCTCGAAAACCTGCAGCACCCGCCCGCCGGTGGGCAAGAATCCCCGCGCCGGATCCTCCGCGTAGACGCGTGCCTCGATGGCATGCCCGCGCAATTCGATCTCGTCCTGGGCGAACGCCAGCTTCTCCCCAGCGGCTACTCGTAATTGCCACTCCACCAGGTCCAGGCCGGTGACCGCTTCGGTGACCGGATGTTCCACCTGCAGGCGCGTGTTCATCTCCATGAAGAAGAACTCGTCCGGACGGTCGGCGGACACGATGAATTCCACGGTTCCGGCACCGACGTAATCGACGCTACGGGCGGTGTTGCAGGCCGCCGCCCCGATGCGCGCGCGGGTGTGAGGGTCGAGCAATGGCGAGGGCGCCTCCTCGATGACCTTCTGATGTCGCCGCTGCAGGCTGCATTCGCGTTCACCGAGATGCACCACGCTGCCATGGGTGTCGGCAAGCACTTGCACCTCGATGTGCCTGGGTCGCAACATGAATCGCTCCAGGAAGAGGGTGTCGTCGCCGAATGAGGACGCGGCCTCCCGGCGGGCGCCCACCAGCGCCTCGCGCAGCCGGGCCGGGTCGTCCACCAGACGCATGCCCTTGCCGCCGCCGCCGGCCGACGGCTTGATCAACACCGGATAGCCGACCTCCTGGGCCGCCGCGACGAGTTCGTCGTCGGTCAGTCCCGGCTTTGCCAGCCCGGGGACCACCGGCACGTCGAAGGCGGCGACCGCGTTCTTGGCGGTGATCTTGTCGCCCATCACCTGTATCGCGCGGGCCGGCGGGCCCAGGAACACCACCCCGGCGCGTTCACATGCGGCGGCGAAATCGGCGTTCTCCGAGAGGAACCCGTACCCGGGATGAATCGCCTGGGCACCCGTCCGCAGCGCGGCGTCGACCACCTTGTCGATGTCCAGGTAGCTTTCGCGGGCGGCGGCGGGTCCCAGGCGGACGGCGGTGTCGGCCTCGACCACATGCCGCGCGGCGGCGTCGGGGTCGCTGTAGACGGCGACCGATCGGATTCCCAGCCGGCGCAATGTACGGATCACCCGCACCGCGATCTCGCCGCGGTTGGCAACCATGACGGTGTCGAACATCGTCACATCCGGAAGACGCCGTAGGAGACCGGTTCCAGCGGCGCGTGGGCACACACGGAAAGGGCAAGCCCGACAAGTCTTCTGGTGTCGGCCGGGTCGATGATGCCGTCGTCCCACAGCCGCGCCGTGGAATAGTACGGGTTGCCCTGAACCTCGTACTGCTGTCGGATGGGCGCCTTGAACGCCTCCTCCTCGTCGGGCGACCATGGTCTGCCCGCCGCGGCGAGCTGCTCGCCACGGACCGTGGCCAGCACAGACGCGGCCTGCTCGCCGCCCATCACGGAGATTCGCGCATTCGGCCACATCCACAGGAAACGCGGCGAATACGCCCTACCGCACATCGAATAGTTCCCCGCGCCATAGGATCCGCCGATCACGACGGTCAGCTTCGGCACCCGCGCACAGGCCACGGCGGTGACCATCTTGGCGCCATGCTTGGCGATGCCACCGGCCTCGTAGTCGCGCCCGACCATGAAGCCGGCGATGTTCTGCAGAAACAACAACGGAATCCTTCGCTTGTCGCACAGCTCGATGAAATGTGCTCCCTTCAAAGCGGATTCGCTGAAGAGCACACCGTTGTTGGCGACGATCCCGACGGGATGGCCGTGGATGTACGCGAAGGCCGTCACCAGGGTCTTGCCATATTTCGCCTTGAATTCGCCGAATTCGCCGCCGTCGACCAGCCGCACAATGACCTCGTGCACGTCGTAGGGCACTCGCGGATCCGGCGGTACCACATCGTAAAGCTCGGTCTGCGCGTGCTTTGGCTCCACCGGACGCCGCACATCCCATTGGCTGGGCTCGCGCGGGCCGAAGGTGGCCGCGATCGAGCGGACGATCCGCAGCGCGTGCTCGTCGTCGTCGGCGAGATGGTCGGTGACCCCGGAGACGCGCGAGTGCAGGTCGCCGCCCCCGAGGTCCTCGGCCGAGACGATCTCGCCGGTGGCGGCCTTGACCAGCGGTGGGCCGCCCAGAAAGATCGTGCCCTGCTCGCGGACGATGACGGCCTCGTCGCTCATCGCCGGAACGTAGGCACCGCCCGCCGTACAGGAACCCAGCACCGCGGCGACCTGCGGAATTCCCTTGGCACTCATGGTCGCCTGGTTGTAAAAGATCCGCCCGAAATGCTCGCGGTCGGGAAAGACTTCGTCCTGGCGCGGGAGGAACGCGCCCCCGGAATCCACCAGATAGATGCAGGGCAACCGATTCTGCAGCGCGACCTCCTGCGCGCGCAGGTGCTTCTTGACCGTCATCGGGTAGTACGTCCCGCCCTTGACCGTGGCGTCGTTGGCCACGATCACGCACTCGCGCTCGGCCACGCGGCCGATCCCGGTAATGATCCCGGCCCCCGGCGATTCGTCTCCGTACATCCCCCCGGCAGCCAACGGCGCCAACTCCACAAAGGGGCTGCCGGGATCCAGCAGGCGATCCACCCGCTCGCGGGGCAACAGCTTGCCACGGCCGACGTGGCGCTCCCGCGCACGTTCGTTGCCGCCCAACGCCGCCGCGGCCAGCTTCGCGTTCAATTCGCCAACCAGCCGGCGGTGCTCTTCGGCGAACGATGGGGCGACCGTCGCGGTGGAACTCACGAGTGCCTCCCGGTTGTCGACAGCGCAAGGGGTGTTTCGGACCGTCGGGACGGTTCCGCAACTCAGTTAATCATGATTAACTGGAAGGAGAATACCATCGCCGGCGTACCCCGTCCAGGGAGCGCCCGACGCTCAATTCTGGCCGCGCAGCGAATCGATCGCCTGCCGGCGCATCTCAACCTTGCGCACCTTTCCCGTCACGGTCATCGGGAACTCGTCGACGATCCGCACATAGCGCGGGATTTTGAAGTGCGCGATCCGGCCCGTGCAGAACTCCCGCAGCCCCTCGGCCGTCAGCGCAGGAGCTCCTTCGCGCAGCATCACCACCGCCATGACCTCCTCGCCATGCCGGGCGTCGGGCACCCCGATGACGTGGGCGTCAACGATGTCCGGATGGGTATGCAGGAACTCCTCGATCTCACGCGGGGCGATGTTCTCGCCGCCGCGGACGATGATGTCCTTGATCCGGCCCGTGATCCGGACATAACCACAGTCGTCCATGACGGCCAGGTCGCCGGTGTGCATCCAGCCCTGCGCGTCGATCACCTCAGCGGTTCGCTGCGGATCCTTCCAGTAGCCCGCCATCACCGAATAGCCGCGCGTGCAGAACTCGCCCGCCACTCCGCGAGGCACGGTCTCGCCCGTGGTCGCGTCCGCCACCTTGATTTCCAGATGCGGACCCACCCGGCCGACGGTTCCGACCCGCCGCTGCAGCGCATCGTCGGTGCGCGTCTGCGTCGCAACCGGTGAAGTCTCCGTCATGCCGTAGCAGATCGAGACGCCGGGCATGTGCAGGCGATCGATCACCTTACGCATCACCTCGGCCGGACACGGTGCGCCGGCCATGATGCCGGTGCGCAGGCTGCTCAAGTCGTAGTCGGCGAAATCCGGCAGGCCGAGCTCGGCGATGAACATTGTCGGCACACCGTAGAGGCTGGTGCATTTTTCGGCCTGCACCGCCCGCAGGGCCGCGGCCGGTTCGAACCCCTGCGAGGGCACCACCATGCAGGCGCCATGGCTCGTGGCGGCCAGGTTACCCATGACCATCCCGAAACAGTGATAGAAGGGCACCGGAATGCAGATCCGATCGTGCGGGGCGTATTCGAGCAGCTCGCCGACGAGATAGCCGTTGTTGAGAATGTTGCGGTGGCTCAGCGTGGCCGCCTTGGGATATCCCGTTGTGCCGGAAGTGTATTGAATGTTGATGGGATGGTGGCGATCAAGCCTCGCCGCGACCTTGCGCAACATGGCCGGGTCGGCTTCGGTGCCGGCCAGGTCGTCCCAGCCGGCGCTGTCCAAGAGCACGATGCGCCTCAGCTCTGGGCAGCGCGGCGCCACCTCGTTCAGCATCGCGGCGTAGTCCGCGGTCTTGAAAGCCTGGGCGGCGATCACCATCGCCACCCCGGATTGCGTTAGTGCATACTCCAATTCGCGGGCGCGGTAGGCCGGGTTGATGGTCACCAGGATCGCGCCGATCTCGGCGGTCGCGTATTGGACGTGCACCCACTCCCACCGGTTTGGTGCCCAGATGCCGACCCGATCGCCCGCGTTGATCCCCGCACGCAGAAATCCCGTAGCCAGTCGGCGTACGGCGGAAAGCAGTTCGGCATAACTCCAGCGGCACCCGGCAGCGACGTCGACGAGGGCGTCCCGTTCCGCGTGCTTGGCCGCGGTGGCGGCGAGGTTGGCGCCGATCGTCGTCTCGAGCAGCGGGGGCGCGCTCGGGCCGCGATCAACGGAGAGCTGATCGTCGTCGGCTGTCGCGGCTGCCACGGTTTCCTCCGGTTAACAGCGAATAACTCATGCTACTTTCATGGCGATCAGCCGAGGTGACGAATTGCGGACGGAGGCCCTTGGTGACAACGGCCGCCCCGGAGGGCCAGCCCGGCCATTCCGATGCCCCGAATCGTCGCAGCCAGTTGAAATCCGACCGGCGCCTTCAACTGCTGTCGGCCGCAGAGCGGTTGTTCGCGGAGCGCGGCTTCCTCGCCGTGCGCCTGGAGGACATAGGCGCCGCGGCCGGCATCAGCGGGCCTGCCATCTACCGCCACTTCCCCAACAAGGAGTCACTGTTGGTCGAGCTGCTGGTGGGGATCAGCGCCCGGCTCCTCGCCGGCGCCCGGGACGTGCGGTCCGGCAGCGTCGATGCGGCGGCCGCCCTGGAGGGACTCATCGATTTTCATCTCGACTTCGCGCTGGGCGAACCCGATCTGATCCGCATCCAGGACCGCGACCTCGCGCACCTGCCAGAGGCGGCCGACAAGGAGGTGCGCAAAGCGCAGCGCCAATATGTCGAGGTCTGGGTTGGCGTGCTGCGCGAGCTGAACCCCGCGCTGGCCGAGGCCGACGCCCGGCTGACCGCGCACGCCGTCTTCGGCCTGCTGAACTCCACCCCGCACAGCATGAAATCCCCCGACAATTCGCGCACCACGTCGGCTCGCGCCGCGCGGTCACGCGCCGTGATGCGGGCGATGACCGTCGCCGCTCTGACCGCCGGAAGGCAGTGCACCTGAGCGCCACCTCAAAGCGTGCGCGGCCGTTCAAGCCTCTGGCCCGGGTACCCTGCAAGCCATGAGGTGGACATGAACGATCCACGTCGACCCGGGGGGGCTGGGCCCGGGCCGCAGGGTCCGCAATATCCGCCGCCCGTCGACCCGGCATACGCCGAAGAGGCCCGGTACGCACCGAGCTACGGGACGTTTCCCCCGTGGGCGCCGAGCCCGTACGAGACCAACAGCACGCGAGAGCTGCCGCCGTACTGGCAGCAAGACCTGCAGCCGTCGGGTGAGCTGCCCGGCGGGGGCCTCGCTCCCGGCCCGCCGAACGGCCAGAAGTCGCCGCGGTGGTTGTGGATCGGCGCCGGGATCGCGGCACTGGTGGCCGTCGCACTGGTGATTGCGCTGGTGCTCGCCAATGATGCGATCAAGACGCAGACCGCCGTTCCGCCGTTGCCGGCGATGCCCGAGTCGAGCTCGAGCACACCGACCACCACGTCGACGCGTACAGCACCCTTGCCGCCCATGGTTCCCGCGCCCATGCCGCCCAGCGACACTGCCACGCCCAGTGAGACGACCGGTAGCGCCGCGATGCAGAGCGTCGTCTACAACGTGACCGGCGACGGTCGCGCCATCAGCGTCATGTACATCGACACCGGCGACGTCGTACAGACAGAGTTCAACGTGGCGTTGCCGTGGAACAAGCAGGTCAGCCTGTCGAAGTCGGCCGCCCATCCTGCGAACGTCACGGTTGTGAACATCGGCCACAACGTCACCTGTTCGGTCACCGTCGACGGGGTGCAGGTAAGCCGGCGAGTCGGGGTGGGGATAACCATTTGCGACGCTAGAGAGTAGACGGGTCCTCCGCTACGGCCCGGCCGCGCGCGGGAACACGGACGGCCAGCATCCCCAGCAGTCCGGCCATCAACACCAGGCAGATTCCGCCGAGGCCGGCGCGAACGGCGCCGAATGCGTCGACAAAGACCGAGAACAGCCAGGGCGCGATGAACGCGACGGCCCGCCCGGTCATGGTGTAGAGGCCGAAGGCGATGCCTTCCCTGCCGTCCTTGGCCATCCGCAGCAGCAGGGCGCGCGCCGATGACTGCGAGGGTCCGATGAACATGCATAGCAGCAGCCCACCGACCCAGAAGGCCACCTGGCCGGAGAGGAGCATCAAAGTCAGTGCCAGGGCGACGATCGCCGACAGCGATCCCACGATGACCGGCTTGGAGCCGACCCGGTGGTCGACGAAGCCACCCAGCACTGCACCCACCGCCGCCACCACGCTGGCCACCACACCGAATATCAGCACGTTGGCTTGCGAGATGCCGTACACGTTGACACCCAGCACTGCGCCGAACGCGAAGATCGCCGCGAGACCGTCCCGGAAGAGTGCGCTGGCGAACAGGAAGTAGACCAGGTTGCGGTCGCGCCGCCATTCCGCAGAGACCTCGCTCCACAGCTTGCGGTAGCCGCCGAGCATGCTTGTCGGTTGCATGGCCTCAGCCGTGCCGGGTAAGCGGTGCGCGACCAGCAGCAGTGGCAGCGCCAACACCGCGAGCCAGGCCGCGGCCACCAGCATCGCCTCCCGGACGTAGAGCCCGTCGTGCACCGGCACCCGCAGCAGCCCACGCACCGCACCCGGGCCTGAACCCGATCCCGAGATGAATCCGGTGTAGATCACCAGCAAGAGCAGGACGCTGCCGAAGTAGCCCGCTGCCCAGCCCAGGCCCGAGATGCGGCCCGCCGTCTGCGGGGTCGAGAGCTGGCGCAGCATCGCGTTGTAGGGGACGCTGGCCAGGTCACCGCAGGCGGCCGTCGCCCCGAGCAGCACCAAGCCGGCCCATAGGAAGCCGGGGCGATCGCGGATCAAGAACATCGTGCAGGTGAACGCGACCGCCAGCCCGGTCAGCACCCCCAGCGCAACTCGCCTGCGATGAGGGGACTCCACCCACACCCCCACGGCCGGCGCCAGCAATGCGACGGTCAACCCGGCGATGGCGCCGGCGCGACCCAGCCAGCTCGCCGGCGTGGTCGGACCCGCGAGTCCGGCTCCCACGGTGCTGGTCAGGTAGACGGAGAAGACGAAGGTGGCGACGATCGCATTCAAACCCGTGGAGCCGCTGTCCCAGAGCGCCCAGGCCACCACCCGAGACCTCACAGGCGTGACCGAACCCGGCCCCGGCTGACTCATGCCCGGCACTCTATTGGTTGGGCCGCTGTCTACGATTGGCGCATGCCGATACCAGCTCCCAGCCCCGACGCGCGCGCTGTTGTCACCGGAGCTTCACAGAACATCGGCGAGGCGCTGGCCACCGAGCTTGCCGCGCGCGGACACAGCTTGATCGTCACCGCGCGACGCGAGGACCTGCTCAACAACCTGGCCGTCCGCCTGGCCGAAAGATACGGTGTCGTCGTCGAAGTGCGCCCCGCCGACCTGGCCGATCCGGGCGAACGGGCGAAGCTGTGTGAGGAATTGGCCACGCGCCCCGTCTCGATCCTGTGCGCCAATGCGGGAACTGCGACCTTCGGTCCGGTGGCGACCCTCGACCCCGCCGGCGAGAAGGCCCAGGTACAGCTGAATGCCGTTGCGGTGCATGATCTTACATTGGCGGTGCTGCCCGGCATGATCGACCGTAAGGCGGGTGGCATCCTCATTTCGGGTTCGGCGGCCGGCAATTCACCGATTCCCTTCAACGCCACCTACGCCGCCACCAAGGCGTTTGCCAACACGTTCAGTGAATCCCTGCGCGGCGAACTGCGCGGTTCCGGCGTTCACGTCACTCTTTTGGCGCCGGGCCCGGTACGCACCGATCTTCCCGACGATGCCGAGAGATCGCTGGTCGAACGGCTGGTGCCGGACTTCCTGTGGATCTCAACGGAGCACACCGCCCGGGTGTCGCTGGATGCCCTGGCGCGCAACAAGATGCGCGTGGTCCCCGGCCTGACGTCCAAGGCTATGTCGGTGGCCAGCGGATACGCGCCACGCGCCATCGTCGCGCCGATAGTGGGCAGCTTCTACAAGAAGCTGGGCGGCGGATAGCCTCCGGCGGCCGTGGCGAAGAACCGCCCGGTTACTTGCGGCGGCGGCGAGCGGTGCCGAACATTCCGCGGATGGCTTCCCGTATCACGGTGTTGATGCCGCTCTTGACGGTTGGGTCGTGCAATATCTGCTCGAGCATGCCGGGGCCGGTCGGCTCGGCGGGCGCAGGCATCGGTGGCGGCTCCGAATTCGTTGGCACCGGCGGGTAGTCGGCCTCGGGCTGCCCCGGCGCCGGTTCGACCTTCGGGTTCCGCGCGGGCGCTGGCTCGCGGGAGGTGGTCTGACCGTACCTCTGATACAACGGGCTTGCTTTCGCCGCATTTGCGATCTCATCGGTGCCGATCGAGGCCATCAGGGACCGGGGCACCCGCATGCGTGTCCACGCAACGGGTGTGGGTGCGCCCTTCTCGGACAGCACAGTGACGACGGCCTCCCCGATTCCCAGCGACGTCAACGCCGATTCCAGGTCGTAGACATCGGTTTTCGGATACGTGCGGACGGTCTTGCTCAGCGCCTTCTGGTCGTCAGGTGTGAATGCCCGCAGCGCGTGCTGAATTCGGGCGCCCAACTGTGACAGGACGTCGTTGGGCACGTCCGTCGGTAGCTGGGTGCAGAAGAACACGCCTACGCCCTTGGAGCGGATCAGCTTGACGGTCTGTTCGACTTGCTCGAGGAAGGCCTTGGAGGCGTCGGTGAACAGCAGGTGCGCCTCGTCGAAGAAGAAGACCAGCTTCGGCTTGTCGACGTCACCGACCTCGGGCAGCCCGGCGAACAGTTCTGCCAGCAACCACATCAAAAAGGTGGAGAACACGACTGGGCGCAATGACTGACCACTGAACTCGAGCAGCGAGATGATGCCCCGGCCCTGGTCGTCGGTGCGCTGCAAGTCCTTCGGGTCGAGCTTCGGCTCGCCGAAGAAGGTGTCGCCGCCCTCTCCCCCCAGGTTCACCAGCGCCCGCAGAATGACGCCGCCCGTCGTGGATGACACGCCGCCCAGATCCTTCAGGTCGGCCTTACCCTGCTCACTGGTGAGGTGGCTGATGACCTCGCGGAGGTCGCCCAGGGTGACCATCGGGCGATTGTTCTCCTTCGCCCAATGGAAGATGAGACCGAGCGTTGACTCCTGCGTAGCGTTGAGCGCCAACACTTTTGACAACAGCACCGAACCGAAGCTGTCAACAGTTGCCCGCACCGGCACGCCCACTCCCCCGGTGCCCAGCGACAAGAATTCGACCGGATATGCCGTGGGCTCCCAGTCATCCCCGGTGTCTTTCGCCCGCTGTGCGGTCTTGTCGTTGGACTCTCCCGGCGCGGAAAGGCCGGACAGGTCGCCCTTCACGTCGGCCATCAGCACCGCCACGCCTGCGGCGCTGAGCTGTTCGGCGATCAGTTGCAGCGTCTTGGTCTTGCCGGTTCCGGTGGCCCCGGCAACCAGGCCGTGCCGATTGATGGTGGCCAGCGGGATGCGGATCCGTGCGGTCGGGTCGACCTGCCCGTCGACCACGACGGTGCCCAATTCGAGCGCCTGGCCTTGGACGGCGTAGCCGTTGGCGATACGTTTCGCGGGCGTCGCAGCTGATTCAACAGTCATCGGGCCCTGCCCCTCTTCCCGTGCAATTGGCAAACTTCACCCTACTTCCCCAGGGGGAGGCCGGAGCAGGCGTCGCGTGCGCCTACGCTGTCGCTGTGCGCGACGAATTGGTGTGGGTCGACTGCGAGATGACCGGCCTCGACCTGGGTTCGGACAAGTTGATCGAGATCGCAGCTCTGGTCACCGATGCGGATCTGAACGTCCTCGGCGACGGAGTAGACGTGGTCATTCACGCCGACGACGCCGCGCTGTCGTCGATGATCGACGTGGTCGCGGAAATGCATTCGCGCTCTGGCCTGATCGACGAGGTGAAGGCATCCACCGTCGACCTGTCTGCCGCCGAGGAGATGGTGATGGACTACATCGGCACCCATGTCAAGCAGCCCAAGATGGCGCCGCTCGCGGGCAACTCGATCGCCACCGACCGTTCGTTCATCGCGCGCGACATGCCCAAGCTGGACTCGTATTTGCATTACCGCATGATCGACGTCAGCTCGATCAAAGAGCTCTGCCGGCGGTGGTACCCGCGCATCTATTACGGCCAGCCGGCCAAGGGGCTCGCGCACCGGGCTCTGGCCGACATCCACGAATCCATCCGGGAATTGAAGTTCTACCGGCAGACCGCATTCGTGCCCCAACCGGGGCCGTCTACCAGCGAAATCGAGGCGGTGGCCGCCAGGCTCGGCGGCGGAGAGCAGACGCCCGGGCCAATCGATTCGGCCGCCGAGCCACCGACCGGCTAGTATCGACAGTCGCTGCGCGTTGGCCCGGACCGGGACGGCTTGCGGCCACGGTGGCTGTAGTTCAGCTGGTAGAGCACCAGGTTGTGATCCTGGGTGTCGCGGGTTCGAGTCCCGTCAGCCACCCCACAGCTCAGAGGTCGTTTGTAGCGCCTCTTACCGACGTGCTGCGGCTACCACTTCTCCTTCGGCCCGAGCGCCTTGTCGTTACTACTAGGGGAATCTTCGTATAGCGACCGGATCGTATGCTGCCAACCCTAAAATCGCTCCCAATTGTGCGGACCACGAAGGCGCTATAACTGCCGCTGATGAGCGACCCATTTGAGATGACGACCGATTGAGCAAGCAATCGAATAATGAACTGAGCACCGGCCTGAGGTTTCGGAACGCCGAAATTCTTGCGTACAGATGGCCCGGCCGGGCATTTCCTGTGGCGCCGGCACGCCACCGGCACTCAGGTGTTGGCGTTGCCCGCCTGCCACGCCGGCCAGGGCACGTTCCAGTCGCCCAGCCCCTCGGTGCCCGAGAGCGTCGGCCCTACAGTGTTGATGATCTCGACAATGTCGCCGCTCTTGCTGTTGTCGTAGAACCACTCCGCGTTGCTGGGGCTCACGTTGAGACACCCGTGGCTGGTGTTGGTGTGCCCCTGGGCGCCGACCGACCACGGCGCGGAGTGCACGAAGACGCCGCTGTAGGAGAGCTGCGTTGCCCACTCGACGTCGGTGCGATACCCGTTGGGCGAGTTGACGGGCACGCCGTAGGTCGACGAGTCCATGATGATGTGCTTGTACCGCCCACCGACGATGTAGATGCCGTTGGCCGTCGGGGTGCTGTTCTTACCCATCGACGTCGGCATGGTCTTGACGACTTCGCCGTTCACTCGCACGGTCACCATCTTGGTGGTGTCGTCCGCGGTCGAGATGACCTCGTCGCCGATGGTGAAGTGCGTCTTGACGTTGTCCTCGCCGAACATTCCCTCACCCAAGTCGACACCGTAGGTGTTGACCGCCACGTCGACGGTAGTGCCGGGCCTCCAGAAATGCTCTGGGCGCCAACGTACTTCGCGGTTGTTGAGCCAGTAGAACGCACCCTCGACAGGGGGGTTGGTGGTGATCTTGATGGCCTTTTGAGCCGCGGCGCGGTCCGCGATGTTCTCGTCGAACCGAATCGCGACCGGCTCACCGATGCCCACCACCTCGCCGTCGCCCGGAGCGACGTACGGCATGGTCAGGTGAGCCGGCGAACTGGTCTGAAAACTCATCTGCCGGTTGGCCGCGGCGCCCAACCCGAGCGCCTTGGCGCTGAGCGTGTAGCGCCTGTTGTACCCCAGCGGCTCGGTGGTCGACCAGCGCAACCCATCGGGGCTCAACTGACCCGATATCGCCCTGCCGTTCTCGTTGACCATGCTCACCGACGCGAGCACGCCGTCGGCGACGCTCACCGTCACCGGTGCGTCGACGGTGACGCCGACGGCGCCGTCGCTCACCGAGGAGGTCAGCTTGGGAACCAGCAGATCGGCGAATGGCGTGCCCTTGTCGAAGATGACCTTCGGCGGGGCCGCGGTGTGGGTGGTGCTGCAGGCAACGCCGATCACAGCAAACATCACCATGCCAACAGACAGCAACGATCGACGTCTGTGCAAAGGCGTCATCAAGCGACCTTCCCGACACTGTGCTATTTGGTCACCGCTGACCCCGAACGATTGGCAGCATTTTAGTAGGTTCGGGCCGTTCACCGCGGCAACATCACCCGGTTCATCAGGCCTTTAGGCCCGTCGCGACGAATTTCACACCGATTTGTGACCCACCGGTGACCGGGCCCATATTCCGGCACCGACGTCGCCCGATGTAGTGCAAGCAGTCGGCAAAATGCCGGAAGGTCGCTTGTCCCGCGGGCCTCTAGACTGGTCTGGTCCAGGGATTTCGTTCCGCGACAGAACGCCTGTTATTGTCGCAAACGCGGTCTTGGCGACCAAAGCGCCGTTAGCTCAGTTGGTAGAGCAGCTGACTCTTAATCAGCGGGTCCGGGGTTCGAAACCCTGACGGCGCACACTTCCCGGGTGTCCGACGGTTTATCGGCGCGCTGGACCTCTTGACGTACACCTAGATTTCGGGGCGCCGTCACGCAACTGGGCGACAATTCCGCGGATGACGACAGCGCACGCTGAGCAGACCGAAGCACAAGGCCTCCTGCTGCAGCTGATGGACCCGGACAGCCTGGCCGATCCGTACCCCCTGTACGCGCGGTTTCGCGACTGGGGGCCGCTCCTCCTGCCCGAGGCGAACCTGGCCGTCTTCTCGACGTTCCGGGACTGCGACGAGGTCTTGCGGCACCCAGCGACCAGCAGCGACCGGTTCAAGTCGACGATCGCGCAGCGCATCCTGAGGCGCTGGCCCACGGCGCGACCGCTGGGCCCGCCGGGATTCCTGTTCATGGACCCGCCCGATCACACCCGGCTGCGCCAGCTGGTCAGCAAGGCGTTCGCCCCGAAGATGGTCAGCGCATTGAAGTCCGATATCGCCGCGGTGGTCGACGGGCTGCTCGATCGGATCGCCGAGCGGGGGCGGTTCGACGCCGTCGCGGACTTCGCCTACCCGCTGCAGGTTGCGGTCATCTGCCAGCTGCTCGGTGTGCCGCTCGAGGACGAGCCGCACTTCAGCCACGCGACGGCCCTGCTCGCGCAGGCGTTGGATCCGTTCGTCGGATTTGCCGGCTCATTGTCGGGGGGGTTCGAAGAGCGGCCGTCGCTGCGGAGGCTTGCTGCGTTCTTGAAGGCCACTCGCTGGAGTCGCGAATACTTTTCCGAGCTGATCGAACGGCGACGGTCCCTCCCGGGGGAAGACATCATTTCGGGCCTGATAGCGGCGCAGGAGGCCGGCGATCAGGTGACCGAGGACGAGATCCTCTCAACCTGCAACCTGCTGCTCATCGCGGGGCACGAGACCACGGTGAACCTCATCGCCAACGCGATCCTGGCCATGCTGCGCAATCCGACTCAGTGGACGGCGCTGGGAGCCGATGCCGGTCGCGCGCCGGCGGTCGTGGAAGAAACGCTCCGTTACGACCCGCCCACACAGTTGGTCGGCCGAGTTGCCGCCGAGGACATGTCGATTGGAGGAGTCGACGTGCCTGCGGGCGACGCGATGCTGCTGTTGCTGGCGGCAGCTCACCGTGATCCGGCCGAGTTCGACCGGCCCGATACCTTCGACCCGGACCGGGGCACGTTGCGCCACTTAGGATTTGGTCGCGGTACTCATTACTGCCTGGGAGCGCCGCTGGCGCGGCTGGAAGCCGGCATGGCCCTATCGGCGATAACCGCGCGCTTCCCGCACGCGCGGCTGGACGGCGAGCCACGCTATAAGAACACCGTGGCGCTGCGCGGCCTGTCGGAGCTGACGGTCGCGGTGTAGCTTGCGGCGCCCGCGTTCAGGTCTGGGGAGCCACGATGCGCCGCGCCGCTTCCACGGCAGCCGCGCGCCGCGCCGCGCTGACCGTCGGATCGTCGGTCAGGGCGTCGCGATGGGGTGACTGCGCCCAGGCCAACGCGATGCCGAAGAGCAGCACCAGCAGGTCCAGTGGCTTCCAGCCGGCGTCGACCTGACCGGCGGCCTGGGCGGCCTCGATGATGCGAATATCCCTGGCAGCCAACGAATCCCGGTCATCGATGCGAGGCGGGTCGAGGGCTAGGCCCTCCAGGGTGGCCCAGGTGATCATGCGCAGGTGTTCGGGCCGTCTACAAGCCAGGTCGTAGATGTCGCCGACGAACTCCGGCACCGCGTCAGGGTCCAGCGTCACGGCGGCGAAGAACTCGGCAGCATCGGCCGCGACAACGCTGCGGAACAGGGCCTCCTTGTCGCCGAAATGAGCATAGAGCCGCTCCTTGCTGGCCTCGGCGGCGCGGGCGATGCGATCGATGCGGGCGCCGGCCAGCCCATATTGCGCGAACTCCGATCGGGCGGCGGCCAGGATGCTGTCGCGCAGTTCTGTGGTGGTCCGCACAGCAAAATCATACTCATACGAACTAGTTCGTTTGGTATCTTGGGAAGAGCCCCCGCAGACCGAGCCGAGGATGACTCCGTGAACGAACCGATCGACATCGATGCAGTGATGAACCATCCGCGCCAAGTGCAGCTCTTGCGGGGAGTGCTGGAGAAGGTTCACGACGGCATCGCGCCCGCCATCGACCTTTGGCGGCCCTACGTGAGCGGCCTGGATAACTTGCCCTCCGACGGCCGATTCTTGTTGGTGGGCAACCATACTCAGTTCGTCGGCGGCGAGGTGCTACTGGTTCCGCACTTCGTCCGACGCGCGATCGGCGCCCGGGTCCGGCCGCTGGCCGACCGCCGGTTCGGCCGCCAGCGAGGGTTCGGTCGCGACCTGATGACGGCCTACGGCGCCGTTGTCGGCGCGCCGGAGACGGCCCGAGAGCTGATGCGCCACAACGAGACGATTTTGGTCTTCCCCGGCGGGGGCCGCGAGATCGCGAAGTTCAAGGGCGAGGAATACCGCCTGAAGTGGCATGGCCGTTCCGGATTCGCCCGCGTCGCGGTGGAATACGACTATCCCATCGTTCCCGTCGGTCTCGTCGGCGGCGACGACGTCTACAAGAGCCTGGTCACTCGGGAGAGCATGTTGGGCCGGCTCAGCCGGACGATCAGCACCCGGCTGACGGGCGAGGCCGACATGGCGATGCCCTTGCTGCGAGGCGTCGGCCCCACCCTCATCCCCCGACCGCAACGGATGTACCTGCGCTTCGGCGCGCCGATCGACACTGCCAGGCCGAACCGCGTCACGACACCGGATTGGGTCACGTCGGTCCGGAACACCACTCAGCAGTCGCTCGAAACGATACTGACCGAGCTGCTCACCGTCCGCGCCGACGATCCGTTCCGCGAACTCAATCCACTGGCCCGGGCCGGCGCGGCCGAACCCGCGTGAATCGCAAAGTTCCTCAAGGCGAAATTCCGCAAGGAGGAAATTCGCAGTGCCGCAAGGAGATTGGTAACGGCGTCCGCTGCCCGCGCCGACTCGTTCAGCGATCCCTGATCCGACGAACCACGATCACCACGACGACCGAGGAGATCCCGACCAGCGAGGCGATCACCACCGGCTTCTGCACGAATTCAATGGCCCGCGCCTTGAGATCGTCGGCGAGACGGCGAGGGTTGGCCCGTTCGGCGAGCGAGTCGACGGTCGCCGCCAACTGGTCGCGGGCGAGGTCGATGTCCTGCTTGATGGTCTCGGGGTCCCGATCCGCCACTATGTCCTCCAACTTGCTGCGCGCTCGCCTGATACACCTGAGGCACTACCCTAGATCAGCTGGCGATGACCCCAACGTAGCGGTGAACAGAAGGGACCTACTTTGACCGAGACCACGCGGCTTGCACCGGGCGACAAAGCGCCCGCATTCAGCCTGCCCAACGCCGACGGCAACAAGGTATCGCTGGCCGACTACAAGGGGCGCCGGGTCGTCGTCTACTTCTACCCGGCTGCCTCCACGCCGGGATGCACCAGACAGGCCTGCGATTTCCGCGACCACCTGCACGACCTCAACGAGGCCGGCATCGACGTCCTCGGCATCTCGCCCGACAAGCCGGAGAAGCTCGCCAAGTTTCGTGACGCCGAGAAGCTGACATTCCCCCTGCTGTCCGATCCCGACCGCAAGGTGCTGACTGCGTATGGGGCCTATGGCGAGAAGACGATGTACGGCAAGACGGTACAGGGGGTGATTCGGTCGACCTTCGTGGTCGACGAGGAAGGCAAGATCGCCGTCGCGCAGTACAACGTCAAGGCCACGGGCCACGTCGCCAAGCTTCGGCGAGACCTGTCGATATAGCTCGATCGATATCAGGCCAGGTGCGCCAGCAGCAGGGCCTCTGCCACCGCGGCGCGTTCCAGCACACCGAGATGCAGGCTCTCGTTGACGCTATGCGCTTGGGTCGCGGGATCCTCGACACCGGTGACCAGGATCTTCGCCTCGGGAAACGCGGCGGCGAACTCGGCGATGAACGGGATGGAGCCGCCCATACCCATATCGATCGGCTCGGCGCCCCACGCCTGATGGAACGCCGCCCGCGCGGCGTCATAGACCTCGCCGCTGGCCTCGATCGCATACGGCTGACCGATGTCGCCGCGCGTCACGGTGACGTGCGCCCCCCAGGGGACGTGCCGCTGCAGGTGAGCGGTCAGCGCGTCCAAGTGGGCTTCGGCGTCGCCGCCGGGCGCGACCCGCATGCTGACCTTGGCCCGGGCCCGGGGGATCAGCGTGTTGGATGCGGCCGCGACCGGTGTGGTATCGATGCCGATCACGGTGATCGCCGGCTTGGCCCACAGCCGCTGCGGCACCGAGCCCGAGCCGATCTCCGACACGCCGTCGAGCAGACCCGAGTCGCCGCGGACGCGCTCGGCCGGGTATTCCGGGTAATTCAATGCGGCGCAGTCGGTTTCGTGCAGGCCGGCCACCGCCACGTTGCCGTCGTCGTCGTGCAGGCTGGCCAGCAGCCGCACCAGCACGCTCAGCGCGTCGGGCACCACGCCGCCCCACAGGCCGGAGTGCAACCCATGGTCGAGCGTGGCGACCTCGACCACACAGTCCGCCAAGCCGCGCAGCGACACCGTCAGCGCTGGCGTATCGGCACTCCAGTTATCCGAGTCGGCGATGACGATCACATCGGCGGCCAGCGTGTCGCGGTGGGCGGCGAGCAACCGCCCCAGTGACGGCGAGCCGGATTCCTCCTCGCCTTCCACGAAGACCGTCACGCCCACCGGCGGTCGGCCATCGTGCGCCCGAAACGCCGCCAAATGCGTTGCGATGCCTGCCTTGTCATCTGCACTGCCGCGTCCGTAGAGTCGCCCGTCACGCTCGGTGGGCTCAAAAGGCGGCGACGCCCACTGGCTGTGGTCGCCTTCGGGTTGCACGTCGTGGTGCGCGTACAAGAGCACGGTCGGCGCGCCGGGCGGTGCCGGATACCTGGCGATGACGGCCGGGGCGCCCCCCTCGCTGACGATGCGCACATCGCCAAAACCCGCCTGCGACAACATATCCGCGACCGCCCGCGCGCTGCGATGCACCTCGTCTCGGCGGCCGGGATCGGCCCACACCGATTCGATCCGCACCAGGTCCTCGAGGTCGCGGCGCACCGACGGCAACACCTCACGGACGCGCCGAACGAGATCACTCATGAGCCCCCCTTTTTCATCCCGCGAGCGTGCACAGAATGCCGTCTAAGGTCGGCGTGTCGCGGACAAACACGCACGCTGGCGGAGGCGGTTAGGACGTCTCCAGTATGGCCACCGCTGCGGCGGTGTCGCCTTCGTGCGTCAGGGACACGTGGATCGTCACGTCGGCCAGATGTTTGGCGATGTCTCCGGTCAACCGGACGCGCGGCCGTCCCCACATGTCGGTGACCACCTCGATGTCGCGATGGATGTCCTCGGGGAGCACGGGCCGCTGGGCGAACCGTGACCCGGACCAGGCCTTGATCACCGCCTCCTTGGCGGCCCAGCGCGCGGCGAGGTGACGGGCCGCCGACGAACTCTTGTCGGAAGCGTCGCGCCGCTCGCCGGGCGTGAACGTTTCGGAGAACATGGTTCCCGGCTGGTCGACCTGCTCGGCGAAATCGGGGATGGAGACGACATCGATCCCCACTCCGACGATGCCCATGGCTCGCCAGGCTAACGGATGACCAAAGTCATCGGGCAGTGACCTCGCCAACCCCGTAGACGCCGCCATCGCCAAGCCGGGCGGCGGGATTCAGCAGCATCGCCGACTCCTGCCGCTTCTCCGGCGCGTGGTGGTCGAAACGACGGTCCGGCGGCCGCTGGTACATCGGCTCGCCACCGGCGATCGCGGAAGCCAGCCGGCGCTGCCCTGCCAGCAGGCGGGCATCGGCCCGCCGCTGATAGTCCGCCCGCTGATCCGGGTTCAGCGAGGCGATGAACGCTTGCGGGTGCACCAGCGCGACGAGGCCGGAAACGTGGCCGAAGCCGAGGCTGGTCAGCATTCCGGCCTTGAGCGGGAACTTCCCGCCAAGGCGCAGCGTCTCGCGTACCCAGACGAAGTGGGCCGAACCGGCCAGATCGTCGTCGACGCAGTCCAGGCTGCGGTTGGGTGGGACGACCCCGTCGCGCAGCATCTGGCACAGCCCCATCATCTGGAAGACCGCCGCCCCGCCCTTGGCGTGGCCGGTGAGGCTCTTCTGCGACACCACGAACAACGGGGCACCCTCGGAGCGGCCGAGCGCATCCGCCAGCCGCTCGTGCAGTTCGGTTTCGTTGGGATCATTGGCCAGCGTTGAAGTGTCGTGCTTCGAGATCACCGCGACGTCGTCGGCGCTGACGCCCAGCGTGGCGAGCGCACGCGCCAGCGGCGAGTCCTTTCCGCCGCGACCCGCGCCCAACGCGCCCAGGCCGGGGGCCGGAATCGAGGTGTGCACGCCGTCGCCGAACGACTGCGCGAAGGCCACCACCGCGAGCACGGGCAGGCCCATCTTGAGCGCCAGGTCGCCGCGCGCCAGCAGGATGGTGCCGCCACCCTGGGCCTCGACGAAGCCCAGCCGCCGTCGGTCGTTGGGCCGGGAGAACTTCGAGTCGTGAATCCCCTTGCCCCGCATCATTGAAGTGTCGGCGGTGGCCGCCATGTCACCGAAGCCGATGATGGCCTCCAGCGTCAGGTCGTCCAGGCCGCCGGCCACGACCAGCTCGGCCTTGCCCAGGCGGATCTTGTCGACGCCCTCCTCGACCGACACCGCCGCGGTGGCGCAGGCGGCGACCGGGTGGATCATCGCGCCATAGCTGCCGACGTACGACTGAACCACATGCGCGGCAACGACATTCGGCAGGACTTCCTGCAGGATGTCGTTGGGCTTGCTGCGGCCCAGCAAGTTCCCGTGATACATGGTCTGCATCGACGTCATGCCGCCCATCCCCGTGCCCTGCGTGCTGGCCACCAGGCTGGGGTGCACGTAGCGCATGACGTCGGCCGGGGTGAAGCCCGCGGAGAGGAACGCGTCGACCGTCGCGACGATGTTCCACAACGCCACGCGGTCAATCGAACTCGCCATGTCCTGGCTGATTCCCCA
>NZ_JAFBAT010000215.1 GCF_019247615.1 Mycobacterium sp. | reverse complement strand
TCAGGGCGAAAACGGCACACAGCGAAACCCACCACGCTTGCGCGCCGATCATGTCGCGCGCAACGGAAGCGAACGCCTGCGGGAAGGACAAGAGCAACAACCCCCGCAGCGTGGTCAACCACCCCAGCGCGGACACGATGATCGCCGCGGCGCCGTGCCAGTATTGGTGGCCGGCGATGATGACGAGGCCGAAGACCAGGATGAAGGCGCCGGCGACCCATGTCCACAACGAGTTCGCCTCGAATCGGCCAGGAGCGAGGGCATATCGGACGCGCGCGCAATCGCCGTGACGTCGGCAATGATTAAGAAAGGCCCGAGCACACGGCAGAACATGCGAGTGGTGGCCGGCGACTGTTGAGAAACGTCCATTGTGGTATCGGACCATTCGCCCAAGCCGCCGAGATAGGGACCGAAGTCCCAACCGTTCGGGGCGTTCGACCTACGGTGTTTGCGCCCGGCCTATACCGGCACCAAAAATTCGGACGTGTAGTACTCGGCCGGGTGTTGCGTGTTCCCGCTTGCGCGCTCCACGATCACCCACACACCCGTCGTGCCCGGGCGAAGGGCCGCCCGGATCGTCGCCGTTCCGCTGCCGGCCGCGTCGGTCTGCAGTCCGGTGAAGGCGGTGCCGGGGTCGCCGGGACCACAGGTAGCCGACGACGGCAGGGGTTCCTCGATCAAGCCGACGTCGTAGTGGGTGCCCGGGTTCGGGCCGCTGACCAGATGGACCTCGGCTGTCGCGGTCGAACCGGCGACAGTGATGACGGCCGAGGCGGTGCCCAGTAGCGCGCGCGCCACGAGGGGCGCATTGTCGACTCGGCTGAAATCGCAACGCCGCAGATCGGCGTCCATGGCGACCCTGGTGCCGCCGTCGGCCGCGGCCTTGGGGCTTTCGAATGTGGCCGCCGGCGCGACCGCCAAGGTGATTGCCGCCGTGCAGGTTCCAAACCGCGCCAGGGTGTTCATCGGGCCCCCAATTGCCCATTGGTTCGTACCATTAATCGTTCGTAATTGGAACCAAGTATTGACCCGAAATTGCCCCAATTAAACCCTTCGTCGCAAATTAGTCAGAAGTAAAATTGCGCCTTTTCGGCCGAGGGGTTTATCGACGGCCCGGAAAGCGTGCGTTGCTGGGTCAGGGCTTGATCCGGATCGGTCCCGGCGACCACCACCCGCTGCGCGTCGCGGTGCTGAGGTCCAGTTGGGCCGGGCTCGCATCTGCAACGGTGTCGAATTTGCGCAGTGACCCCCAGTCACGGCCCCAGTCGCGGGACAGATACGTCGACATCACATGCGCCCGCAGTAACAGGTCCGTGATGCCCAGCAGCCCACCGTTGACGCCGTCCTCCCAGGTGTCGGTGTCCTGCTTCTTGGCGTTGTAGTCCGGCGTGATCCGAAACTTCGGCACCTCGGTCACCCCGTTGGCGTGCAGCATCGGGTGCTGACACGGAAACGCCAGACCGACGGCCCAGTCCAGCAGCACGGGCTGGGACGAGCCGACGTACTCCTGCAGGGAACGCAGCTCCGGCACCCGCGGCGGCGTCACCGCGATCCAGTCCTCCGGCGTGAGGGAGAGGTCCTCGGCGACGAGCCGGACCGCGACGGCGTCGGCGGGAATCTGGGATCGCGGGAAGCGCAGGTTGCGCCATACCTTCGGCTGCTCCCCGTACAGGTCGTAGGGCAGCAGCCGACCGGCCGGCAGCACGTCACCGCCCGGGCCTGGCTTGCCATATTCGAGGACGACGGTCTGCCCCGACGTGTGGCCGTGCAGCACGCTGTTGCCCGTTATTCTCCCGGCGGCGGTCACCACCACGAGGGGATGCCCGTCGTCGGACTTGGGGAGCTGGTACCACGCCGATGTCAGCCTGCTCTGCTGTTGCGGGCCGGTGGTGTAGCTGCCGGCAAGCGGAACCCGATCGGGATCCAGGCCGTAGGGCAGCGGTGCCAGGGACCCGTTGATGCCCGGCGAGCTCAGCTTGGTGGGCCCATACCAGTCGTAGTCGGTGCCCGGCTGCGGCACCGCCGTTTCCCGGACCGCCTCGGCGATGGTGCGTTCCGGTACTCCGTTGGCTGAGAACCCCGTTGGGTTGATGCCGCCCAACGGGCCCAGCGGGCCGTAATCGGCGGGTAACGGCGCCATGAAGCCGGCGTTGCTGTCCGGCTCCACGAGCACGTCGTCGGCCAGCGCGCAGCCACCGGCGAATTCGCGCAAGTTGGACCAGCCGTTGGAGTAGGTGGGGTATTGGCGCACGATCCCGGCCACCATCGACGCGACGAACACCAGCGCCATGAATCCGGCCGCGAGTGGCACCGGCGCCGCCGTCACCGCCCGCGCCAGCCGGCCCTCGCCGCGGGCCCGCGACGCCGCCCCAATGTCGCCCGCGCCGCGGTCTCGCGGCGCCCCCCCAATGTCGAAGTGCAACCAGATCGCCCACAGCGCAGCGACCACGAACAGCACGAAAAAGACCGAGCTGACGGTTATTCCGGCGATCCTCGGCATCGCGCTGTTGAACGGCACGCCGTAGCTGGACACGTACCACCAGCCGTTGAAGGTGGCGAAACACAGCGCCAACACGAACAACACCGCCGCCGTGAACGCCATCCGGTTGCGCGACCAGCGCAGCACCTCGTGCGACACCAGAACCGTGGTCAGCGCCGCCGTCGCCGCGCCCACCGCGGCAAACAACCCGAAGTGGTGCACCCACTTGGTCGGGGTGAACATCAAGAAGAACATGGTCGCGAAGATCACGCCCATCAGCCGCCACGCCGGCCCGCGGGCCACCCCGGGAATTCGCTTGCGGCGCAACATGATGAACACGGCGGTGAACAGGCACAGCGCGGTCATCAGGAAGCCGAACCGCCGCGACACCGCACCGTCGACGGTGGGCAGGAAGAGGTAGTAGTAGCGCAGGTTCTCGGTGTACCACGCCTGGCTGGGGCCGATCGCGGTGCGAATCCTGATGGCTTCCAAGTCCGTTGACAGGGTCTGGTCGGCGAAGACGACGGTGAGCACCACGAAACCGGCCGCCAGCATCGGGGCGACCAGCGGCCACGTGCCGACAAGCCGATGCCGGTGCACCAGGATTCGCAGAATCGGCCGGCCACCGGCGATCAACGCGGCCACCGCGATGAGGCCCGTTGGCTGGACGGCCAACGTGAACGCGGCGGTGATCACCGCAAGCGCCGCCGGGGTCAAGCGGCTGTACCGCATCGACCGCTCGATCAGCACGTAGGTGACCAGCGAACCCAGCGCGATGATCGGCTCGGGGCGCAGGCCGTTGTTGAACGGCATCCACGCGGTCAGCAGCAGCATGCCGGCCGCCCAGTTGGCGGCGGCGCTGGACGTTACCGCCGGCCCCAACCGCGGCAATACCTCACGCGACAGCAGGAGCCAACAGAGCAGCCCGGCGAGCAGGTCCGGCAGTCGCATCCACAGGCTGTGATCGCTGACGTGGGTCATCAGCGCCAGCAGGTTGTAGTACCAGCCGAACGGGTCCTCCGGGCTGCCGAACCAGCGGAAGTAGTTGGACATGTAGCCGGCGTGGTCGGCGACCCGCGCCATGCCGAGGATGTAGCCGTCGTCGGAGGAATTAGCGCCGATCAGGTGCCACAACAGGAACCCGAATATCACCGCCGCGTCAACCACGGTGAACCTTCGCCAGCGGGCCGGTATCCAGCGGTGCATGCGCCGGCCGTCCAGCTGATCCAAGCGCCACAGCGCGATCAGCGCGACGACGGTGGCCAGGATCGCCAGCACCATCGCGGTCAGCTTCAGCGTCGTCGGCGTGCTGGAGAAGCGGGTGTCGATGGTGGCCGCGAACCGTAGGCCCGGCGGAGCGGGACCGGTCAGATCCGTGAACACGCCCACGATCTGGGGGCGCAGGTTGGGGTCGGCGAACCCCCCGCGCACCGGCTTGCCGGCCGGATCGGTCAAGCCGACGAAGGTGGCGAAGGTGCCGGCGCGCGTGGAGGTTATGTCGATGTGCTGGCATTGCGGGGACGCCGCCTGGTCCCGAGTCACGCTGGCGATCACCACGTTGCGGTCGGTGACGTCGACGCGCTGGCTGCTGGCGACGACGAACAACGCGTTGAGCGCGGCGTCCTTGCCTTTCTTGGGTGCCGTGCTCAGGACGACCCCGCCGTCGGGCGGCAGGCCATCCACGACAGAGCACGGCACGGAAGCCGTCACGTCGACCGGCGTCAGCGAGATCAACGGCGCGGTCACGCTGTTCAACTGGCCGTTTTGCGGCCAGTTCAGCATCGCCGTGGTCTGCACGACGGGCAGCAGCGGTGTCGCGACCGACAGCACGAAGCCCAGCAGCCCCGCGACCGTTGCGACCCACCGCGTCAAGCGCACGTTGTCGCGGGTGTCGCGCCGCTCGACGGCCGCCTGCTGTTCCTGGTTGATGACGCTCATGGGAGGGCCCTAATCGGTCCCTGCCGGCTCCAGCCGCGCACTGTGATCACACCCTGTTCGACAACGGCGGCCGGCGCCTGATCGGCCGGCACCAAGGGGAAGTATTGCTCGACCGATCCCCAGTCGCGGTACCAGTCGCCGCGCAGGTATGTCGCGATTGTCGAGGTGCGCAGCAGTGCCTGCGTGAACAGGAATGGCCCCCCGGCCTCGCTGGCCTCCCACCCGTTCGACGACGCCGCCGTCTGTTTGTGATCGGGAAGGAGGCGGTACTGCGGAACTTCGGCCACGCCCAGGTGCTCGGAGAACGGCCGCTGGCAGGGGAAGTTGGCGGCGGTGGCGATGTCCATCAGCACCGGTGTGTGCGACCCGATCAGTTGCTGGAGGGTCTGCAGCACCGGGACGCGCGGCGGCGTGAACGCGAACCACTGCTCGGAACTGAGGTTGGGGTCGTAGGCGACGATGCGTGCCACGTTCGCCTCCGGGGGTGCCCAGCTGAGCGGGAACCGCAGGTTGCGCCATGCCGGCTCCGGCCCGATGTCGATCGGTTGCACCTCCCCGAGGGGCTGTGTGGGGCCGTCGGGGCGGGCCAAGTCGCGGTGGCCCCACTGCAATTTCAGCGACTGGCCATAGGTGAAGGTGCCGTCCTCTTTGTACGACCAGATGGCGCCGGTCGCGGAGACCACCACCAGCGGGCGATCGGCGCTGCGCTCTTTCCAATCAGGGGGCAGCTGGTACCAGGCCGAGGTCGCCGTGGCGGCCAGTGTGTTCTCGCCGTAGCTGCCCATCACCGGCGTGCGGGCCGGGTCCAGGCCGAACGGTAACGCCGCGTGCGACCCGTTCACGCCGACCGGACCCTTTCCGCCGGCCGTGCCCGCGGAGTCGCTCATGGTGGCGTTGGGCTTGTTGGGAGACGCGTCGGAATTCACCACCCCCGGCTTGGTCACGACCGGGTAGGACCTCAGGTCGTCGCCCACGCCGTCGGGTTTGAACCCGACGGGCTTGACTCCCCCGAGCGGGCCGTCCGGACCGAACTGCTGGCCCGGAACCGGCTGCAGCAGACCGGCATTGGGATCCGGCTCGGCCAGCACGTCGTCGCCCATCGCGCAACTGGTCTTCGACAGCCCCGACTCGATGGCCGCCAGGTTCGCCTTGGCGGTGGTGTACAGCGGGTAGCGGAAGACTGCGCCCTTGGCCAGCGACGCGACCTCGCCGACCACCATGATCGTCGCCACCACCAGCAGCGGGGTGGAGGCCAGCACGCGGTTGCGTCGGCTGTCCTTGACCTCGGTGTGCCCGGCGTAGTCCATGCGGAAGTGGTACCAGCCGGCGAGTAGCCCGGTCAGGATCGACAACGTCAAGAACATCGACGTCACGGGGTGGCTGGCGATCACGGGTTGGATGTCGAACCAGGGCACGCCGTAGTTGCCGACGTAGAACCAGCCGTTGACGCCGGAGGTGGCCCACGCCAGCACGAACAGCAGCGCCGTGACGTACAGCGACAGGTTGCGCCGGCTGTGCAGGCCGATGCGGGCGAAGGCGAACGCGGTGACCGCACCGAGGGCGCCGGCCAGCCCGGCGAACGCGCCGAACTGCACGGCCCACTTCGTCGGCGTGAACGTCAGCAGCAGCAGCCCGATGGCGGTGGTGCCGATCAACCGCCACGCCGGGCCGCTGGCCAGTCCCGGCACCCAGCCGCGCCGCAGCAGCACGACCAGCATGCCGAACAGGCAGAGCAGCATCACCAGCACGGCGAATCGCCGCGCCATCGACCCGTCGGGGTTGGACTCCACCGTGAGGAAGTAGTAGCGCAGGAAGTCTTGGTACCACGCGATGGTCGGTCCGACCTTGTACTTGATGCGGGCCGACTCGGCGACCGTGGCCAGCGTCTCGCTGCGGAACACCACGACGGTGATCGAAAAGAGGGCGGCGGCCAGCACCAGCAGCGGCGCCAACAGACCATCGGTTGCCCGGCGGCGCTGGATCGTCCTGGCGATGGCCCGGGCCCCGGTCAGCAG
Organism: Mycobacterium sp.; assembly: GCF_019247615.1. Lineage (GTDB taxonomy): Bacteria > Actinomycetota > Actinomycetes > Mycobacteriales > Mycobacteriaceae > Mycobacterium. The sequence continues at coordinate 1,692 of NZ_JAFBAT010000215.1, read as the reverse complement.
GGGCGCGACCGCGATCACACCCTGCGGCGCCAGCGCCGCCGCCAGCATCGCGACGATGATCGCCACCGCGGCCGGAGCCACTCCCCCGATCGCGATGGCGCGTTCCACCAGAACCCAGGTGACCAGCACGCCCAGCGCGATCAGCGGCTCGGGTCGCAGGCCGTTGTTGAACGGCAGCCAGGCCGCCAGGAAAACCGCGCCCGCGGTGAGCACCGCCACACGATTAGTTCCCAGGCCGCCCCTGCCGGGACCCAGCCGGCGCAGCATCCAATGGGCGATGATCAGCCAGCACCCGATCCCGGCCAGGGTTGCCGGGATGCGCATCCAGACCCCGGCGGTACTCACCGCGGCCAACTTGGCGAGCACCGAGAGATACCAGTCGAACGGTGCTTCCGTCGTCCCGAAGTAGCGGTAGTAGTTGGCCACATATCCGGCCTGCGGCGCGACCCGGGCGATGGTCAGGTTGTAGCCGTCGTCCGACGACGTGGCGCCGATGACGTGCCAAAGCAGCAGCGTTCCGATCACGCCCACGTCGGCCACCCAGGGCGCCGCACCGAAGCGCCGCCCGGCCGGGCGGACGTTTGGTCGGTACCGGGCCAGCCGGGCGATCGGGGAGCGCCAGTCGGTCAGGGTGTCCCGGCCGCGACTGCGTCGATCCAGGGCGGCCATCGCGATGATGGCGACCGCGACCGCCAGGACGCCGGCACCCATCGCCAGCTTCTTGATGGCCGCGGGCGCCGTGATGAACCGGGTGTCGACGTCGACGCGGGCCGCCAGCCCCGGCTGCGCCGGCACCTTGAGCTCGGTGAAGATCCCACCGACCTGTGGTTTCTTTTCCGACGGCAGTGTTCCGGAAGCGCCGGGTATGCCGACGAAATCGGCATGCGCTGCACCGGCGTCGGACCAGACGTGCAGCAGGCTGCAGGCGCCGGCCGCGACCGCCGAGCGCTGCGCCACCGCAGCCACCGTGTCCCGGAACGCGACGACGATCACGTCCTTGTCGGCGCGCACGAACAGGCCGTTTTTGCCGGCGTCCACCCCGCCGGTCGGCAGGGTGGAGATCACCAATCCACCGCTGGGAGGCAACGTGGCCATCGCGGAGCAGGGAACGGAGACGTCCAGCGCGCGCGGCGCCCCGGACACCAGCGGGGCGGTGATCTGGCTGACGTGGCCGTCGACTGTGCCCTGGGGCCACAGGATTGTCGCCGTGGTCTGCTTCACCGGAAGCAACGGCACCGCGACGCACAGCAGCACTCCGACCAACCCGGCGACGACGGCGATCAACCGCGGGATGCGCTGCGATTGCCGATTACCGTCGTGGGGCACGAGGCTCGATGGTAGGGGACGCCGCTTAGTGCGGTGAGGACGCCGGGCGGCCGGTCGCCTGAGATCGCGAATTCAGGACGGACTTTCGATGGGAAACCACTCGAGGCGGTCGCCCATAATGGTCGCCTGTCGACGCGAACGACGCCCGCCGCGCGGATTTGCCAGCCGCAACCCGCCACATAGACTGTCGTCGCAGTACGTGCGTTCAAAATGGGAGCTGAGGCCGCAAAACGGGACGAGGACGTACCGAAAACGGCCCCGATGTCTTCGGGAGGCTCGCAGCGCCATGGTGACCACAGGTCTCGGATTCGGTGTCTTGGGACCGTTGCTGATGACCTCCTACGGCGCACGGGTGCCGGTGGGCCC
>NZ_JAFBAT010000169.1 GCF_019247615.1 Mycobacterium sp. | reverse complement strand
AGCGTCCCTCGGGGGTTTCGTCGGCGAGGCTGGACAACTGCGCGGCGTCGGCCAGCTGCTCGGGGGAGACCCCGTCGAGGGGGATGAAGTCGGCAGCCTGCCGGTTGCCCAGCGTAATGGTGCCGGTCTTGTCGAGCAGCAGGGTATTGACGTCACCGGCGGCTTCCACCGCGCGCCCGGACATTGCCAGCACGTTGCGTTGCACCAGCCGGTCCATGCCGGCGATGCCGATGGCCGACAGCAGCGCGCCGATCGTCGTGGGGATCAGGCACACCAAAAGCGACACCATCACGATCCCGGTGACGCCGTTCATGTCGAGCGCCTGAGTATCCGGGACGCCCGGGTTGTTGGCCTTGGAGTAGATCGCCAGCGGCTGAAGGGTCGCGACGGCGAAGACGAAGATGATCGTTAACGCGGCCAGCAGGATGTTCAGCGCGATCTCGTTCGGGGTCTTCTGCCGGTTGGCGCCCTCGACGAGGGCAATCATCCGGTCGATGAAGCTTTCCCCCGGCTTCTGGGTGATCTTGACGACGATCCGGTCGCTCAGCACGGTGGTGCCGCCGGTGACCGCCGAGCGGTCGCCGCCGGACTCGCGGATCACCGGAGCCGACTCCCCGGTGATCGCCGATTCGTCCACTGAGGCAATGCCTTCCACCACATCACCGTCGCCCGGGATCACCTGCCCGGCCTCGACCACGACGATGTCGCCCTGTTGCAGCAGCGGCGCGGCGACTTCCTCCTCCACGGCCTCAGCCGAGGCGCCGGCCTCCCAGTTCTTGAGGCGCCGCGCCAGGGTGTGACTTTTGGCTCGGCGGAGAGTTTCAGCCTGGGCCTTGCCGCGGCCTTCGGCCACCGCCTCGGCGAGGTTCGCGAAAAGAACTGTCAGCCAAAGCCATACGACGATCAGCCAGGCGAACCAGGTTTCGTTGGCGATCGCCAAGCAGGTGCTCCAGGCGGCGCCAATTTCGACGATGAACATCACCGGGTTGCGCCACAGGGTGCGCGGGTCGAGCTTGCGCAACGCGTCCGGCATCGACTTCCACAGGATTTTCGGGTCCAGTAAGCCGCCCTGCACCCGTTTCGGGAGGGTATGTTCCGCGGGCGACGTCTGCTCGGCGGGATCGACGGTCGTTGCGGTCATCAGTGGATTCCTTCAGCGAGGGGCCCGAGCGCGAGCATGGGCAGGAAAGTGAGGGCCACGAGGATCACCGTGACGCCCGCGACCATTCCGACGAACTGCGGCCGGTGCGTGGGCAGGGTGCCCACCGATTCCGGCGTGTGGCCCTGCTTGGCCAGCGAGCCGGCCAGGGCCAGCACCAGCACCATCGGCAGGAATCTGCCGAAGACCATGGCCAGCCCGAGGGCGGTGTTGTACCAGTTGGTGTTGACGCTGATTCCGGCGAATGCGGACCCGTTGTTGTTGGCGGCGGAGGTGAACGCATACAAGACCTCCGACAGCCCGTGCGGGCCGGTGTTCAGCATGCCGGCGCGTTCGCCCGGCAGTGCCATCGCGATGGCGGTGCCCACCAGCACGATCAGCGGTGTGACCAGGAAATAGCTTGAGGCGAGCTTGATTTCGCGCGGGGTGATCTTCTTACCGAGGTATTCCGGCGTGCGCCCGACCATCAGTCCGGCGACGAACACAGTGATCACCGCCAGGATCAGCATGCCGTAGAGGCCCGAGCCGGTACCGCCGGGCGCGACTTCGCCGAGCTGCATGTTGAACATCGTGATCATGCCGCCGAGGCTAGTGTAGGAGTCGTGGAACGAGTCGACGGCGCCAGTAGAGGTCAGCGTCGTCGAGTCGGCGAAGATCGCCGAATCGGCGATGCCGAACCGCTGCTCGACACCCTCCATCGCGGCCCCGACGGCGGACGGGACCGTTCCGTGGTGCTGCAACTGGAACCACAGCATGAAGCACACGCTGAACGCATACAGCGTCGCCATCACCGACGCGATCGCGTAGCCCTGCTTCTTGCTGCCCACCATGCGCCCGAACGTCCGTGGCAGCGAGAAGCTGATCACCAGCAGTAGGAAAATCTCGAACCAGTTGGTCCACGTCGTCGGGTTCTCGAACGGGTGCGCGGAGTTGGCGTTGTAGAACCCGCCACCGTTGGTGCCGAGCTCCTTGATCGCCTCCTGGCTGGCCACCGGGCCGCCGGTGATCGTCTGCTGCGCTCCGCCGAGGGTGGTGGCGACCTGGTCGTGCAGGTGGAAGTTCTGGATCGCCCCACCGGCGATGAGCAGGATCGCGCTCACGACCGAAAGGGGCAGCAGGATGCGGAATACCGTGCGCACCAGGTCAACCCAGAAGTTGCCGAGGTCGCCTGTGCGCCTGCGGGCGAACCCGCGCACCAGGGCGATGGCCACCGCCATGCCGACGGCGGCCGAGACAAAGTTCTGCACCGCCAGCCCGGCCATCTGCACCAGGTGGCCGTCGGTGGACTCACCGGAGTAGGCCTGCCAGTTGGTGTTGGTGACGAAGCTGACCGCGGTGTTCCACGCCAGCCCGGGCGTCATCTTCGTGGCCGGATCATGCAGGTGCAGCGGTAGCTTGTCTTGCACGAGCTGGAATGCGAACAGGAACAGGATGCTGATCGACGAGAACGCCAACACGCTTCTGGCGTAGGCGCCCCACGTCTGCTCCGAGCGGGAGTCGACTCCGATCAGCCGGTAGACCGCCCGCTCGACGTAGGAGTCCTTCTCTGCTGTGTACACCCGAAACATGTAGTCACCGAAGGGCACGTGCACCACGACCAGTGCCACGACGAGAGTGATCAGGAAGACGATTCCCGCTGCCGTCGCGCTCATCAGAACTTCTCCGGGAGCAGTAGGGCTACCCCGAGGTACAGCGCAAGCAGGACCGAAAGCGCCAAGCCGACGATGTTTTCGTAGCTCACAGTCGTTCGACCAGCTTCTGTGTCAGGCCCAGTACGGCGAATACCGCAACCGTCAGCAAGACGTAGACCAGCACGCCCATCTTGTCTCCGTTCTGCGCCAGTCATGCGCACGCTCAGGCGACCTCATCGAGTTCAGCGAGTACGCGGTACTCGGAGGCAAGGTCAGCTTGAAACTAAATGGGGCAGGTTGGCTAGGGCCTTTGGTTGACGATTTCCTAACGGCACTGCACTGCCCCTTTACGGTTTCTTGACGGCCCCCGCAGGACATGGCGGACTGACGGTTGATCCGCGGAGCGCAACCGGCCCGGGCCGCCACAATGATCAGGCGGCCGGACTGCGCGCGTAAAGGATCCATAAAAGTTCGCGAGCATCGCGTATAGATGGCGTCTGATCCGATCCCCGGCGCCGCGAACCTGGCGTACCCGTGGAATGCATGCGAAGGACAGGGCAGCTGCCCGGTGAAGCGGGTCTTCATAAGCGGGTCCCCACGGCGCTATCAGGCCCCCGGTGGTGGGCGCGCCTGCTCGACGGCGCGCACCCGTGGGGTTTCTACGACGCCGCGGTCGGCCGGTACGGTGTTCGGCGCTATCGGCTGATCGTCTACCCGCCCGGAAGTACCGCCGCCGATCGGCGGCTGGCTCGACTGTGGCGCGGGTGGCCGACAACTGGCGCTGTGCTCGCCCTGGTCGCGGTCCTGTCGTTCGGCGATGTGGTCGCCTCACCCGGCACGGTGCTCGAATACGCTGTGGCCACGTACGTGGGTGTGGGCGCGCTGCTCTTCCTGCGCGCCGGGCCCACCCGCGTACGCGTCAGGACCATGTGGGTCATCGTGCTGCCCGAAGGCGCGGACGTGCGCGAGCTGTGCAAGTACGCGGAATGGCGGATGCTGGTTCACATGCTGACGATGGCCGACCGGATGCTGGCGAGCGGCGCCATCTCAGTGGTCCAGCACGAAGCCACTTGGTGGAAGGCCTACGACCGGCTCGGGGCGATCAGCCATGTCTGATGCGCTGTCGCAGATCCCCGAGGCCGTCGCCGCGGCGTCGGTGTTGCTGACCGTCTACTACGTCGGAAGGCGAAGGCAAGCGAAATTCGATCCTCGCAGGAACCGCCTATCTCGGTAGCGCGTCGGCCGCCGGGCCGAGCGCCAGCGCGGGCAGATACTCCAGACCGACGATGATCACGGTCGCACCCACGATGAGCAACACGAACGTCGGACTGTGCGTGCGCAGGGTTCCGGCGGTGATGACACCGGCCCGCTGGGCCGCGAAGGTTCCGGCGATCGCCAGCACGGCGATGATCGGCAGGAACCGCCCTATCACCATCGCCAGGGCGAGCGCGACGTTGTACCACGTGGTGTTGCCGGAAAATCCGGCGAAGGCGCTGCCGTTGTTTGCCGCCGCACTCGTGAACGCGTAGAGCACCTCGGAGAGCCCGTGGGGGCCGGTGTTGAGCATGGAGGCGCGTTCACCGGGAAGCGCCATGGCCACCGCCGTCCCGATGAGGACCGCCGCGGGGAGGGTCAGGATGTAGATGCTGATGAGTTTCATGTGGCGCGAATGGAGCTGCTGCTTGAGGAATTCCGGTGTCCGTCCGATCATCAGGCCACCGAGGAACGCCGCGAGCAGGGTCATCATCACCAAGCCGTAGAGCCCACTGCCCGGACCGCCGGGCGCGACCTCTCCGAGCATCATGTTGAGCATCAGCACGGCTCCGCCCGCGCTCGCGTAGCTGTCATACGAGGAGTTCGCCGCACCGTCGGCGCCGGCGGTCGCGGCCTGACCGAAGATGGCGCTGCCGGGCACGCCGAAGCGGGTCTCGGTGCCTTCCGTCGCCGCCCCGACGGCGTGGATGACGGTGCCGTTCGTCACGAGATCCGCGGCGATGATCGCCACGGTGCCCATGACGAACAGTATTGCGGCTGCGCCGAATAGGGCCCAACCCTGTTTCTTCTCGCCGACCATCACCCCGAAGGTTCTGATGAACGCCACCGGAATCAAGAGCATCGCAACGATTTCGACGACGTTGGTAAGCGGCGTCGGGTTCTCGAAGGGGTGGGCGCTGTTCGCGTTGAAGGCGCCACCGCCGTCACCGGACATGAGCTTGATCGATTCCCACGTCGCGACCGGGCCGCCGAGAATGGTCTGACGCCCGCCGGCCAAGGTGGTGATTTCCTGCGGTCCGGCCAGGTTGTTGACCACTCCGAGGGCGAGCAAGATCAGCGTCACGACGATCGACAGCGGAACGAGGATGCGCACCACCGTTCGCACCAGGTCCACCCAGAAGTTGCCGATTTCTTCGCTCCGGTACTGCGACAGTCCCCGGATCAACGCGACGGCGACACACATCCCGACCGCGCAGCTGGCGAACGCCTGAACACCCAAACCGCTCAGCAACCCCACATGCCCGAGAGTGGTCTCGCCGGGATAGTTCTGCCAGCTGGTGTTCGTCACGAAGGAGACCGCGGTGTTGAAAGCCAGCGCGGGCGTCATTCCCTTATGGCCCCACGGCTGCGGCAGCAGCGTCTGCACCAGTAACAGCCCGTAGAGGAAGAGCACGCTGACGGCGGAGAACGCCAGCACCGACGTGCCGTACTTCGCCCACCGCTGCCCGTCGTTGGGTTGAGCACCAATCAGCCGGTAGCAGACCTTTTCGACACGCCAGTGTCGGGCATCGGCGTAGACGGCGGCCATGTAGTTTCCGAGCGGGACATGTAACGTCACGACCAAAACGACGATCGCGGCGACTTGAAGCCAGGCCGCCGTTCCCCATTGAGACGGATTGTCGATGGGAATGCTCCTAACCGGACGCGGGCCATCCGAAGAAAAGTTACGACGGAGACGGCCAGACGTGCCAGCCATTACGCAATTCCTACGTCATATCCCGTTTCATTAACGCAATATTGATCGCCGCCCTCGGTCGATCACTTGATGCAGGGGATGCTTGTCGCGGTCATGAGGCTGAGGTCGGTCGGTGCCGGAGCGCGCTCACCGGTGCCGGTCGCCGCCACGGCGGTAACCGCACCGGACCCGGATGCGTCGAGCGAGTCATCGCGATGGGCGAGGTAGTCGCCGGCGGGAAACCGGCTTCCCACGGTCAGCCGAACGGTCCCGGGCAATACGGTGTCGCTGGGCGTTGCCGAGAGGTGCAGTTGGTCGGCCAACACCTGCGCGGCGCGGTCGGCTCCCGGCCCATATTCGATGGCGCTGTCGCCGACCGGGACCGCCGCTGTGGTGGCCCTACCCCGGGTGAAGCCCCGGCCCGAAAACGCCTCCTCGATCCCGGCGGCCAGCCCGTCGCGGGACGTGGCGTTCACAACGTCCAAAACCACAGGTTGGTCCAGCGCGGGTGGCTGGGTGGCCGTCGGCGCGGCATCCAGCGCGGCTGGTATGTCGGAGAACAAGCGCGCGTGCACGATTCGCCGAATGGTCGGAATGTCGACGACGTTGACGTCGGAACCATTCGCATCCTTGGTGAAGCCAGAGATGGGCAGCGTGTATAACGACATCGGTCGGTCCATCAGTTGGGACGCCCGTGACATGAGGTCGCCCATGTTCAATCCGGAGTCGACCGCGACGTTGTCACGCGCCACCTGAAGCAGGTTGCTCAGCCCGCTCAAGCTGGACAGGGCACCGCCCCGGCGGGCCGCGCTCACCAACGACACCAGGAACGCCTGCTGGCGGCGGGTACGGTCGAAATCGGTGAAGTAGCCATCGTTTTCGTCGCGCCGCTGCCGCACGAAAGCCATTGCCTGCGCGGCATCGATCCGTTGAGTCCCTTGATGGAAGTCCGCACCTGAGTAGCCATCGCGGGTGTCTGCGTTGAGGCACACAGTGAGGGGCTCGACAACCTTGGCTATCTGGAAGAACGCGCCGAGCGTGACCTCGACGAAATGGTCCACCGTGATACCCAGAAAGTCCGTCACCGAGTCGATTTCGGCCTTGCGGCCTGCCTCGCGCGCGATCTGTTCGCGGGCGGCCAGATCGTTGGCGCCGGCGGTGTCCGGATTAGCGGCCTGCGAATTCAAGGACTGCTGATATGCCAGCCCGTATGCCTGTTTGACCTTGCCCATGCACACCGACCCCGGGCATCCCCGCAACTCGACGTAGTCGTCGCGGGGAATCGATACCGCGGTAACCGGACCCTCACCACCCGGGACATGCACGACGATCAGGACATTCGCGTTGTAGCCGCCCGAGGTCTCGTCACCGGCATGCAGGGCCTGATACATTTCCGCCGGCAGCGGCCGACCATACTGATCCAACCGACTGTCCAGGCCCATGAGCAGAACGTTTTGATCGGCTCCCGGTGGCGTCGGTGCACCCGCAAGTGCGTGGGAGATGATGATCTTGCCCAGCGCCGTGTGATAACCGGTCCACCCGATTCCGGTAATCGCCATCACGAAAGCCGAAGCCAGGCTGGCAATTAGCCGCCCTTTGAGCAGCACCCATCCCGCTGGTTGATCAGATCCGTTGCCACTCATAATGAGTGACCATTGTCCCTAATCGGAGCGCGAATCCCCGGTAGCCGCGACCGCGAGTCATAGCAGCTTTTCGACCCCTAGGGCTTGCGCTCCGCCATGCTATCGACCGCTGATCTGGACTGCTTTGACGATCAGAAGCAGGGCTCCGATGACGAGGTACGCGCGAAGGGCGATCATGCCGAGTCGGGTGCCGGGGGACCATCTGACAGGTTCGAGAAGTGTCAGTGGTGGCATGCGCCAGGTGTTGCGGTCGATGGGGCGGGCCGGGCTTTTGGGGGACGGGGGGCTGGGCTGGCGGCGGGCCATCCACCGCAGTATCGGTATCGCGGCAGCGGTCAGGAGGACCAGGGCTAGGGCGAGGTAGCCGGCGAGGGCGATGACGTTGAGGCCGTGGAACATGGTGGTGGCCATCAGGATTCCCGAGAGCAGCAACAGGGTGCCGACGATCAGCCCGGCGACCCAGTTGAGCCAGGGCCGATTCACCCAGGGCCCCAGCACTTGCCGGTCGTTGCACAACAGCAGCAAAAAGACGCTGGCGCTGGGCAGCAGCAGCCCGGCAAGGGCCTGCACCGCCGTGGTAATCAACCCGAGCGGGGCGCCGGGGATCAGCACGATGGCCGCGGCCAGTACCACCATCGCGGTGTAGGACAGGTAGAACTGCTTGGCGTCGGCGAACCCGCGGTGCAGCGAGTGCTTGAGGCCGAACACGTCGCCGAAGGCGTAGCTAGTGGCCAGGGTCACCGCGGCGGCACCGATGATAGAGGCGTCCATGAGCACGATGGCGAAAATCGCGCCCAGCGCCGCACTGTGCTGGCCCAGCAGCGAAGCGATAGCGCCGGCGTCGGTGAAATTGCCCGCGGTGTCGGTCGAGCGCGCCGCCCAATCGCCGGTCATCAGGAGCGCAGCGGCGCCGATTATCACCACGAAGGCCCCTATGACGGTGTCGGCGCGTTCATAGGCCATGAACCGGGGCGTGATGCGTTTGTCGACGACGTTCGACTGCTGGAAAAACAGCTGCCAGGGGGCCACCGTGGTGCCGACGATGGCGATGATCAGCAGCACCGCATCCGAGCTCACCCCACCTGAGATGCTCGGCACCACAAATGATTTCGCTGCGTGCGCCCATTGCGGGTGTGACATCAGCAGCATCGGTATCTGCAGCAAGGTGATCGCGATGAAGACGAACATGGCCCGCTCCCAACGTCGGAAGCTGCCGGTGGCCATGATCGCCACCAGTGCGACCGCCGAGATCGGCACCACCACGTATTTGGAGACACCGATGTAGTCCGCAGCCAACGTGATGCCGATGAACTCGGTGACGATGGTCAAAAAGTTCAGCAGGAACAGGTCGCCGACCGAAAACCAACCCCAGCCCCGCCCGAAGCGTTCGTTGATCAGCCGCGCATGCCCCACCCCGGTCACCGCGCCGAGCCGGACCACCATTTCCTGATTGACGATGAGCACCGGGATCAGCAGAAACAGCACCCACAGCAGCGAATAGCCGTAGTTCTGGCCGGCCTGGGCGTAGGTGGCCACCCCGCCGGCGTCATTGTCGCCGACCATCACGATGATCCCGGGACCGACGATGGCCAGCAGCGTCAACAGCCGGGTCTTCCAGGTCCGGGCATCGTCCGCCTCGGCTAACTTGATTCGCCCGAACGCACCTTCGATGTCCCCCAGGTGCGCGCTGTCGAGCACCGCACTGCGGTGGACCTCGTACGGTGCCACAGTTTGGATGGTCTCGTCCGCGCTTGAGGTCATGGCGTCTCACCTCCCAGGACAGGGGCCTCGGTGTCGTCGGGCACGGAGATTTCGCGAAGCGGGCGGGGCGCGGGTTCACGCCGGCGCCAGTCCTCGGGGATGGTCGCTTCCAGCACGTCGTCAACGGTGACCACCCCAAGCACTCGGTCCTGTTCGTCGACGACGGGGATCGAGTAGAGGTTGAAGTCGGCCATCAAAAGTGCGATATCGGTGAGGTCGGCGTCGGCGCTGACGCACACTGGGTCGCAATCCATCAGTGCCCCAACACTTTCGCTTGGTTCAGCCTGCAGCATGTTGACCACCGACACGACTCCGACGAGCCGTCGGTCCTCGTCGAGGACGTGCACCTTGACCAACGCCTCCGGTTGAACGTTGCGGGCCGCCGCGATCAGCGCCAGAGCCGAGCCCACGGCGGCGCTGGCGGCGCACGAGACGAAGTCCACGTTCATCAAACCGCCCGCGCTGTCGTGGTTGAACCCCATCAGGGTGATCACCTTGGTCCGCTGAGGGGCGGGCATCAGGTCCAGCACGCGCCGGCGTCGGGACTGGCGCAGGTCCGCGATCGCGTCGGCGGCGTCGTCGGCGCGCATCCGGCCCAACACCGCGGCGATCTCGTCGTCGGGCATGTCATCGAAGAGGCGGCTCGCCTTTTCGGGGTCCAGCTCCTCGAACACGTCGGCCTCCAATTCGGGATCACGGCGAACCCGGTCGAGGATTTCGCCGCCTTCGGCCTTGTCGGCTTCCTCGAGCAGGTCGGCGATTTCGGCCGGTTTGAACCCGCCGACCCGACCCCAGTGGCGGCGTACCGCATCAGAGCGGACGTGACCAATCAGTGGTTCGAACGCCTTCCAATCGCGCGGCGCTTGGCTACCTGAGCCCTTGATCAGGCCGAAAAACCTTGGGGGCCGGCGGGTGTCCAAGCGGGTAACCACCCACCCGACGCCAGTGTCTTCGAGCCTGACGTCATACGCGCGTACTAACTCCACTGCGGCCACGTCGATTAGCCGGTGGCCGAGCACGTCCGCGCGGAGCAGCACCTCGCCATCGCGCCGCTCGAAACTGCGGAGGTTAACCTTGTTCTTGGCCAACACCACTTGCTCCGGGGCCAATTCGTGAATGGCCTGGCTGCCGACGAACACCGACCGCCCGCCGAGCGCGGCCACGATCCCAGTCACCAGCGGATACTCGTCGGCGCCCCGGAGCCGAACGATGACATCCTCGACGCGGCCAACAGCCTCACCGGACCGTGCCAGCACCGGCCCGCCCAGCAGCTGAGAAAGATTGATTACCGGCAGGACTTCGCGGGATTCCGCGGTCTCTGATGTGCTCACTTGACCCTCCTGAATCACTTCCGGTTTTCCGAGACCTTCTGCCGGCAACCGCCGCGTGGGACGGTGAAGCGTCGACATCGTCGTTGCTTCAGTTCGACGTCGCTAACCAGCGGCGGGCGGGCGCCCCAGTATGCGGGGGCGGAACCCGTAGATGGGGGTGCTGAACTCGTCTTCACCCGTGTCCACGATGCCGCCCAGCGGCACGCCGGGCACGCCCACCTGCCCCACGTCTTCCATCACCATCGGGGTGGCGCCGAAGCCCTGATACGCGCCTGCGCCGATTTGCGTGGTTGTCAGAGCCGCGGGGTTGATCGTCGCCCCGCTCGCCCCCCAGCCAGGCGGCACCGATAAGGCTCCGACCATGTTCGCCCGAGCCATCTCCGCGGTGGCCAGGCCCGGCAGGCCCGCCGATGCGGTCTCCGCCTGGCTGAGGCCGGCGGCCGCATTCGCCGCGCCCGCCGCGGCACTGCCCGCCGCGCTGTTGGTCGGTGTGTAAGCCACCGCGGTATCGACGAACGTCGTCGGGTTGAGTATCGCGTTGGTGGTGAACGCGTTGGAAAGACCGGCGACTGAGGCGTTGTTCACGAAACTTCCGAAAAGCGACCCGTTGCTCCCATCCAGGAAGTTCAGCACTCCGGCAAGCCCCGTGGTGGACGTATTCGTGTTGGGTGCGAGCCCAAGCCACGCGGGCAGGGCGGAAAGCGATGTGGGCAAATTGGCGGCTGGACTCGTCGACGAGGTTTTCGTGGCTTGTGCAACCGCGCTGCCCTGATTGGCCGCGCCGGCGGCGTTGACGCTGGACCGCGGCGCGGTGAAGGGCGTCAATTGCGTCGCTGCCTTGGATGCGCTGGCGTAGCCGTTCATCGCGGCGGCGTCTTGAGCCCACATTTCCGAATATTGGGCTTCAGTGGCCGCGATCGCCCCGGTGTTTTGACCGAAAAGGTTTGTCGCCACCAGGTTCGACAGTTGCGCCCGGTTGGCCGCGATGACCGCTGGGGGCACCGTCATGGCGAACGCTGACTCGTAGGCGGCAGCGGCCGCGTGGGCCTGTGTGCCCGCCTGCTCGGCCTGGGCGGCGGTTGTGCTCAACCAGTCCAGATACGGTGCAACCGCGGTCACCATCAGCATCGACGAAGGACCGAACCAGCTTTCGCCGGTCAGCCCGGCAACCACCGAGTCGTAAGATGCTGAAGCGGAACGCATTTCGGCGGCCATCGTGTTCCAGGCCGAGGCGGCGGCGAGCATAGATGCCGACCCGGGACCCGCATACATTCTGGCAGAGTTGATTTCTGGCGGTAATGCCGCAAAATCGATCATGACAATTTTCCTTGGTCTCCTGAGGTTTTCGTTTATCCGGCGGCCGGCGGACGCGGCATGACGACGGGGCGGAACCCGTATTTTGGAATGGCCCGGCGTATCCGCCTTCCGGTGCCCACCATCGGCGCCCCATAGCCTCCCGGCCCGCCGTCACCGCTTGTCCCGATGTCGCCGAGGCCGGTGGCCGGCGTCGCTGTTGTCGCCGGGGTGATGTTCGCTGCAGAGGTCCAGCTCGGGGGCACCGACACCGAGCCCACCAGATGCGCATTTCCCACCTCGGCCGATGCGCCGGCGCCCAGTGCTGGTAGGCCCGCAGAGCTCAGCGCGTTGGCCGCCGAAGCGCCCGCGTCCGCCGCAGCTCCGGCCGCGCCACCAGCCGCCCCGGCCGCCTGGTTGTTCAGGTTGTTGACACCCGCGACGGTGGCCAGGATGATCTGCGGATTGAACGGGCCGCCGGCAAGTGCGCCATTGATGGTCATGGTGCTGGCGAAGTTGCCGCTGAAGAACGTCCCTATCGCGGAACCGTTCGTACCGGCCAGCGTGCTGGCCAGGTACGTCTTCAGTGATCCAAGGGGACCGGAGGCGGCAGCGTCCGAGGCCGCCGACGACAATATCGACTGGCCGGTCCCTGCCGGTGTTTTGGCCGCTTGGGCAACAGCGTTGGCTTGGTTGCCAATTCCGTCGGCATTGGTGGGGGACCGCGGCGAGGTGAACGGCGTCAACTCGGCTGCGATGCTCGAGGCGCTGGCGTACCCGTTCATCGCGGCCGCGTCTTGCGCCCACATTTCGGCATATTGCGCCTCGGTGGCCGCGATCGCCGGGGTGTTCTGCCCGAAGACGTTGGTCGCCACCAGCGTTGCGAGTTGGGCACGGTTGGCCGCGACGGCCATCGGCGGAACCGTCATGGCGAAAGCGGTCTCGTAGGCGGTCGCCGCCGCGTGCGCCTGGAAGCCGGCGTGCTCCGCCTGGGTGGCGGTGGTGCTCAACCACTCCACGTACGGTGCCGCCGCCGCCAACATCGATAGCGACGACGGGCCGTACCAACCTCCGCTGGTCAGCTCAGCGAGCACGGAGCCGTAATTGATGGCCGCAGAATGCATTTCAGCGGCCATCGTGTTCCAGGCCGCGGCGGCGGCCAGCATCGGACCCGATCCGGGTCCGGAATACATTCTGGCCGAGTTCAATTCAGGCGGAATTGCCGCGAAATCGATCACTTGTCCCCCTAGACGCTTACCGGGCCGCGGCCGCGTTGGCCGCCTCGGTAGCCGCGTACGAGGCGGCGCTGGTCTGTAGCGTGGCTACGAACATCTGGTGCAATGCGGCGGCCTGGGCGCTCAACGCATCAAAAGTCTGGGCGTGAGCGGCGAACTTTGCCGCGGTGACAAATGACACGTCATCGGCGGCTGCGGGCACCACGCTGTTCATTGGTGCGGCGCTGGCGGCGTGCTGGGCGGCCAGCGTCGAGCCGATCTGCTGCAGGCGGCTGGCCGCGCCGGCCAGCGATTCCGGCTGAGTAGTGACAAACTCCATCGGGCTTTCTCCTCACGCTGATTAGCAAGGCTGGGCTGTGGGCGTGGCAAGGCCACACGCCACCGTCACATCTCGAGCGGCGCTCAGATGTGAGAATTGGCTTGTTACTGGGCGATTCAGGCGATGCCGACGCCGCGGAGGGGCCGAAGCGAAACGCCGGTGAATCGTGCACGGGGTCTATGACTATCGGACGGGCTCAGTTTCGCTCTCACCTCCTCACGGCCGGGGCATCCAGGACGCCACCTAGTGCACATGGGATGAAAAGCCCGGCCACGCGGCCGAACCCGGCACCCCTCTCGTCAGAGCTTCGGCACCACACGGCGTATCCGGCCCAGCGGGGGTCGGAAGCCACTTGGGCTCAACCCTTAATCCGGGAGGAGCTGTCCTGACCCTGGGCGTCTTTCGACGTTCGAGGTCAGTGGCCTGTATCCGTGCAGACGCCTCACCTAGCGAGGTGCTTGCGGGGCCATAGTGCACCGCACAGCCGCGTGGAGTCAAGAAACCCGCGACGTGATTGCAACAGTTCATTTGTACGACGGCATTTGGCCATCCATCGAATGGCCATTCCGGAGCGCTTCCTGAGGACATTGCAAATTTTACGTACTTAGCGACGCCGAGAATCGGTACGCCATGTTCTGGATCTTTATGGATTCTTGACGGTTGCCGGGGCGCCGCTGCAGCTATGAGGTGGCGGACTGACATCATGGCAAAGGGCTCCTAGGGTTCCGGGCGGCCCAATTGTGAGCACCGGCTACGAGCGAATCGGCCTTTGTATCTTGGCCGACATGAAGAATGGACAATCGTAATATTCGACGTTCGCCGTGCCGCCAAGTTCGGCAGGCTGGCGCTGCCAGCGTTGGAGCTAGCTAGCTGGCCAACGGCCCCCGATCACGGCCGCCGACTCGCCTTGGCTTCTTGACCGCGGGTCCGCGGTCGTCGTCGCTCCGCCGAACGTGACGCCGAGTTCGGCATTCGATCCGTGCGGCACCACTCTTAGGTCGGGAATATCAGGCCGGCGTTGTGCGAGTAGGCGAAAGTATCGCCGGATGATGCGCTGCGGAATGTCGACCTATTCATTCATGCCAAAACGGCAATTTGAGCGCAGAGCCAGACACTTAGGGCGGAGAAGGGTCCGTTGTGCCGCGCATGCGAGACCTTTCCCATTCTCAACGGTGAGAAACACATGGGTTCAACCGCAGGGTCGCAATAAGCGCGCGATTGCCATCGGGAGTACTGGTGCGATGGGTGCCGGACCCGTCCGACCGGGACGCATGCGCCCGGGCGAACCGCTCGAACACGCGGGGGAGAAGGCCCGCGTCAATCCCAGTAAAGCTCTTGCACACGTCGGCCACCTCGACCAGCACGTCGTCGTGTCGAGTCATGCGAAACCTCCGTCGGACAAGGGCGTTAAGCCAACGAGAACCTGCGCTCTGACAGTGCGTAGAGCCGCCGCCAGAACAGCCGGTTCATCCCCACCACATAGAAGCTCATAACGATGACGCCGACGAGGATGTGTGCGGAGTCGCCGTTGGCGGTGGCGCTTTTGATGTAGGCGCCCAGCCCGGTCGCAGACAGGGTCGTGCCGTGGTAGCTGACGACTTCGGCGACGATCGACGCGTTCCACGCCCCGCCCGCGGCGGTGATGCCGCCGGTCACGTAACTGGCGAAGATGGCTGGGAGAATCAGGCTGCGCTACCTATTGGCTTGACCGGATCGAAGTAGGCACGCTAATCAACGGTAATTACTTGCGGCGGAATAATTCTCGCCCGGGCCGGCCCGTGTCCGGCTCAGGCCATTTATTTGCCCTGAAATACCCGGCTAGTGCAGAAATTTGCACCGCTACGTATCAGTATTGGTACCGCTGCTGGTGCCGGATGTGCCAGTTCTGACAGCGCGGCGGCGATCTCCGCATCGCGACCGCTCACGTTGCCCTGATAAGTCAGCGACGCCTTGACCGTGGAATGCCCCAGCCGGGCCATCGACTCGGCCAGCGTCCCGACGCGGGCCACCTGCGTCCCGGCGAAGTGCCGCAGATCGTGAATGCGGAGATTCCCGCGCTAATCTTCTGCAACGCCGGGTCGATCGCATCGCGGAAAACCCGGTCGTTCATGTGACATCCGCCGCGTGCCGGTGCGAACACGAGAGCTTCGGCGTCCTCGGTCGTGAACGTGTCCAGATGATGCTTGAGGTCGGCGCGGATGTGCGGCGGCACCACGACGGCGCGCGGCTTACCGGACTTGGTGGTGCCGATGTCACATCGCTTGTTGCGGTGCGTGACCGCACCGCGCACGAAGATCACTTCGGCGTCGTTCTCGATGTCCTTGCGGCGAAGCTCGGTGACCTCGCCCCAGCGCAATCCGCACCACGCCGACACCAGCACCAGCGCCCGCAGCCGCTCGGGCACGTCGTCGGCCAGCGCGGCCAACTCGGGCACGGTCAGGATGACCGGCTCGCGCTTTCTGTGCGGGTTCATCACGCTTTTGATGTGGCACGGGTTCGACGGGATCAGGCCATCGGTGACCGCCGTCGCCAAGACCGCGTGCAGCAGGCCGTAGGCGTGGCTGTTCCGTCGGGTGTGCTCGGTGCCCAGCCCGGCGAACCATGACCGGACGGCCTCGGGCGTGACGGCGGGAAGTTCCAACTTGCCGATCGTGTCGTTGACGTGCAGCCGCAACTTGGACTTATACCCATCGCGGGTGCGCGGCTTGACCGGGCGGTGCTCGACCCACTTCGCGGCGTACTCGCCAAGGGTCATCGCGCGGACTGAGCGGGCCGCTGCGGGCTCCGCGGGCGGCGTCCAGGTTCCGGCTTCCATCAGCTCGCGTTCATCGCCTAACCATTTCTGGGCGCGGACCTTCCCGTCCCGGCTGTTGGTGTAGGTCATCGGCGCGCTTTGCCGACGCCGGTCGGGTCCGATGTAGGACGCCTGCAAGTTGCCGCTCGGCAGCTTCCGAATGTGTCCCCAGCCGCGTGCGCCCGCCTTACCCGCCATTTTGTGAATGGTGTTGCCAGGAGGGCTGGTATGGCGGACAAGGCATGTCCGTCTGGCTGCAGAATGCACCGCTGCCCCTTCCGCCTCCCTCCAGTTGGCAATGGCGTACGTGCATAACGCAGTCCGCGTGAGCCTCCGCGGTGCTTGCGAGCAGCGCCAATGCCGTTAATACAGCGATGGCCGCCGCTTGTAACGATCTCAACGTTCCCTCCCGGGCGTGCGATCTTCGTGCGATCCTTACACGCTACCCGCGAGCACTCGCCAGCGCATCGAAAGGATTGCGGCGACTGCATCGACGCTGCTAGATGGCGGTTTTCGCAGGTCCGGCTACTTGGGTCGATTTGCCGAACCGGCTAATTCGAGTCCCGTCCCGCCACCAGTGTGATGTCTCAGGACATCGTTGACAGGTGTCCCGAGACATGGTTTACACGCTCGGTCCAGCCGTAGGGTACCGCGAAAGGCCGAGCCCACCGAGTACCAATATCGCCGGAACCAGCCACAAATTGGTCCGCAGCTCTTCACGGCGCCACTGCCGCCACACTGCCACGGCGGATATCTAACTGGCGGGCGCCAATTCGCGTTCCGCCTCGACCTTCACGACGTTCGCGCCGCCACCGCGGACGACGAACCCGGGCGGGCTGGCTGCCCGGGCCGGCGCGGTCGCACAAACGGCGAATGCCAAGGCCCAGACGGCGTCGGCGCAGCTGATGTCCTCGGTAACCCAAGCGCTGCAAGGCCTTTCAACCCCCGGCTCATCATCGGCGCTGGGCACCTGGCAGGGCTGGTGTCGTCGGGCGCGTCGTCCCCGGCGAGTGCGGTGTCGAGTATCAGCGGCGCGTCGGGCAAAACCGCTACCAAGGGTGCCGGCGCCGCGGCGGGGGCCGTGTCCGGCTTGACCTCGAGCCTCACACCATTGTTCGGCGGGAGCGGGGCGACCGCCCTGTTCGACATGGTGGGCGTCGGCTCCGATCTGGCGGGACTGGGCGGCGACGGTGCGGGCCTGGGTTCCGACGCCGCCGGGCTGGGTTTCGACGGGTATGGCCTGAGCCTGGACTTCGCGGGCCTGGATTCGCTTTCCGGAGCCGACGGTGCGGCCGCGAGCGGCCTGGGGCCGGCGGCCGGTCTTGGCTCGGGCGCATCGGCGAGCGTGGGCCAAGCGGCGTCGCTCGGAACCTTGTCGGTGCCGCCGAGCTGGGCCGACGCGGTGTCGTCAGTCACGCCGCTGACCGTCCTCGATGCCGGCGCAGCGCCGGCCGGGGGAGCGCGCCGGGGTCGGTTGCCGGTTCCGCCATCTCCAAATTGCCGTTGGGCGGCATGGTCGGGCGCGAGTCCGACGGGGCGGTCAGCGGATCGGATTCCGCGCTTCGGTGATTCCGCGCTCACCCGTGGCCGGGTAAGAGCGGCTCTAGCGGGGTGCATACGAAGACCTACACAAAGACCGGGGCCGCACACCGATCGGTGTGCGGCCCCGGCCGTAGGTTGCGGCGTTACGCCCAGCTGGACCCAACGGCGCTGTCGGTGCTCGCCATGTTGCTGCCGGCGGTCTGCACCTTCTGGCCGTGAGCGTTGGCCTGCTCGTAGATCACCTGGAAGTTGCGACCCAACTGGGTGATGAACTCCTGGCAGGCCACCGAACCGGCGCCACCCCAGAAGTCACCGGCGGCCAGCACATCACGAACGATCGCCTGGTGCTCGGCCTCCAACGAGGCGGCCTGCGCGCGAATCGTGGCGCCATGGGCGTCCACGTCGCCGAACTGGTAATTAATGGTCATGTTTAGTTCCTCCTAAGTCAGAAAGTGGTGGCGGCTAGCTGCCGAGGATTTGCTGCGAGGCCTGCTCTTGCTGCTCGTAGTTGTTGGCGTCGCGGATCAGACCGTCACGCACCCCGTGCAGCATGTTCACAATGTTGCGGAACGCCTGGTTAACCTGACCCATGGTGTCATACGAGGTCGCCTGCGCCTGCCCGCTCCAGCCCGCGCCCGCGATGTTCATCGACGACGCCCACATCTTGCGGGCCTCGTCCTCAACCGTCTGCGCGTGCACCTCAAAACGACCCGCCATCGCCCGCATCTCGTGCGGGTCAGTCATAAAACGTGTTGCCATGTTG
>NZ_JAFBAT010000118.1 GCF_019247615.1 Mycobacterium sp. | reverse complement strand
GTTCATGCCCGGGCCCAGCCGGACCTCCAGTGACACCGACGGGCGGAACTCCGAACCCGGCGCGCTGAGCCATGCCAGCGACGACACCGCGCCGACCTGGCCGCTCAGATCGGAGTCCTCGATGCCGGCCAACCGGGCCGGCACCTTTTGCCGATCGGCCAAACCCTGATCGCTGCGAAACCGGCGAACCTCGCTGACCAGCCGCTGCAAATCGCTGATGCGCTGCGCCGCAACCAGATCCAAGGCGATGCCGGACGGCTGCGGCCAGTCGGCGATCACCAGCGACTCCTGGTTGCTGAGTGCCTGCCACAAAGCTTCGGTGAGGAACGGCGTGACGGGATGCAGCAACCGCAGCAGCGTGTCGAGCACCGTCGCCAGCACCGAGGCGGTGTCTGTGAGTCCCTCGGCCAGCTGCGTCTTGGCCAATTCGACATACCAGTCACAGAATTCGTCCCAGGTGAAGTGGTAGAGCGCCGCGCAGGCCCGGCTGAACTCGTAACAGTCGAATGCCGAATCCACTTCGGCGCGAACCTCTTCCAGTCTTCCGAGAATCCAACGATCGGCGTCGGTCAGCTCGGCCTGCGGGGGCAGCGTCTCCCCCGGGCGCCATGCGGCGCCGTTGATCAGCGCGTACCTGGTGGCGTTGAAGAGCTTGGTGCAGAAATTGCGGGACGCCCGGACGTGATCCTCGCCGATCGCCAGGTCCCCGCCCGGGCTGGCGCCTCGCGCCAGCGTGAACCGCAGCGCGTCCGCCCCGAACATCTCCATCCAGTCCAGCGGGTCGATGACGTTGCCCCTGGACTTGCTCATCTTGCGTCCGAACTCATCCCGAATCAGCCCGTGCAGAAAGACGTCGGTGAACGGCACCTGTGGACCGCGCCGGCCCTCGAGCGTGATCACATCGTCGCTGCCGACGAAGGTGCCGAACATCATCATCCGGGCGACCCAGAAGAACAAGATGTCGTAGCCGGTGACCAAAACGCTTGTCGGATAGAATTTTTCGAGCTCGACAGTCTTTTCCGGCCAGCCCAGCGTGGAGAACGGCCACAGC
Source organism: Mycobacterium sp. (assembly GCF_019247615.1). GTDB lineage: Bacteria > Actinomycetota > Actinomycetes > Mycobacteriales > Mycobacteriaceae > Mycobacterium. Next base: position 9,881 of record NZ_JAFBAT010000118.1, on the reverse strand, counting down.
GCGGACGAGAACCACGTGTCCAGTACGTCGGGATCCTGCTGCCAGCCCTCCGGCGGCGTCTCGTCGGGACCGACGCACACCTGTTCGCCGTCGGGCCCGTACCAGATGGGGATGCGGTGCCCCCACCACAGCTGCCGCGAGATGCACCAGTCCCGCATGTCGTCCACCCAGCCGAACCAGCGCGGTTCCATGCTTGCGGGATGAATCACGGTGTCCCCGTTGCGTACCGCGTCGCCGGCAGCCTTGGCAAGCGATTCCACCCTGACCCACCATTGCAGTGACAGTCGCGGCTCGATGACCTCGCCGCTGCGCTCCGAATGCCCCACGGTGTGCAGGTACGGCCGCTTCTCCTCGACGATGCGACCCTGCACGGCCAAGGCTTCCCGCACCGCGACCCGGGCCTCGAACCGGTCCATGCCATCGAATTGCGTTCCGGTGTCGGCGATGACGGCCCTGGCGTCCATGATGTTGGGCATCGGCAGGCCATGCCGCACACCAATTTCGAAGTCGTTAGGGTCGTGGGCGGGCGTGACTTTCACTGCGCCCGTGCCGAATTCGGGGTCCACATGCTCGTCGGCAACGATGACGAGTTCGCGGTCAACGAACGGATGCGGCAGCGTCGTCCCGACCAGATGGCTGTAGCGCTTGTCCTCGGGATGCACGGCGATGGCGGTGTCACCGAGCATCGTTTCGACGCGGGTGGTGGCGACCACGATGTGGGGCTCATCGTCGTCGAGTGAGCCATAGCGGAACGAGACCAGCTCCCCCTCGATCTCGTCGTACACGACCTCGATGTCGGAGATCGCCGTCTGAAGAACCGGCGACCAGTTGACGAGCCGCTCGGCCCGGTAGATCAGCCCAGCGTCGTAAAGCCGCTTGAAGATGGTACGGACCGCACGCGACAGGCCCTCGTCCATCGTGAACCGGTCGCGGCTCCAGTCCACCCCGTCACCGAGCCGACGCATCTGGCCGGCGATGGCCCCGCCGGACTCGCGTTTCCAATCCCAGACCTTCTCGACGAAGAGCTCCCGACCGAAGTCCTCCTTGGTCTTGCCGTCGACCGCCAGCTGCTTTTCCACCACGCTTTGCGTCGCGATACCCGCATGGTCCATCCCGGGTTGCCACAGCACCGCATAGCCTTGCATGCGCTTGCGTCGGGTCAGCGCGTCCATCATGGTGTGTTCCAGCGCATGGCCCATGTGCAGGCTGCCGGTCACGTTCGGCGGCGGCAGCACGATCGAGTACCCGGGCTTATCGCTGGTGGGTTCCGCCCGGAAGTAGCCGGCATCCAGCCACTTCTGATAAATCGCGTCCTCCATCGCGGCCGGATCCCACGACTTGGGCAGCGGCTCGGCGGCGGGGCGCGGGCTGGCGGTCACCGGTCAATTCTAGGGACGACCGCCGGTCACCCGGGCAGCCGGTCGACCCCCAACGAGACACCGGCGGCCGGGAAGCGCGCGAGCAAGGCGTCGCCCATCGCGGCGGCGGGCGTCAGGACACCCAGCAAATCGGAGAGTTTGTCGCGGTCCAGCGCGAGCGCCAGGCCACACTCACCCAACAGCACCGACGTCGCCTTGTAACCGGGGTCCCCGCGCTGCTCCATGCGGGCCACATAGCGGACACCGTCGGTCGTGGTCGTGTAGGTCTCGGTCCGGTAGTAGCCGCGTTCGCGAGACTCCGCGCTTGGGCCGGTGCCCGGCTTGGGCACCACCCGCTCCACCAGGCCATCCGGCAACAGCCGGAAGTAGCGGCTCCCCGCCTCGAACAATGCGTTTCCGACGCCCGTGCCGACGACGGACGCCACCGGGGCCAGGGGCGACGAACCGACGCTCATGTTCTCGTCGTAGCGGAACCGGCGGCCATACGCCCAGTCGAGCAACGCGTTGCTGCGACGCACGACGCGGGTGTTCGTGGACGCCATCAGAAACCCGGCGGTCCACACCCCGGACAGTTCCGGCGCGATGTCACGGCCACGGCGCCACTGCAGGTCCCGCTGGGGACCCAGGTCGGGTTCCGCTCCCCGGTCGGGGCTCAACGTGTAGGGGTCGGCCAGCTGCCGGCGCGCGTCCGCGTTGCTCGACGCCGTGCGCAGGAGTTCCAGCATCGACGCGTAGGTGCCGCCGGAGAACGCCCCGCGGAAGGAGCGCACCACGAAATGGGTGTCGCCGAGCTCGCCGGCGGCGTCCCGCTGCGCGGCCTGATACAGCGCATACACGCTCATATCCGAGGGGATGGAGTCGAACCCGCAGGCGTGCACGATGCGGGCGCCGGTGTCGGCGGCCTGCTTGTGGTATCGGTCGATGCTCTCCCGCATGAACGGCGGCTCACCGGTCAGGTCCGCGTAGTCGGTGCCGGCGGCGGCGCACGCCGCCACCAGCGGCAACCCATAGCGGAGGTAAGGCCCGACCGTGGTGACGACGACGTGTGTCCGTGCGGCCAGCTCGTCCAGCGTCGAGGGCGACGCCGCGTCGGCGGTCAGAACCGGCCATTCCCCCGCCGTTTCCCCAAGGGTGGCGCGAACGGCCCGCAACCGGTCCCCTGACCTGCCGGCGAGCGCGATCCGGGCCCCCGCCCCGGCGCGTGCCAGGTATTCGGCGGTCAGTTTGCCCACGAAGCCGGTTGCCCCGTACAACACAATGTCGAACTCGCGGTCGAACTCGCGGTCGAACTCGCGGTCGAACTCGCGCGGCGTTGCGGTCACCGGCCCGACGCTACCCGAACCCGCAGACAAGGAATGCCGGGCACGAGGCCCGGCATTCCTTTACTCCTTGCGTTGCGACGGGTGTCAGCCGCGCCGACCGCAGACCGGCCACGCGCCGATGCCCTGCGAGTGCAGCACGTTCTCGGCCACTCGGATCTGCTCCTCACGGCTGGCGCCGGCCGGAGAGCCCGAGCCACCGTTGGCGTGCCATGTGCCCGACGTGAACTGCAGTCCTCCGGCGAACCCATTACCGGTGCTGATCCCCCAGTTGCCGCCCGACTCGCACTGAGCGATGGCGTCCCAGTTCACGCTGTAGGCCTTGTGAACCGGAGGCGGCGGCGGAGCGTCCGGCGCGGGAGCGGCCGGGTCAGCGGGCGGCGGGGGGGCGTCCGGCGCCGGTGCTGCCGGCGGAACGGCCGGGTCGAAGCCCGCGGGAGCCGGCGCGGAGGGCCCGTCGATCGGCGCGAGAGCGTCCGAGACGGGACCGGGGGGCGCCACATTGGGGTCGAAGGCCACCGGCGCAGGCGCCGGGGCGTCGGGAGCCGGCGGCGGAGGCGCGTCGGGGGCCCCGACGGGGGGAACGTTCGGGTCAAAGCCCATCGGTTCCGCGGTCGCGGTGGCGGAGGGCAGCGTCACCAGGGTGCCAGTGATCGCGGCGAGGATGAGCGTCTTGCGGACGTTCTTCAAGTTTCTTCCTTTCGCGGTGCGCGCGCGCCAAAGCAGACCCACCGCGGTGGGTCGAGATGCTTGGTTGGTGCTTGAGGTGCTCTGGGGACGTGCCGTCTCGTTCAGGCACGCAGCGGCGGGCGCTCGATCTGCCCGGCGGGGTAGAACCCCGGGCCGCGACCGGCTTCACCGCTCGCAGCCCCGCTCGCACGCGGGTCCGTGGATTCAATTTTCGATTACTTTTTCGTTGACCCGTTTCGGGCTACCAGGGACCGTACGAAACCCGATCGCATCCGTCATCTTCGGAAAACAGATGTCTCGGTCTGATCACGAGCCGGTCACGGCGCGATCGCTCCGTCATCTCTGCTGGTCAGCCGCGCGTTTCCAGCCGTTGCCCAACTCCGCGGATCGCAATCGGATAGTGAGCCGAATCACGGTGTTTTTGTGAAGTGGCACACGGTTTTCCGAGCCGCGGGTCGGGCGTCGGAACCGTCCACGAACCCAGGCCGCGGCGTCGAACGGGCGCCGGATATAACGGGATACGACCGAATAGGCGCGCCATGCATTGCGCGCGAACGCACACCCGGGATCGCATCGAGCGATCCTATTGACTACCAACATCTTTCGTTCTGCGCATGGAAGATGGCATCGAGTCATCGAATGCAGCAGAGATTTTCGGGAAGCCATTGGAAAGCCGGTTGCTCGGGGCGCAGCGCGCCCGCCGCGCGCAGCCACGGCCCAAATCACCAGAGTTGTTGCTTCCCACAGCGATTCGTTGCATCTGCGTCCAAAGAGGCGGGTTGGCGCAAAACGCGCGACTTATATCTTTTACACAGGGTTAATGAACCCGCGCCACTGAGCCGAATAGCAAATAACGCTCTGGGATTCACGCACCGGGCTGCAGCGCGGCACGCAGTTCGGCGTCGGTGTTGACGTTGGTCAGTGCGCGCGAGCCCGGCAGCACGATCTGCTGTGCGTCGGAGGCATCGATGAGTGCGCTCATCCGGCGTTCGCCGGCAGCGACCAACGCGTCGATCCGCTCGGCCAGATCCGTGCGGTACACGGCGGCGAGGGGATGGCTGCGGCCGTCCCACGGCAGCACCAAATCGGCGTCGGTTTCCGCGGCCAGCCGGACGAGGTCGTCGACCAAATCGGCTGTCAACAGCGGCATGTCGACCGCGCAGACGAACGCGAAGCGGGCACCCGCCTCCCCCGCCGCGCGCAGTCCCCGGCCGGTTGCCGGCAACGGGCCCAGCCCGCGCACGTCGTCGCGGATGATGCGGGCCTGCAGCGTCGGCAACGGCTGGCCGGGGGCGGCCATCACGAAGACCGGGTCGCAGCGCTGCGCGACAACGCCGACGACATACTCGGCGAGCGTGGCCGCTCCGTCGGGGCCCGGAAGGGTGGCCTTATCGCGGCCCATGCGCCGCGATTCGCCACCGGCGAGCACTACCCCTGCCAAGCGCTCGGCCACGTCAGTTGACGGTCCAGGTGTCGCGCCCGCGCAACAGCGATTGCAGGGCGGTGGAGTCGAACGGCTTCGACGACCGCGCGGCGCGGACCTGAGCGCGCGCCGCGTCGTCGTAGGTGGGCCGGCTGATGTCACGGAAGATCCCCAGCACCGTGTGATCGAGGTTTTGATCCGACAGCCGCGAGAGCGCGAAAGCATAAGCCGCGTCGTCGGCATGCGCGTCGTGCACGACGATCTCCTCGACGGCGACGTCGGCGGTCTTGGCCACCTCGAGGCCGAAGCCGGACTTCACGACGCAATATGCGCCATCGGCACCAAACACGATCGGCTCACCGTGGCGGACGTTGATCACCCGTTCCTCGGCGCCCTCCTTGCGCAGGGCGTCGAACGAACCGTCGTTGAAAATCGGGCAGTCCTGCAAGATCTCGACGACGGCAGCGCCGCGGTGCTGCGCGGCCGCACGCAGCACCTCGGTGAGGCCACTGCGGTCCGAGTCCAGCGCCCGCCCGACGAAGGTCGCCTCCGCGCCCAGCGCCAACGACACGGGGTTGAACGGGTAATCCAGCGATCCCATGGGAGTCGACTTGGTGATCTTGCCCATTTCCGATGTCGGCGAGTACTGGCCCTTCGTCAGGCCGTAGATCCGGTTGTTGAACAACAAGATCGTGATATTCACGTTGCGGCGCAGCGCGTGGATCAGGTGGTTGCCGCCGATCGACAGCGCGTCGCCGTCACCGGTGACCACCCACACCGACAGATCGTCGCGGGCCAACGCCAGGCCCGTCGCAATCGCAGGCGCGCGGCCGTGAATCGAGTGGAACCCGTAGGTCTCCAGATAGTAGGGAAACCGGCTCGAGCAACCGATGCCGCTGATGAAGACGATGTTCTCGCGGCGCAGGCCCAGCTCGGGCAGGAAATTGCGGATCGTGTTGAGGATGACGTAGTCACCGCAGCCCGGACACCAGCGCACCTCCTGGTCGCTGGTGAAGTCCTTCGCCTTCTGCGGCTGGTCATCGACAGACCGCGTCGGCACGCCGTCATTTTTGTGCAGCCTCGGAGTCAATCCGAGGTCGGTGCCCGCAAGATCGCCTGTCAGGCCAGTCATTCTTCAGCTCCCGCTCCCACCGTGGCCGCCGACAACTTGGCGACCATCGCCTTGTCTCGCTCAATTTCCGCGAGGGTCCCGCCCAGCGCGGCCCGAATGACGCGACCGATCTCGTCCGCCAGGAAGGAAACACCCTGAACCTTGGTGACCGATCGCACGTCGACCAAATACTTGCCCCGCAGGATCAGCGCAAGCTGACCCAAGTTCATCTCGGGCGCCACGACCTGCGGGTAGCTCCGCAGCACATCGCCCAAGTTGGCCGGGAAGGGGCTGAGGTATCTCAGATGCGCATGTGCGACCTTGATGCCCTTGCGCCGCGCCCGTCGGCACGCCTCACCGATCGGCCCGTACGAGCTGCCCCAGCCGATCAGCAGCAGCTCGGCGTCTCCGGTGGGATCGTCGACCTCCAGATCCGGAACGCGAACACCGTCGATCTTGGCCTGCCGCACGCGCACCATCAGGTCGTGGTTGATCGGCTCGTAGGAGATGTTGCCCGAGCCGTTGGCCGCTTCCAGCCCGCCAATGCGGTGTTCCAGGCCGGGCGTCCCCGGGACGGCGAACTGGCGAGCCAGGGTTTCGGGATCGCGGTTGTACGGCTGGAAGGGCTCGTCCGGTTTGGCGAAAGTGTGCGTAATCGACTGCAGCGCAGCGACATCCGGGATCTGCCAGGGCTCCGAGCCGTTGGCGATGGCTCCGTCGCTCAGGACGATCACCGGCGTGTGGTAGGAGACCGCGATGCGCACCGCCTCGAGGGCGATGTCGAAGCAGTCCGACGGCGACCGCGGCGCCAGCACGGCCACCGGCGACTCACCGTTGCGGCCGTAGAGGGCCTGCAACAGGTCGGCCTGCTCGGTCTTGGTCGGCAGGCCGGTGGAGGGGCCGCCCCGCTGCACGTCGATGACGATCAACGGCAGCTCGGTCATCACAGCCAGCCCCATCGCTTCGGACTTCAGCGAAACGCCCGGACCCGATGTGCTGGTGACGCCCAGGGCACCGCCGTAAGAGGCGCCGATCGCCGCGCAGATGCCACCGATCTCGTCTTCGGCCTGGAAGGTGATCACGTCGAAGTTCTTGTGCTTGGACAGCTCATGCAAGATATCGGAGGCGGGCGTGATCGGATAGCTGCCGAGCACGACCGGGATGTGCGCCAACTGGCCGGCCGCGACGATCCCGTAAGCCAGGGCGGTGTTCCCCGATATCTGCCGGTACTCGCCGGCCGGCAGGGTCGCCCGCGACACCTCGTAGGTGGTGCCGAAAGCTTCGGTGGTCTCGCCGTAGTTCCAGCCCGCCTTGAGGGCCAGCACGTTGGTCTGCGCGACTTCGGGCTTGCGCGCGAACTTCTCCCTGATGAAGGTCTCGCTGGCCTCGATCGGTCGCCCGTACATCCACGACAACAGCCCCAGCGCGAACATGTTCTTGGCGCGCTGGCCGTCCTTCTTGGACGCACCGATCGATTCGACCGCGCCGAGCGTCAGCGTGGTCATCGCGACGGGGTGCACGACGTAGTCTTCGAGCTCGTCGGATTCCAGCGGGTTCGTCACGTAGCCAACCTTCGTCAGGTTGCGTTTGGTGAATTCGTCCGAATTCGCGATCACCATCCCGCCACGCGGCAAATCCCCGATGTTGGCCTTGAGCGCCGCGGGGTTCATCGCCACCAACACGTCCGGCCGGTCACCCGCGGTCAAAATGTCGTAGTCGGCGATCTGGATCTGGAACGACGAAACCCCTGGAAGAGTGCCTGCGGGGGCGCGGATCTCGGCCGGGAAATTCGGCTGGGTCGCCAGGTCATTTCCGAAAAGCGCTGCCTCAGAAGTGAATCGGTCACCGGTCAGCTGCATGCCGTCGCCGGAGTCACCGGCGAACCGGATAACGACCTTCTCGAGGCGCTGCCGACCCTTCTCGGCGTGTGCAGCCCCGTTAACCGACTTCGACCCGGCTGCGCTGCCGTTCGGATCCAACGTCCTCGCCTTCCATCTTCATCCGGACAGGCACTCCGCGTGCAGACTCAGGTACGCGCCGTCGGAGCGACTCCCGTCACCACGTTTTTGTGTCACTCGCGGTACCAATTATGACACTTGTACTGGCGGCCATGGCGCCGTCCCACCCGTTACGCACGCCGTGTGCGCTGGGAAAAACCGACGTCAGAGGTGGGGTACCGATGAGTAGCCCCCCAAACTGTGTTGTTGATCACGTCCGCACGGGCGGGCCCGCCCGCGACGCGAACGACGTGCTGCGCTAGGCGCTCTTGTCGCGGCGCTCACTGCGGGAAGGCTTGCGCGGCACGATCGTCGGCAGCACGTTGTCTTGCACGGTCTCCTTGGTGACCACCACTTTGGCCACGTCGTCGCGGCTCGGGATGTCGTACATCACCGGCAGCAGGACTTCTTCCATGATCGCCCGCAGGCCGCGGGCGCCGGTGCCCCGATGGATCGCCTGATCGGCGATCGCCTCCAGCGCGTCGTCGGTGAACTCCAGTTCCACGCCATCCATCTCGAAGAGCCGCGTGTACTGCTTGACCAACGCGTTCTTCGGCTCCGACAAAATCTTGACCAACGACTCCATGTCGAGGTTGGTGACCGACGCAACCACCGGAAGGCGACCGATGAATTCGGGAATCAAGCCGAACTTGATGAGGTCCTCGGGCATGACGTCGGCGAAGTGATCCGTGGTGTCGATCTCGGCCTTGGAGCGCACCTCTGCGCCGAAGCCCAAACCGCGCTTGCCGACGCGCTCGTAAATAATCTTCTCCAACCCGGCGAAAGCGCCGGCAACGATGAACAGCACGTTGGTGGTGTCGATTTGGATGAACTCTTGATGCGGGTGCTTGCGGCCGCCCTGCGGGGGAACGGATGCCTGGGTACCCTCCAGGATCTTCAGTAGGGCCTGCTGGACGCCTTCGCCGGAGACGTCGCGGGTGATCGACGGGTTCTCGCTCTTGCGGGCGATCTTGTCGACCTCGTCGATGTAGATGATGCCGGTCTCGGCGCGCTTGACGTCGTAGTCGGCGGCCTGGATGAGCTTGAGCAAGATGTTCTCGACATCCTCACCGACGTAACCGGCCTCGGTCAGCGCGGTGGCGTCGGCGATGGCGAACGGCACGTTGAGCATTTTGGCGAGCGTCTGGGCCAGGTAGGTCTTGCCGCAGCCGGTCGGTCCGAGCATCAAGATATTCGACTTGGTGAGCTCCACCGGCTCGGACCGGGAGTCCCGGCCCTTCTCGCCGGCCTGGATTCGCTTGTAGTGGTTGTATACGGCGACGGCAAGCGTCCGCTTGGCGGTGTCCTGGCCGATGACGTAGCCCTCGAGGAAGTCACGGATTTCCGCTGGCTTGGGCAGCTCGTCCAGCTTGACGTCGTCGGCGTCGGCCAGCTCCTCTTCGATGATCTCGTTGCACAGGTCGATGCACTCGTCGCAGATGTAGACGCCCGGACCCGCAATGAGCTTTTTGACCTGCTTTTGACTCTTCCCGCAGAACGAGCACTTCAGCAGGTCACCGCCGTCTCCAATGCGCGCCATGGTGGTGGAGTCCTACTTTCCTCGCGGTCGGTAAATGAAGCTGGTTACGAGTCACCGTCGGGTGGTGGTCCCGACGCTACCCGCATATTCCGGCGCGGTGCGACCGATAAAGCCGAATCGCGTCGTTGGTATTTAACTGTGTGCGCAGAACATATCGCCTGAATCGCCCCGCTGCCCCCGTAACGCGCCACCGTGTCCCTGGCGTGTCGCGGCTGTTATGCGACCGAGAGGCGACTGGGGGGCCAGCGCACTCGGCGACCCTACATTAGCGCTATGGGATTCGCCGTGGCCGAGAATTCCGCGTCGATCGCCGATGGCGGTCTGGCGACCGAACTCGAGGCCCGCGGCAACGATCTGTCTGACCCACTGTGGTCGGCGCGACTGCTGGTAGATGCCCCGCAGGAGATCACCGCCGCGCACTC
>NZ_JAFBAT010000261.1 GCF_019247615.1 Mycobacterium sp. | reverse complement strand
CGAGCGGGTAGCCGGGGCCGGCGAGACTGCGCGGTGAAGTCACATTCGCCACACGCTTCTCCGTCCGAGTGGGCACCCCTTGTGCCCGGCTCATAGATTTTCGCTCAGTCCGGTGATGGGGCGGCGCCCCGTTGTGGGAAAACCGGCAGCATTCTGGCGCTGCGGGAGCATCTGATCGCCGAGCGCGTGACGTGCGTGGTGATCGAGTCGTGCGTTTGGGCGTGCTCGAGCACAAGCAGCGGGAAATCACCGCGCTGCGAAATCAAACCTCATCGACGACATCGTGCTGCGCGAGCGACTGAAGACCCGGCTTTAGGGTTAGCGCCGGGACGCCAAGCCCACGGGCCAGACGCCGACGGCCAGAGAGAGTTGGGGCCGTCGATCTGCGGAATTCACTGACTGTTCAGGCACGCTTCGGTTCCACATCGATGACTGCACATGCGCACCGCGTGTCCTCACGTTATGCGCGTTGTACAGGTCGCCAACTTCTATGGCCCCCGCTCCGGCGGCCTACGCACCGCGGTGGACCGGCTGGGCGCGGAATACTGTGCCACCGGTCACGAAGTTTTTCTGATCGTTCCCGGCCGATATGCCGAGCGGACCCAGATGCCCACCGGCGTGGTGCGAATCACTTTGCCAGCCAGGCTGATTCCGTTCACCGGGGGCTACCGCGCGGTGCTGCCGGGTCCCGTCAAAGCGCTGCTGAAGGCGCTGCGCCCCGACGCCCTGGAGGTTTCCGACCGGCTCACGCTGAGGTCGTTGGGGCCGTGGGGCCGCGAATATGGCGCCAGGACGGTGATGATATCCCACGAGCGCCTGGATCGCCTTGTGGGACAGGTACTTCCGAGGAGGACGGCGGAGAAGTTCGCGGACGTCGCCAATCGGCGCACGGCCGCCAACTACGACACCGTGGTCTGCACGACGGCCTTTGCGCGCGAAGAATTCGACCGGATCGGTGCGACGAACACCGTCACCGTCCCGCTGGGCGTGGACTTGCAGACGTTCCACCCGCGCCGCCACTCCTACCTGGTGCGGCGGCGCTGGGCCGCTCCCCAACAGATCCTGCTTGTCCACTGCGGCCGGCTGTCGGTGGAAAAGCGTGTCGACCGCAGCATCGACGCCCTCGGTGCGCTGTGTCATGCCGGCGTCGATGCCCGGCTGGTCATCGCCGGCGAGGGGCCGTTGCGGGCCAGGCTGCAGCGACAGGCCGCCCGCCTTCCCGTCGACTTCACCGGTTTCATCCACGACCGGCACACGGTTGCGGGCCTGCTGGCCTCGGCCGATGTGACGCTGGCGCCCGGGCCGCACGAGACCTTCGGGCTGGCCGCGTTGGAATCGCTGGCATGCGGAACGCCGGCCGTTGTGTCGCGGACGTCGGCGCTGACCGAGATCATCACCCCCGACAGCGGCGCCTTGGCCGACAATGACCCCTTCGCCATCGCGTGGGCTGTCGGGGCTATCGTCGGCCGGCCCGAACACCACCGCCGCCGCTCCGCCAGGCGCCGGGCGGAGAGCTTCACCTGGGAACGCGCCGCAGCCGGCATGCTCGCGTCGTTGGAAACTCGAGCGACCGCGTAGCTATCACCGGCGCTAGCAGAAACCGAGATGACCTACCGGTTCGCTTCGCCGGCTTTCGAACGCGAAGTCATTTCAGTGAATCACGTTGATAGCGGGTCGATTACAGCTCAGCTAGGCTTGCTGGGGCTGTGTTTGCCCGGGCAGTATTCGGCGGTGGCTGCCCCGATGAACATCTCGGCCTGCTGCTGGGTCAACTTGTGCGTACCGGTCAGCTGGTCGATCTCGTCCTTCTGGCTGTAGCCCGCGTCGAGGTCCTGGCACATCACGCGGGCCATGTTCACGGCCTGGGCTGGGGAACCGAGGTTGATGCCATGCGAGTTCAGGTAGCTGGTGAAATCGGCATCGTCGGCGCGTGCGGCGCCTCCGGGTACGAGCATGACAGCCAGCAGTGCGCCGAACGCGCCTGCGCAAATCTTCTTTGTCATATCCTCCACCACCTTCGAAAGCTTCACGTCATCCTCGGACCATCACGACGGTCACACGCCGCAAGAACCCAGTGCAAATGATCCTTCCCTGGAACCGGCCGGTCAAGAGCCTGGTGCGAGGTCCTGCGCTCGCGATCCAAACCTCAACCCCCAGTTTGCTTTTAGTTCTTGCCAAATTTAAATCCATGGTATCGCCGACCTCGTTAGCCACGGCAAGTGTTCAATCTCCCGTTCACCCTCAATTCGGGGCCCGTTTACTTTCCGACGCCGCTAGGCTTCTGAGGACCGCAAGGAGGTTGCCATCGATGGACACCCGCGACCAGGTGCTGATCACGGCCACCGAGCTGGCCGCCCGGATCGGGGCCGGCGATCCGCTGCGGATCCTCGACGTGCGCTGGCGGCTCGATGACCCCGATGGGCACGCGGCCTACCTGCGGGGCCACCTACCGGGCGCGGTGTACGTCTCACTCGAGGACGAGCTCAGCGATCACACGAACGTCGGCCGCGGCCGTCACCCACTGCCGTCGGGGAGCAACCTGGAGGCGTCGGCACGCCGATGGGGAATCCGGCAGGGTGATCTGGTCGTGGTCTACGACGACTGGAACCGCGCGGGTTCGGCACGAGCGTGGTGGGTGCTGACCGCGGCCGGACTCGAAAATGTGCGCATCCTGGACGGCGGCCTGTCCGCGTGGCAATCGGCCGGCGGCAGCCTCGAGACCGGCCCGGTCACTCCGCGACCCGGGAATGTGACGGTGCCGCACGCTGATCTTTATGCCGGTGGCCGACAGACCTTGACGGCGGAACAAACCGGTGCCGACACCGTGACGCTGCTCGATGCGCGAGCAGCCGAACGCTTCCGCGGCGATGTCGAACCCCTCGATCCCGTCGCCGGCCACATCCCCGGCGCGAAGAACCTGCCCAGTGGCGCCGTCCTGGCGCCCGACGGCACCTTTGTCGACGACCGCTCGATCGCTGAATTGCTGTCCGGCCACGGCGTAGATCGTCACGGCCGCATCGGCGTCTACTGCGGGTCGGGTGTGACCGCGACGGTGGCCATCGCGGCACTCGCCGCGGCGGGCCGGCAGGCGGCGCTGTATCCGGGGTCGTGGTCGGAGTGGTGCTCGGATCCGACCCGTGCGGTTGCCCGCGGTCCCGAATAGCTGCGCGGATTGCAGCCTTGCGAGAAGCCCCATGCCCCAACGGAAACGGCCGGTTTCCGGTCACGTTGCCCGACAGCAGTTTCCAATGATCGGCGAATGACCCGAAAGGGGGTCCCTGTGATCCGAGCCCGCGCAGGAATTTTCAGCCTCACGCCTCCAGCGCCGCCCGACGCCGACGAAACGTACCTGCGTTGGCACCTACTGGATCACATGCCGGAGCAATACCAACTGCCGGGAATCGTCCATGGGCTCCGCTGGATCGCCGACGGCGACTACCTCGACCACCGGTTGGCGGCCCAAGGACCGCTCGGGCAGGTCGGTAACGCGGTGCACTACCTGGTGGGTGACCCCGTGGAGCAGACCTTCGATGACTTCGTCGCACTGGGGCGCGCGCTGCGGGAGAACGGCCGCTTTCCCGTCACGCGACCGTCGTTGCAAGTGGCCGGGCTGCGCCTACTGCAGTGGCGGTCCTCGCCGCACGCGCTCATCTCCGCCGAGGTGGTGCCGTTCCGCCCGCACCGCGGAATCCTGCTGCTCGTCGAAGAACCCGTCGACGGCCGCCCGGACGAGTGGCTGCAATGGCTGCATGCTGAACACTATCCGGCGCTGCTCGCCGTGCCGGGCACCGCCGGCGCGTGGACCTTCGGTTCGAGCACCGCATGGAGCCATCTACCCCGGGGATGGCGGACGGATCACCAATACATCACCGTCGTTTACCTCGACGCGGATCCCGTCGCTACCACGGAGGCCCTGAGCCACATCGTCGAAGAACGCTGGCGGTCAACGGCGGTGCGGCCCGTTTTCGCTGGACCGCTTCGGACGATGGTCACGTGGGAAGCGTGGCCGTGAGGCGACGCAGCCGAATGGGCTCTATAGTCCTCGTGTCGCTCTTGCAACGGAGGTGGGATGACCAATAGCGCGCCGCGGCGGCGCCTCGTTCGCGCTGCCACCGGACTCGGCGTGGCCGTATTGGGGAGCTATCTGTCGGCCTGCTCCAGCAACAATGCTCAGCCGCCTGTTGCAGCAACTTCGAGTCCGGCTGCCTCGACCACCACCGTGATGATGGACGGCAACAAACACACGATGACCGCACGGGTCGAGTGCAAAAGCTCGGCAGCGCAACCGAGTGCGACGCCCGCCGAGTCGGGCGACCTCACAACCCGTATCACGGTTCACGACGATTCGGCGTCGATATCGTTGGCTATTTCGGACGAAAAACCGCCCAGCGTCGATGGGTTCGCCATTTCGCTCAAGACTGAATCGGGTCAGTATCAACTGCCCTATCAGGCACCCGAATCGGCTACCCAGGTCCAAGCGACCAAAGACGGCAAGAGTTACACGGTGACCGGCACGGGCCAAGGCGTCTCGCCTAACCAAGGCGACGTCCACCAGGTGACCTTCGGCATTCACGTAACCTGCCCCTGAGCCTCGGCGCCCCAAAAGGCGTCGCCGTCCCCGAACGGTCGCCTGACGTGGTTGTCGAACCGCGATCACCTCTGAGATGCTTGCGGCTTGGACATCTTCGCGGACTGGCAACAGGGGGCGACCGAAATTCGCTGGCGGTCGACAACCGCCGCCAACGACGGGGAGGAAGTCGCGGTTTTCAGCCGCCGCTGCGGCACAGTCGGGGCGCCTGCACTGGTCCTCGTGCACGGCTTCCCGACGAGCAGCATCGACTACTTCGCCCTATCCGGCGAACTGAGCTCCGAGTTCGACATCTTTCTGCTGGACTTTCCGGGTTACGGCTTGTCCGACAAACCACCCGCGCCGCATGTCTATTCGCTGTACGACGACGCACGGCTGCTGGTCTACGCCATCACTCAGGTGTGGCGGCTGACCGAATATCGCATGCTGGCCCATGATCGGGGCAGCAGCGTTGCCATGATCGCGCTGGAGATGTTGGCGGCTCAAGATCCACTCGCCGTACCCGTCGACTTCATCGTGACGAACGCCAACATTTATCTGCCGATGTCGAACCTCACCTCGTTCCAAACAGCGCTGCTCAACCCCGCAACCGGACGTGACACCGCGGCGGCCACGACGCCGGAGATGCTGGCGGCCGGCTTGGGCGCCAGCACCTTCATGCCACGGCGGACACTGGATGACCCGGAAATCACGGCGCTGGCAAAGTGCTTCGCCCACAACGACGGAGTCCGCGTCTTGCCGGACACCATTCAATACCTCAAGGAGCGGGCAGCGGATGAAACCCGTTGGCTGGAAGCGCTTTCCGCCAGCCTGGTCGACACCACGGTGGTGTGGGGACTGCACGACAACGTCGCGCCGCTGCGCGTCCCCAACTATGTGTGGCAGACGTACTTGAGGAACAAGCCAGGCCGGAACCGCTACTGGGTGATCCCCGGCGCCGATCACTACCTGCAGTGCGACGCGCCGGGGCAGTTGGCCCAGATCGTTCGCCTCACGACCGGCGGTCAGGACATCCCGCTGCAGACGCTTGCCAACCAGCCCGACGGCGCGGTGCTGGTGGACCAAGCCGCGCCGTAGCCAACACTCGAGCGCGACGTCGCAGCCATCGTAATTTCGCGTGGCCGGCGTCGAGTTGTTGGGAGAAAATGGGCCTCTCGCCAACAACAAGTCGACGTTGGGGCGCCCTAATTAGGTGAAGACGGGCAGGCTCGACCATCCCCGCACGCTGGACGTGTGCGCCTTCCGCGCGTTGGCGTAGTCGACCTCCCACTCCGGCCAGCGGCGGATGACCTCCTCGAGCGCCACGCGCGCCTGCATGCGCGCCAAGGCCGATCCCAGACAGAAGTGCAGCCCGTGGCCGAAACTCAGATGGGTGTCACCGCGATGGATGTCGAATCTCTCCCCGTCGGGATACCGGCGCTCGTCTCGGTTGGCAGATCCGTTGAGGAGCAAGATGATCGACCCCTCGGGGATCGTTGTGCCGTGACATTGCACGTCGCGGGCGACGTAACGGGCCTGCACCGGTGAGGGCGCTTCGTAACGCAGAACCTCCTCGATCGCCATGGGAATCAGCGACGGGTTCTCCACGATCTGCCGACGCTGGCCGGGGTGCTCGGCCAGCAATTGGCCGATGAAGCCGATCAAACGCGTCGTCGTCTCGTTGCCCGCGCCGGCGATCATGCTGGTGTAGAGCAGCACCTCGGAGCGGGTGAGCCGCCGGGTTCCGCCATCGTCGTCGACCTCCGCGTTGAGCAGCTGTGTCATCAGATCATCGGAGGGATGGCCGACCCGCCAATCGATGTAGTTCGCAAACATCTCGTGGCTGTGCTCCAAAAAGTCTTGCGGCACCGCGCGAAACGTTCCCTCTCTGAGGGTGAGCTGGCTGCCACCCTTGTCGCGGATCGCTTGCTGATCGGCTTCGGGGATGCCTAGCAGATAGCCGATGGTACGCATCGGGACCATCGCGCCGAGGTCCTCGACGAAGTCGAACCTCCCCGAGCCCACCAACGGGTCCAGCGCACGCACGCAGAACGCGCGGGTGAGCGGCTCGATAGCCTCCATCCGCCGGGGCGTGAAAACCTTTGACAGCAACCGGCGATGCAGATCGTGAATCGGCGGGTCCTCGAAGAGGATGACGCCCGGCGGCAGGTTGATGCCGCTCATGATGATGTCCATGGTGGTGCCGCGACCCGATCGAAAAACATCGAAGTTCATCAACTCGCGGGAGACATCCGTATAGCGGCTCAGCGCGTAGAAGTTGTATTTGTCGTTGTAGTACAACGGCGCTTCGTCGCGGAGCCTCTTCCAGACCGGATACGGGTCGTCGTCGATGTCGAAATCGAACGGGTCGTAGTAAAGCTCTGCCGTGCTTGCTCCGGTCATACTGGTGTCTTTCCCTCCGACAGGGCCTCGGGCAACACGACGTCGCCGACGCGCTTGAGATAGGGCCATGCGAGGTCCGGGGGCAGTCCGCCGCACAAGGGCGCCAGGTTGAGTATCTGGCCGGCGCGAATCCGCGAAATTGCCTCCGGCACAGAGATGATCACGTGCGACGCCGCCGCCTCGCGCAACTGGTCAACCGTTGTCACGTGGGAGAAACCCGCCGAGGTCTCGTTGCCCGGATTCCACTCGGCATAGGTGCGCGCGTCGTGCAGCAGGTGCTCGCCCAGCTCCGACCAGGCCTGCTCCACGTCCCCGGCTACGAAGACGACCGACGGGGTGTCGCGGTCGGGAAGCATTGTGGGCCCCGGCTGCTGACCGTGTTCGCGGCAGGCGGCTTCGTAGGCCTCCTGCATGCCGGGGACCTTACCGTTGGCCAACAGGCCGAGGCCGTATCTGCCGGCACGTCGGGCCGCCGCCACACTTCCCCCGCCCCACACCAACGAAGGGCCGCCGGGGGTCTGTGGCCGCGGTGTCACCGTTATGCGTCGTCCATCGTGAATGACCGTCTCGCCGGCGAGCAGCCGGCGCAGCAGCGGCAGATTCCGGTCGGCGAGCCGGCCGCGATCCTTCAGGGTCAGCCCGAAGTGCTCGAACTCCTCCGGCCGATACCCCAGGGCCAGGATGTACGACGCCCGGCCACCGCTGATGATGTCGAGGACCGCCATGTCCTCGGCGAGCCGCACCGGTTCATAAAACGGAAAAATGAGGATCAGGCTGAGTCCAAGGCGCTGTGTGCGCGAGGCAACCGCGGATCCCAACAAAAACGGGGAGGGCAGGTAGCCGTCCTCGGACCCGTGGTGCTCACAGAACACCGCGGCGAGTCCGCCATGCTCCTCGGCCCAGGCGCACATTTCGGGCACCGCACCGTACAGCGCTGCCGGGGGCGCTCCCCAGGAGGGGGCGCGCATGTCAAAGCGCAGCGTGAACACACTCATCTCCCAGCAACCTAATATTTGTGCCCCGTACGCTACGTCTGGTCCAAGATTCGCGTCAACGTCTGACCACCCAGCCACCGCCCCTCGCGTCCAGCTCACGCACACATGTCGATCACCGCTGCGTAGAGAACGACGGCCGGTGCGGCCCAGTCCGGTGCGCAATGTCGAACCGGAGGGTGAACATGACAAAGGAGATTAACCTAAAATATGTTCTGCCGGCTCAAGCCGTGCCATTGACGCCATCGGTCCGGCGCTCAATTGTTGGGTGGGGCCCTACGCAGGGCAATCATCAACGGCGACACCGGTTATCCCTGGGGCGCCTCGCACACCGAAGCTTTCCGGACGGGCGGCGAATGGCTCGACGCGCTGCTGGACGGCCTCGACGCGAACCGAGCGCTGCTGGGCGATCTGGTCGCCGAGCATCTTCCGGGAGCGAAATATCCACGGCCACAAGGAACTTACCTGGCATGGCTCGATTGCCGCGCGCTCGGCTTTGCGGAGGAAGTCAACGATGGCCTCGCCGTGGTGGCGGACGTGTCAGGGCCAGCGCGCCCGTTTCTCGACCACGCCCGCGTCGCGATTCGCACGGCCATTACTCGAACGCCACCGACGCTCGGGTGGCGATCAACTGCGTCGACCAGCCCCCGATCACCGACCGCGCCAAGGTGATTGACGAAGACCGCCCTGGCGAGACCGCGGCGACTCAGGCGGAGATTTCTTCGGAGCCCCGGTTGAGGTTCCGGAAACCCTGAGCTGGTTCCTTCATGCGTAGCTTGAACGGCACCATCTTCCACTCGAACCTCGCCGTCGTCCCCAGCTTGCCGAACAAGCTGCGCTCTGGCACTGGGGGCGGTACGTCGGACGTTGCGAGGTCGATGTAATGCGTCGACGTTTCCCCAATGCCCTCGAAGTCGTG
>NZ_JAFBAT010000171.1 GCF_019247615.1 Mycobacterium sp. | reverse complement strand
ACGCCGGGCGCGCGCCGCGGCCGGGCCATCGTCGGATAGTTTTCCGCTTCTTGACGTCCCCGATCGAGATCAAAGGTGACGGCAGGGTGGAGTCCATCGTGCTCGGACGCAATGAATTGGTCACGGACGAGAGCGGGCGGGTGGCGGCCAAGGACACCGGCGAGCGCGAGGAACTGCCGGTTCAGCTGGTCGTGCGGTCGGTGGGTTACCGAGGCGTCCCGACGCCCGGCCTGCCGTTCGACGACAAGAGCGCCACCATCCCCAACACCGGCGGGCGAGTAGAGGGCAGCCGCAATGAATATGTCGTCGGATGGATCAAACGCGGGCCGACCGGTGTGATCGGCACCAACAAAAAGGACTCCCAGGACACCGTCGACACCCTGCTGCACGACCTGCCCGGCTCTGAACAGCAGCTCGCCGACTTTCCCGAAGACCACGCCGACAGGCTGGCCGAGTGGTTGGCCTCCCGCCAGCCCAAGCTGGTCACCTCTGCTCACTGGGAGGCGATCGATCGCCACGAGCGATCGGCCGGCGAGCCGCACGGGCGTCCCCGCGTCAAGCTGCCGAGCCTGGCCGAGCTGCTGCGCATCGGCCACAGCTGATCAGGGGGGCTGATCAGGGGTCGATGAGCACCCCGGGGTTGAGGATCCCGGCCGGGTCAAGCGCCGACTTGGCCGCGCGCAGAGCAATCGCGAACGGGTTGGGCCGCTGCCGGTCGTACCAGGCCCGGTGATCGCGGCCGACCGCGTGATGGTGGGTGATGGTGCCACCGGTGGCGATGATCGCCTCGGAGACCGCCGCCTTGATCTCGTCCCACTGCGTGACCAAAGAGCCCCAACGCCCGCCGGCATAGATTCCGTAGTAGGGGGCCGGGCCGTCCGGATACACGTGGGTGAACCGACAGGTCACCACGCCGGTCCTACAGACTCGCTCGATCGCCTTGCGGGCCGCATCCGTAACGGCGGCATGCAGTTCATCGAATCGGTTCCCGGTGCACGCGGTCTCGAACGTCTCCGCGATGACGCCGCGTCGGGCGAGGGCGTCACGCTGGTAGGGCATGCGCAAGAATGCCGAGCGCCAATTCCCCGAGGCATCGGTCGCGCCGTCTTTTGTTGTGTCAGTGGCTGTTTCGCTGCTACGCCGCGCCGTGAGCGTGCCGTCGTGGTCGGCGCAGATCTGCACGGCCCGCTCGAGCCACGGGTCTACCGGGTGGTCGGCCGATTCGAAAGCGAGCACCAGTAGGCCGCCGCCGGTCGCGACGCCGGCGTTCAGGAAAGCCTCGGCCGGGTCAAGCAGCCGACAATTGGACGGGTGGAGCCCGGCCTGCGCGACCGTCCTGGTCGCCGCCACCGCGGCGGCCCAAGCCTCGAACGTCACCGACGCGGTGACCTGCCACTTCGGGCGGTCCTGTAACCGCATCCAAGCCTCGGTAATGATGCCGAGCGTTCCCTCGGAGCCCAGGAAGAACCGGTCAGGCGATGGGCCGGCGCCGGAACCCGGCAGTCGCCGGGACTCGCTCACCCCGACCGGAGTGACGACCCGTAGCGACTCGGTCAGGTCGTCGATGTGGGTGTACAGGGTGGCGAAGTGCCCGCCCGCGCGCGTGGCCAGCCAGCCGCCGAGGGTGGAGAAACCGAACGACTGCGGGAAATGCCGTAGCGTTAGATCGTGTGGCCGTAGCTGGTATTCGAGCACCGGACCCAGTGCTCCGGCCTGGATTCGCGCCGCGCGACTGGCCCGGTCGATCTCGACGACCGCATTCATGACGGTGGTGTCCACCGTGACGACCGGACCGTCGAACCGCGGCTCGACGCCCCCGACCACCGAACTGCCGCCGCCATAGGCGATCACCGAAACCGCTTGGGATGCACACCAATCGAGCGCGTCGATCACGTCCTGCTCGCGGCGCGGCCGCACGATCAGGTCCGGTACATGGTCGAGTCGGCCCTGTAGGTTGCGCGCGACGTCACGGAATGCCTTGCCGCGCGCGTGGCCCGCCCGGTCGACGGGGTCAGTCGAACATAGGTGAGCAAGTGATGGCGGCGGTGTGATCCGCGGAGTCGCCACTCCGAGCGCGGTGGGGTCCGGCGGCTGGTGATCGGTCAGGTCGTGATCCGGTAGGAGCGTCGCCACGCGCGCCACCAGATCACGAGTTTCATCTCCGGAAAGCGCGTCCTCGACGGTGCCCCAACCCCACCACGAACGCATTGACGGCGTCAGCGCCTCAACACGATGGCGGCGCTGCCGGCGACCATCATGATTTCTCCATGCCGCATCAGCTCAGAATGCCAGATCAGTGGCCCGTGGTCGGCCTCGCTACTGGCCGCCGCAGGAACCTGGGATTCGGTGTCCGCCGAATTAGGGACCGCGGCCGAAACCTACGAATCCGTGCTGTCGAGCCTGACCAGTTTGCACTAACAAGGCCCGGCATCGGCATCGATGAGCGCGGGCCTCGGGCGTGCTGCCGCGGTGCGGGACGCGGCTCACCGTGATGACGCGCCCACCCGAGGGCGGCTGACCGGCCCCGAAAATTCAGGCTGCCGGCGGTTCGGCCGGCGCGAACCGCCAGTTGTCCGGGTTCTTCGGCGAATACACCACCGGGAGCAGTTGGCCCATCGTTGGCCAGTGATCGACATCGACCGCCATGCGCTGATACACCGCGTGCTCGCTGACGGTGGGACCGTTGATCACCCCGGCGATCGTGACGTACTGCTCACCGGTGGCATCCGGGCGGGGGCTCACCCCGGTCACCAGCAGCGTGCCGCTCGCCAACTCGCCGCGGGGACCGCGCGGGACGAACCGTTGCGCAAGGACCAATCCCAAGACCGCCACAAGCAGGATCAGCAAACCGAATTCCCACACCCGGCCATGGTAGGACTGCTGGCATGACGCACGACGATTTGGCGCTGGCGCACGGGCTCGCCGACCGGGCGGACCTGCTCACCGCGGCCCGCTTCGGGGCGCAGGACCTGCGCATCGACACCAAACCGGATTTGACACCGGTGACTGACGCCGACCGGGCGGTCGAAACGGAGCTGCGTGAAATCCTCGGGCGCGAACGAGTCTCGGACGGCATCCTCGGGGAAGAGTTCGGGGGAACCGCGGCGTTCACCGGGCGGCAATGGGTCATCGACCCGATCGACGGCACCAAGAACTTCGTGCGCGGGGTGCCGGTCTGGGCCAGTTTGATCGCTTTGCTCGAAGACGGCGTTCCATCGGTCGGTGTCGTGAGCGCGCCCGCGCTGCAGCGTCGGTGGTGGGCGGCGCGCGGCCGGGGCGCGTTCGCCTCCGTCGGCGGCGGCCCGCCGCGCCCACTCGGAGTTTCATCAGTGGCGCAGCTCGACTCAGCCAGTCTTTCCTTCTCCAGCTTGTCGGGCTGGGCGCAGCGCGGGTTGCGCGACCGCTTCATCGCGCTGACCGACGCGGTGTGGCGGGTCCGCGCCTACGGCGACTTTTTCTCGTATTGCCTGGTGGCCGAGGGGGCAGTCGATATGGCCGCCGAACCTGAAGTGTCGGTATGGGATCTGGCGGCGCTCGACATCTTGGTACGTGAGGCGGGCGGCACTCTCACGGGCCTCGATGGCGTGGCGGGCCCGCACCGCGGCAGCGCCGTGGCCACGAATGGCTTGCTGCATGCGGAGGTGCTCGCGAGTCTGCGCAGCGAGCGGCTGTGAATTAGTTAACAGGGCACCCCTTCTATCTTACTCCGGAGTAAGATAGAGTGATCCGCATCGCCCACCGACCGAGGGTGCCGAAATGACCGCCATGCCTTCCGGTTCGAAACAGACGAAAACGTCGCGCTCGCGCCTTGGGCGTCGCGGCCGGCAGAGCGGTGTCGGCCTGCAACCGCACAAGCGGACGGGCGTCGATATCGCCATCGCAGTGCTTACACCGCTAGTCGGCCAGGAGTTCCTGGACAAGTACCACCTGCGCGATCCGCTCAACCGCGGCCTGCGCTACGGCACCAAGACGGTTTTCTCCACCGCGGCCGCAACCTCTCGACAGTTCAAGCGGATCAAGGATATTCGCGGCGGGCCGACTCGGCTCAAGTCCAGCGGTAAGGACTATTTCGACCTGACGCCCGACGACGAGCAGAAGATGATCGTCGAGACCCTCGGGGAATTCGCCGAGGAGGTGCTGCGGCCCGCGGCCCACGACGCGGACGAGGCGGCTACCTACCCGCCCGACCTGATCGCCAAGGCGGCGGAACTGGGCATCACCGCCATCAATATCCCCGAGGACTTCGAGGGCATCGCCGCGCACCGCTCCAGCGTGACCAATGTGTTGGTGGCGGAGGCACTCGCCTACGGGGACATGGGCCTGGCGCTTCCGATCCTGGCGCCCGGCGGCGTGGCATCGGCGCTGACCCACTGGGGCAGCGCCGACCAGCAGGCCACCTACCTTCACGAGTTCGCCGGCGCGAACGTGCCCCAAGCCTGCGTCGCGATCGCCGAACCGCAGCCGCTGTTCGACCCCACCCGGCTGAGGACCACCGCCGTGCGGACGCCCAGCGGATACCGGCTCGACGGCGTGAAGTCGTTGGTGCCCGCCGCGGCCGACGCTGAGCTGTTCATCGTCGGCGCGCAGCTCAACGGCAGGCCCGCGCTGTTCATCGTGGAGTCATCGACGAAAGGCGTTACGGTCAAGACGGATCCGAGCATGGGAATTCGCGCGGCGGCCCTCGGTCAGGTCGAACTGTCCGGGGTGTCGGTGCCGTTGAATGCCAGGCTGGGAGAAGAGGAAGCGACCGAAGCCGACTATTCGGAGGCCATCGCGCTCTCCCGGCTGGGCTGGGCCGCGCTGACGGTCGGCACCTCCCACGCCGTGCTCGACTACGTCGTCCCGTATGTGAAGGAGCGCCAAGCGTTCGGCGAGCCGATCGCGCATCGGCAGGCCGTGGCGTTCATGTGCGCCAACATCGCGATCGAGCTGGACGGGCTGCGACTGATCACCTGGCGCGGTGCCGCGCGTGCTGAACAGGGCCTGCCCTTCACCCGCGAGGCGGCGCTGGCCAAGCGGTTGGGCGCCGACAAGGGAATGCAGATCGGCCTCGACGGCGTGCAGCTGCTCGGCGGCCACGGTTATACCAAAGAACACCCGGTCGAACGCTGGTACCGCGACCTGCGGGCCATCGGCGTCGCCGAGGGCGTCGTAGTCATCTGAGTGTTGTAACGACAGCTGAAAGTTCAATCATGGCAATCAATTTGGAACTGCCCCGCAAGCTGCAAGCAGTGATGGACAAGACCCACCAGGGCGCGGCCGAGTTGATGCGGCCGATCGCCCGAAAATACGACGTGAAGGAACACGCGTATCCGGTCGAATTGGACACCCTCATCAGTCTGTTCGAGGGCGCGGCCGAATCCTTCGCCTTCGCCGGAGCAGACGCGCTGCGCGACGAGGACGAGGGCAGGGACAAAAACCACAACGGCGTCAACATGGCCGCGCTGCTGCAGACGCTGGAGGCTTGCTGGGGCGACGTTGCAATGATGCTGTCGGTCCCCTATCAGGGTTTGGGCAATGCGGCCATCTCCGCTGTCGCCACCGACGAACAGCTGGAACGTCTCGGCAAGGTGTGGGCCGCCATGGCCATCACCGAACCGGGATTCGGATCCGACTCGGCGGCGGTGTCGACGACCGCGACGCTCGACGGCGACGAATTCGTGATCAACGGCGAGAAGATCTTTGTCACCGCCGGTTCACGCGCCACGCACATCGTGGTATGGGCGACGCTGGACAAATCGAAGGGTCGCGCCGCAATCAAGTCCTTCATCGTGCCCCGCGACCACCCCGGGGTCACGGTCGAACGCCTGGAGCACAAGCTCGGCATCAAGGGCTCCGATACCGCGGCGATCCGCTTCGACGACGTCCGCATCCCCAAAGAGAACCTGCTCGGCAACCCCGAAATCGAGATGGGCAAGGGTTTTTCCGGTGTGATGGAGACCTTCGACAACACCCGACCCATCGTCGCAGCCATGGCCATCGGGGTCGCCCGCGCCGCACTGCAGGAGATCCGCAAAGTACTCACCGAGGCCGGAGTCGAGATCTCCTACGACAGGCCCTCCCACGCCCAGTGCGCGGCAGCCGCCGAGTTCCTGCGGATGGAGGCGGACTGGGAGGCGGCGTATCTGCTCGCGCTGCGCGCGGCATGGCAGGCCGACAACCAGATTCCCAACTCCAAAGAGGCGTCGATGAGCAAGGCGAAGGCTGGGCGGATGGCCAGCGACGTCACTCTCAAGACGGTCGAATTGGCAGGAACCGCAGGCTATTCCGAGCAGTCGATGCTGGAGAAGTGGGCCCGCGACTCCAAGATCCTCGACATCTTCGAAGGTACCCAGCAGATCCAGCAGTTGGTCGTCGCGCGGCGCCTGCTGGGGCTGTCGTCGTCGGAACTCAAGTAGCGGCGATCACGCGGCGACGGCGTCCAGGCGCCGGCGGGTGTCCTCATCGATCTCGATGGACGCGGCCTCCATGTTCTCCTCCAGGTGCCGCACCGACGAGGTGCCCGGGATCAGCAGGACGTTCGGCGCCACGCCCAGCGTCCAGGCCAAGGCGACCTGCGCCGGCGTGCGTCCGAGCCGCTCGGCGAGCTCGGTGACCAGCGGGTGCGTCAGCACCGGGTTCGGCCGCTCGAAGGCCGCGCCCAGCGGGAAGAACGGGACGAACGCGATCCCCCGCGTCGCGCACTCCTCGAGCACCGGCGCCGACGACCGGTCGACGAGGTTGAACGCGTTTTGCACGCAGACGATTTCGGTGCGTTCGAGCGCGTGCAGCAGGTGCTCGCGGGTGACGTTGCTCAGCCCGACGCCGCCGATCAGCCCCTCGTCGCGCGCGGCGATCATGGCCGATAGCTGGTCGTCGAACAGCCGGTCCGGCCCGTCGCTTTCCATCAGCCGCAGGTTGACGGCGGCGAGCCGGTCGACGCCGAGGGCGCGCAGGTTGGTTTCGATGTCGCGGCGCAGATCCGCGGGCTCGGTGACGGGCAACCAGGCGCCCTGGTCGTCGCGCCGGCCCCCGACCTTGCTCACCAAGGCCAGGTTCGCCGGGTAGGGATGCAACGCCTCCCGGATCAGCTCGTTGGCCACGTCCGGACCGTAGAACTGCGCGGTGTCGATGTGGTCCACACCCAATTCGATGGCCCGGCGCAACACCGCCAGCGCCGCGTCGCGATCCCGCGGCGGCCCGAACACGCCCGGACCCGGCAATTGCATCGCGCCGAAGCCGATGCGCCGAACGGAAAACCCACCGAGTGAAAAGGACTCCATGCGGTGAGGTTAGCGTCGACGGGTATGGACACGTTTCAAGCGCTTGTCGCGCGCGAAGACGGCGACCGGATAACCGCGTCGGTCGAGACGCTGAGCCCCTCCGACCTACCGCCCGGCGACGTGACGGTCCGGGTGCTGTACTCGAGCGTCAACTACAAGGACGCGTTGGCGCTGACGCCGGGGGGCGGCGTGGTGCGCAACTATCCGGTCGTGCCGGGCATCGACCTGACCGGCGAGGTCGTCGAATCACAATCGCCCGACTTCGCCGTCGGCGACAAGGTGCTCGCGCACGGGTACGCGATCGGCACGGGCCACCACGGCGGCTACGCCGAATACGCGCGGTTGCCGGCCGACCAGGTGGTGGCGCTCGGCAACTTGAGCCCGCACGAGGGCGCCGCGATCGGGACCGCTGGCTTCACCGCCGCGATGAGCGTGCGGGCACTGATCGACTGGGGGATCGAACCCGGCGCGGGCCCGGTCGTCGTCACCGGCGCTTCGGGCGGGGTCGGCTCGGTGAGCGTGGACCTGCTGGCAACCGCCGGCTACCGCGTGGTGGCGTCCAGCGGCAAGGAAAGCGCGGCCGAACTGCTCAAAGAGCTTGGCGCCGCGGAAGTTATCGGGCGCCTGCCCGCCGATCCGGAGGCCAAACCGCGACCGCTGGCGAAGGTGCGCTGGGCCGCAGGCGTGGATTGCGTGGGCGGCGCGACGCTGGCCGACGTGCTCAGCGCCGTGGACTACGGCGGCGCGGTGGCAGCCAGCGGCCTGACCGGCGGTGCCGCGCTGCACACCACGGTGATGCCGTTCATCCTGCGCGGCATCGCACTGCTCGGAATGGACTCGGTACAGCTGCCGATCGGCCGACGCCGGAAATTGTGGGCGCTGCTGGGTGATTCGTTGCGGCCGCGGCGTCTCGCTGCGGTCACCAGCGATGTCGACGTCAAAGACGTCGTCGGCGTGCTCGACCGTATCCGCGCCGGCGAATTCTCCGGCCGGGCGGTGGTGCGGGTCGCTGGCGGATTCTGAGCCGGCAGTAGGCTGACCGACCATGCGAGCTGCACGGGTGACTCGGCTAGACGGTCCGGACGCGATCGAGGTGGCGGAGGTCGACGAACCCTCGGGCGACGGAGTGGTCGTCGAGGTGCACGCCGCGGGCGCGGCATTCCCAGACGCGCTGCTCACCCGGGGCCTCTACCAGTACCGGCCCGAGCCGCCGTTCATCCTGGGAGCCGAGATCGCCGGGGTGGTGCGTTCGGGCCCCGACGGCGCGCACGTGCAAGCCGGCGACAGGGTCGTCGGGTTGACGATGCTGTCCGGCGGCATGGCCGAGGTGGCCATTGTGCAGCCCGACCGGGTGTTCAAGCTCCCCGACAACGTGAGCTTCGAGGCGGGCGCCGGGCTGCTGTTCAACGACCTGACGATGTACTTCGCGCTCACCGTTCGCGGGCGGCTGGCCCAGGGCGAGACGTTGCTGGTGCACGGGGCGGCCGGCGGGATCGGGACCTCGACGCTGCGGCTGGCGTCGCTGCTCGGGGCGTCGCGCACCATTGCGGTGGTCAGCACCGCAGAGAAGGCGGACGTCGCGACGGCCGCCGGCGCCACCGACGTGGTGCTGGCCGAGGGGTTCAAGGACGCGGTCAAGGAGCTCACCAGCGGTCGCGGCGTCGACATGGTGGTCGACCCGGTCGGCGGCGACCGGTTCACCGATTCGCTGCGCTCGCTCGCACCGGGTGGACGGCTGCTGGTCATCGGGTTCACCGGCGGGGAGATTCCGACCGTGAAGGTGAACCGGCTGCTGCTCAACAACATTGACGTCGTCGGCGTCGGCTGGGGCGCCTGGACGGCGACCCACCCGAACGCGCTCGCCGAGCAGTGGGCCGGGCTCGAAGATCTGCTCCGCTCGGGCCGGCTGCCTCCTCCGACGCCCGAGGTCTACCCCCTCGAGGAAGCCGCCGCGGCGGTCGCGTCGCTGGAGAATCGCACCGCCAAAGGGAAAGTCGTTGTACGCGTTCGGGATTGATGATTCCGATCGCACCGGTCACACCCCGGCACAACCTGCCGCTTGTGCGTCGCAAACCAATAAGTAGTGTCACGTTCAGTTTGGCTGCCAGAGCCCCGGAGTCGCCCATGGAATCGTTCATCCACCTGCGCGAAGGCCGACTTCCGCGCCCCGAGCTCAAACCCAACGATGCCACCGACGCCAACGGCGGACCCTGCTGATGTTCAGCGACTGGCTGGTCCACCACAACTTCGCGAGCGCCGAATGACGGCGCACGATGTCAGCGGCCCGCTCGACGGTATCCGGGTCCTCGAGCTCGGCACCCTGATCGCCGGGCCCTTCGCGGGCCGGCTGCTCGGTGACATGGGCGCCGACGTCATCAAGGTCGAACCCCCCGGCGCGCCGGACCCGCTGCGGAACTGGGGCCAGGCGGAAGTCGACGGCCACCACGTCTTCTGGACGGTGCACGCGCGTAACAAACGCGCCATCACGCTGGACCTGCGGCGGCCACGCGGCCGCGAACTATTTCTTGATCTTCTGGCCAAGTCCGACATCGTGGTGGAGAACTTCCGCCCCGGCACCATGGAGAAATGGAACCTGGGCTACGACGTGCTCAGTGAACGCAACCCGGGCATCATCCTGGTGCGGGTATCCGGTTACGGACAGACGGGCCCCGACGCGCACAAGGCCGGATACGCCTCGGTGGCCGAGGCGGTCAGTGGTCTGCGCCACCTCAACGGTTTTCCGGGCGGCCCGCCGCCCAGGCTGGCCCTCTCGCTCGGCGACAGCCTCGCCGGCATGTTCGGCGCCCAGGGCGCCCTGGCCGCGCTCTACCGTCGCACCGTCACCGGTCAAGGTCAGGTGGTCGACGTGGCACTAACCGAATCATGTTTAGCCGTACAGGAATCCACGATTCCCGACTACGACGTCGGCGGCGTCGTCCGCGGACCTTCTGGGACCCGGCTGGAGGGCATCGCACCGTCGAACATCTACCGCAGTGCTGACGGCTCCTGGGTGGTGATAGCCGCCAACCAGGACACCGTCTTCGCGCGCCTGTGTCAAGCGATGGGCCGGCCGGAGCTGGCCGGCGACGACCGGTTCGCCACCCACGGCGCCCGCGGGCGCAACCAAGACGAGCTCGACAAGATCATCGGGGCTTGGGCCGCCGACCGTCAACCCGGCGAGATCATCGAAACCCTCAGCGCCGCCGGCGTTATCGCGGGGCCGATCAACACCGTCGCCGAAGTCGTCAACGATCCACAATTGCGGACCCGCGACATGTTGGTAGCTCACTTCGACGAAAGAATCGGACGCAACGTCTTGGGACCGGGAATCGTGCCGGTGCTCTCGGAATCCCCGGGGCATGTGCGCAACGCCGGCCCGACCTGTCCCGGACAACACAACCACGACATCTACGTCAAGCTACTGGGAAAGACCACCGACGAACTCGAGGAACTGCGGGCCGAGGGGGTGCTGTGACGCACGTCGATATCCGTGAGGTGTCGCTGCGCGACGGCCTCCAGATCGAAAAGCCGATCCCGTTGACGGCCAAGCTGGAACTGCTTGCGGCGGTGGCCGCCACCGGCGTTCGGGAAGTGGAGGCCACCGCCTTCGTATCCCCGACGAAAGTGCCCTCGATGGCCGATGCCGCCGAAGTCGCCGCGCGGCTGCGCGACTACCCCGACATCGAGTTCTCCGCCCTGGTGGCCAGCCCCGGCGGGGCCCGGCGCGCCGTCGCCGCCGGACTTCGATCGATCGAATATGTGGTCGCGGCCAGCGACGAATTCAGCAGGGCCAACGTCGGACGCGGCGCCGCCGAGGCCACCGAGCAAATCGAGGAGATCGTCGCCATCGCGCACGACGCCGACGTCACCGTCGAGGTGATCGTCGCCACCGCGTGGGACTGCCCGTTCGAGGGCCCCACCCCGCCGGGGCGGGTACTGGAGATCGGCGCGGGCGCTCGTGACATGGGCGTAGACCGGTTCTGCATCGCCGACACCATCGGCACCGCGACGCCGGGCCGAGTGAGTTCGCTTGTGGCACAACTGCGTCCGGTAATCGGCGACCTACCGCTGGGCGGGCACTTCCATAACACCCGCGGCGCCGGGCTGGCTAGCGCGTACGCGGCGGTGAACGCCGGGGTCACCAGGCTCGACGCCTCGGTCGGCGGGTTGGGGGGCTGCCCCTTCGCCCCCGGCGCCACCGGCAACATCGCCACCGAGGACCTCGTGTACCTGCTGCGCGACAGCGACATCGACGTCGACGTCGACCTGCCGGCGGCCATCGCCGCTGCCGAGGTTGCGAAATCGATTGTGGGCCATGATTTGCCGGGAGCCCTCCTACGGGCCGGCGACCGGATGCGGGCCTGATGCCCGGTACGGCGCGTAAAGCAGCGTAGGAGAGCTCGAGACAGCTCAGGAGAGCCCCAGGAGAGCCGAGGAGAGGATCAGTGGATTTCACCCTGCCAGAACATCTTCCGGGTCTGCTCGCCGATATCGACGCGTTCATCGAGCGGGACATCGCTCCGCTGCAGGCCGAAAACATGCAGTACTTCGACAAGCGTCGAGAGCACGCCCGCACCGACTGGGACAACGACGGCATCCCGACCCGGGAGTGGGAGGAGCTGCTCGCCGAGATGCGCCGCCGGGCCGACGAGGCCGGGTGGCTGCGCTACGGGTTGCCGGCGTCGCTCGGTGGTCGCGACGGCACCAATGTCGATATGGCGGTCATCCGGGAGCACTTGGCGCACAAGGGCCTCGGGCTGCACAACGACCTGCAGAACGAGTCCTCGATCGTCGGGAATTTTCCGCAGGTGATCATGATGGAGCGCTTCGGCACCGACGAGCAACGCCGCGTGTGGTCGGAGGCGCTGATCACCGGCGAACGCTCAATGGCGTTCGGCCTCACCGAGCCACTGCACGGCTCCGACGCCACCTGGCTGCAGACCCGCGCCGAACCCGACGGCGATGGCTGGGTGATCAACGGCGCCAAGCGGTTCAACACCGGGGTGCACCGCGCGACTCACAATCTGGTCTTCGCGCGCACCTCGGGGGAGGCGGGGTCGGCGCTGGGAATCACCGCCTTCCTGGTACCGACGGACGCGCCGGGATTCGACGTGCCGTACTACTGGTGGACGTTCAACATGCCGACTGATCACGGCGAAGTCGAATTGACCGACGTGCGCGTTCCGGCCGATGCGGTGCTCGGTGAAGTGGACCACGGCCTGGAGGTCGCACAAACCTTCCTGCACGAGAACCGAATTCGGCAGGCGGCGAGCAGCCTGGGCGCAGCGCAATACTGCATCGACCGCGCGGCCGACTATGCGGGCAAACGCACGGTGTTCGGCAAGCCGCTGTCGGTCAACCAGGCCGTGCAATGGCCACTGGCCGAACTGCAGACCGAGGCGCAGATGGTTCGCCTGCTGGTGCAGTACGCGGCCTGGCATCTGGACCGTGACCACCACATGGAGGTATCGGACAAGGTGTCAATGGCCAACTATCGAGCCAATCGACTGGTGTGCGACGCGGCCGACCGGGCAATGCAGATCTTCGGTGGCCTGGGTTACAGCCGTCACGAACCGTTCGAGCACATCTACCGCCACCACCGCCGCTACCGGATCACCGAAGGGGCAGAGGAGATCCAGATCCGCCGGGTGGCGCAACGGCTGTTCAGGTTTGGCCATAAGTGACCGACACCAAGAAGCTGGCCGACAAGCTGGGGCGGGTCCTGGCACCGGCGTTCGGTACCGCCGTCACCATCGCGAACCTGCGGGCATTGACGGGCGGCGCCAGCCGCACCACTTGGGCGTTCGACGCCGTCGCGGGCCAGCATCGCCGCGCACTGATCCTGCGCATCGGGCCGCCCGACGATGTGCACGCCGGCATGGAGCTCGAGGCGCGCGCCCAGGCCGCCGCGGCGGCCGCCGGGGCGCCGGTGCCCCACATCCTGGTGGCCGACGATTCGACTGCCGCACTGGGCAACCCGTATCTGATCTGCGACGAGATCAAGGGCGAGACCATTGTCCGGCGCATTCAACGTCGGCTCGGTGCCGAGGGCCACGCGGGACGCACCAGGCTGCTCCGGCAGTGCGCTCAGGCGCTGGCCGCCATCCACCGAGCCGACCGGCAGATCCCCGGCCTGACCCAGGGGGACCAACTGGGGGCATGGCGGACACGGCTCGACGAGATGAGCGACACCACCGCCACCTTCGAATGGGCGTTTCGTTGGCTGGGCTCCCACCGGCCGCCCCCATCGGCGCCGGTTCTGGTGCACGGGGACTTCCGGATGGGGAACCTCATCGTCGACGGCTGCGATCTGGCCGCCGTTCTTGACTGGGAATTGGTGCACATCGGCGAGGCACACGAAGACCTGGCCTGGTTTTGCATCCGGGCCTGGCGGTTCGGCGCGCCGGCCAGCCTGGGCGCCGGGGGCCTCGGCAGCATCGAAAGCTTCCTGCAAGCCTACGAGGAAGCCGCCGCGGCTACCGTCGATCGCATGGCGTTCCGTTGGTGGCTGGTGCTTGCCACGCTGCGCTGGGGCGTCATCTGCCGTTACCAGGCGCAACGACATCTGAGCGGTCAATTCCGCTCGGTGGAGTTGGCGGCCATCGGCCGCCGCGTCTGCGAAACCGAGTGGGACCTCCTCGACCTGCTCGAAGCGCCCCCCGGTGACGATGCGCGCCGCGCCGCGGCGCGAGGTGGGGGCACCCCCAGCCGCGCAGCGGCGAGGGGGAGAAACCGGCAGTCGGAGCCGCCGCAATGATCGGCGCCTACGGCCGCCCGATCGCGGCCGAGCTGGTGGCCGCGGTGGCCGAGTTCCTCGAAACCGACGTCAGGGCCGCCACTACCGGGCAGGTGAACTTCCAC
The DNA here is from genome assembly GCF_019247615.1 of Mycobacterium sp. GTDB lineage: Bacteria > Actinomycetota > Actinomycetes > Mycobacteriales > Mycobacteriaceae > Mycobacterium. Next base: position 6,941 of record NZ_JAFBAT010000171.1, on the reverse strand, counting down.
GCCCGGGTGGCCGCCAACGCGCTGCGCATCGTCGAGCGCGAGTTGCTCGACGAGAGCGAAGAAGAATGCGGCGAGGCACTCGCGGCCCTCGGCTTCGGAGACGAGGAACAGCTGGCCGCGGCGATCCGGGCCGGCGAGCTCGACGGGCGACCCGATGAGGTCACCGCCTGTTTGCGCACGCTGGTGCGGCGCCGGCTGGCCGTCACCCACCCCGGATACGACAACGAATGAGCCGAGCCCATGAGGACCGGAGACGGTTGATGTCCACCACCAGCACCGCGGAGACGATCGCCGACGTGGCCGAGCGTCTGTTCGCCGCGATCGAAAACGGCGACACCGCCGCGGTTGATCGACTGTGGAGCAACGACATCAAGGTGTGGCGGGTGGGACGCGAGCCGGCCAAGACGGATGACAAGGCCCGCGCGCTGCGCGTCATCGACTGGTTCGTCACCGCTACCACCCAGCGGCGCTACCAAATCCTCGATCGCCGGCTGTTCGAGGGCGGCTTCGTCCAGCAGCACATCCTGCACGCAACGGGCCACGCCGGCCAATCGATCTCCGTGCGCGTTTGCATCGTGATCCGATTGGGCACAAACGCCCTGATCGAGGCGATCGACGAATACTTCGACCCCGCCGAGATCGCGCCGCTGACCAAGTGAGTGAACGATGACGACCCTGGAAGCCCTGCTGATCGATCCCGACATGTTCGGCGTGTGGAACGTCGTTCCCCATCGGTCGGCCGTCACCTTCAAGATCAAGAACATGTGGGGCCTGGTGACCGTCAAGGGCCGGTTCACCGAGTTCAGCGGCGACGGACAACTCAGCGGCAAGGGCGCGGCGTCCGGCCGGCTCGACATCCAGACCGCGTCGTTGAGCACCGGCATCGGCCGCCGGGATCGGCACCTGCGCTCTGCCGACTTCTTCGACGCCGAGCGCTTCGGTCAGATCAGCGTCGTGGTCACCGCGGTCCAGCCGAGCGAGGGACCCACCAAGGGCAAAGCCGCCGACGTTCGGGCCGATCTCACCATCAAGGGCATCACCGCGCCGCTGCCGCTACCGGTGACGGTCACCGAGCTCGATGACGGCGCGATCCGGATCTCCGGGGAAGCCAAGGTCGATCGATCCCAATTCGACCTGGGCTGGAACAGGTTCGGCATGATCGGCGAGACGGCGACCGGGGCGGCGCAGCTGGTGTTCGCTCGGGCAACCGGGTGAGACCGGCGGGGCACCAGTACCATCTGACCGTGCCCGACACGACCCGTCCCCTGCGAATCCTCGTCTACAGCGACAACGTCGAAACCCGCGAGACGGTGATGCGGGCGCTGGGCAAGCACCTGCACCCCGAACTGCCGGAGTTGAGTTACGTGGAGGTCGCGACGGGCCCGATGGTGATTCGCACGATGGATGAGGGTGGCATCGACCTGGCGATTCTCGACGGCGAGGCCACCCCGACGGGCGGCATGGGAATCGCCAAACAGCTCAAAGACGAGCTGGCAACCTGCCCGCCGATCGTGGTACTCACCGGTCGCCGGGACGACGCGTGGCTGGCCAACTGGTCGCGCGCCGAGGCCGCGGTGCCGCATCCGCTCGACCCGATCGTGCTGGGACGCACGGTGCTCGGGCTGCTCCGCACCCCAGCTATCTAGCGCCGACGCCGGCTTTCGGCGCAGCCGCGAGAACATGCGGTCAAACTAAGCCCCATGTGTGCGTTATCACTACCCCGGGCAAGTGCGCCGGGCCTGATGACGCTATGTTGAAGGTCACTGTGATGGTCCATCGACGCGGTTCGTCACAGCAGCCCGATCACCGCCTGGCCGCCTCTGGGGGACCCCCCATGGCAGCCCATACGACGGATCTTGGAGCGAGTTGAACGTCTACATACCCATCCTGGTACTGGGGGCGATTGCCACCGCCTTCGCCGTGGGCTCGGTAGCGATCGCGAGCCTGGTCGGCCCATCGCGCTACAACAAGTCGAAGCTGGCGGCCTACGAGTGCGGCATCGAGCCCGCGGGCAACTCGGGAGCGGCCGCGGGAACCCCGCATGCGTCGGCCGGGCAGCGGTTTCCGGTGAAGTATTACCTGACCGCAATGCTGTTCATCGTCTTCGACATCGAGATCGTGTTCTTGTATCCGTGGGCGGTCAGCTACGACGCGCTGGGAACGTTCGCCCTGGTCGAGATGGTGGTGTTCATGCTCACGGTCTTCGTGGCCTACGCCTACGTGTGGCGCCGCGGCGGCCTGACGTGGGATTGAGGTAAGGCGTGGGCCTGGAAGAACAGCTGCCTGGTGGCATCCTGCTGTCTACCGTCGAGAAAGTCGCGGGCTATGTCCGCAAGAACTCGCTGTGGCCGGCGACCTTCGGGCTGGCCTGCTGTGCCATCGAGATGATGGCCACCGCCGGACCGAGATTCGACATCGCCCGGTTCGGCATGGAACGGTTCTCGGCGACGCCGCGCCAGGCCGATCTGATGATCGTGGCCGGGCGGGTCAGCCAGAAGATGGCCCCGGTGTTGCGCCAGATCTACGACCAGATGGCCGAGCCGAAGTGGGTGCTGGCCATGGGCGTCTGCGCGTCATCGGGCGGAATGTTCAACAACTACGCGATTGTGCAGGGCGTGGACCACGTCGTTCCGGTCGACATCTACCTGCCCGGTTGCCCGCCGCGGCCGGAGATGCTGCTCTACGCAATCCTCAAGCTGCACGAGAAGATTCAGGAAATGCCGCTGGGCGTCAACCGCGAACACGCCATCGCCGAGGCCGAGCAGGCGGCGCTGGCCGCCAAGCCCACGATCGAGATGCGCGGACTGCTGCGATGAGCTCACCCAACCAAGATCCGCAGGAAGCCATCGCTGCGGCCGATGACGAGGTGATCGACGTCCGGCGCGGCATGTTCGGGGTCAACGGGACGGGCGACACCTCCGGCTACGGGCGCCTGGTACGCGAGGTCACGCTGCCCGGCAGCAGCCCCCGCCCCTACGGCGGCTACTTCGACGACATCGCCGACCGGCTGGCCGAGGCGCTGGGCTGCGACGGAGTCGAATTCGACGAGGCCGTCGAGAAAGTCGTGGTATACCGCGACGAGCTGACCCTGCATGTTCGCCGCGATCTGCTGCCGCGGGTCGCCCGGCGGTTGCGCGACGAACCGGAGCTGCGCTTCGAGTTGTGCCTCGGCGTCAACGGGGTCCACTACCCGCAGGACACCGGCCGGGAATTGCACGCCGTCTATCCGCTGCAGTCCATCACGCATAATCGCCGGCTGCGGCTGGAAGTGGCTGCGCCGGACAGTGATCCGCACATCCCGTCGCTGTATGCGGTCTACCCGACGAACGACTGGCACGAGCGCGAGACTTACGACTTTTTCGGGATCGTCTTCGATGGCCATCCGTCGCTCACCAGAATCGAGATGCCCGACGACTGGCACGGGTATCCCCAACGCAAGGACTACCCCCTGGGCGGAGTGCCGGTCGAGTACAAGGGCGCCAAGATACCCCCACCCGACGAGCGCAGGGGCTATAACTGATGACCGAACCTGACACCGTGCTGGTCGCGGGCGGCCAAGACTGGGACCAGATCGTCGACGCCGCACGCAACGCGGATCCCGGTGAACGAATCGTCGTCAACATGGGGCCACAGCACCCGTCGACGCACGGGGTTCTGCGGCTGATCCTCGAGATCGAGGGCGAGACCGTCACCGAGGTGCGGTGCGGAATCGGCTATCTGCACACCGGCATCGAGAAGAACCTCGAATACCGCTACTGGACCCAGGGCGTCACCTTCGTGACCCGAATGGATTACCTGTCACCGTTTTTCAACGAGACGGCGTACTGCCTGGGCGTGGAGAAGCTGCTCGGGATCACCGACGAGATACCGGAGCGGGTCAACGTCATCCGGGTCATGATGATGGAGCTCAACCGGATCTCGTCGCATCTGGTGGCGCTGGCCACCGGCGGTATGGAACTGGGCGCGATGACCGCGATGTTCATCGGCTTCCGGGCCCGCGAGATCATCATGAACATCTTTGAATCGATCACCGGTCTGCGGATGAACCACGCCTATATCCGCCCCGGCGGGGTGGCGCAGGACCTGCCACCCAACGCGGAGCGCGAGATCGCCGAGGCCCTCAAACAGCTGCGCCAGGCGCTGCGCGAATTGGGTGAGCTGCTCAACGAGAACGCCATCTGGAAGGCGCGCACCGAAGGCGTCGGCTACCTCGATCTGACCGGATGCATGGCGCTGGGCATCACGGGCCCCATACTGCGCGCCACCGGGTTGCCGCATGACCTGCGCAAGAGCGAGCCCTACTGCGGCTATCAGGACTACGAGTTCGACGTGATCACCGATGACCGTTGTGATGCCTACGGGCGCTACATCATTCGCGTCAAAGAGATGTGGGAGTCGCTGAAGATCGTGGAGCAGTGTCTGGACAAGCTACGGCCGGGGCCGACGATGATCTCCGACCGCAAGATCGCCTGGCCCGCCGACCTAAAGGTGGGTCCCGACGGCATGGGCAACTCACCCGAGCACATCGCCAAGATCATGGGCGGCTCGATGGAGGCGCTGATTCACCACTTCAAGCTCGTCACCGAGGGTATTCGCGTTCCCGCGGGGCAGGTTTACGTCGCGGTCGAATCACCGCGCGGTGAGCTCGGCGTCCACATGGTCAGCGACGGCGGCACCCGGCCCTACCGGGTGCACTACCGGGACCCGTCGTTCACCAACCTGCAGTCGGTCGCCGCGATGTGCGAGGGCGGGATGGTCGCAGACCTGATCGCGGCCGTCGCCAGCATCGATCCGGTGATGGGCGGGGTCGACCGATGACCGGGCCGCAGGGCCAGCCGGTGTTCATCCGGCTGGGACCTCCGCCCGGCGAACCCAACGCGTTCGTGGTGGAGGGCGCCCCGCAGTCGTATTCGCCCGAGGTGCGGGACCGGCTGGAGGTCGACGCCAAAGAGATCGTGAGTCGCTACCCGAACAAGCGCTCGGCTCTGCTGCCGTTGCTGCACCTGGTCCAATCCGAGGACTCCTACCTGACGCCGGCGGGTCTGGAGTTCTGCGGCGAGCAGCTGGGACTGACCGGAGCCGAAGTGTCCGCCGTCGCAAGCTTTTACACGATGTATCGCCGGGGACCCACGGGCGACTACCTGGTCGGGGTGTGCACCAACACGCTGTGCGCGGTCATGGGGGGCGACGCCATATTCGATGCGCTCAAGGAACATCTGGGCATCGGCAACGATCAGACGACCGACGACGGGTCCGTCACCCTGCAACACATCGAGTGCAACGCCGCCTGCGATTTCGCACCGGTCGTGATGGTGAACTGGGAGTTCTTCGACAACCAGACGCCCGACTCGGCGCGCGAACTGGTCGACTCCCTGCGAGCCGGCAACCCCAAGTCGCCCACCCGTGGGGCCCCGCTGTGTGCGTTCCGCGAGACGTCGCGAATCCTGGCCGGCCTACCCGATGAACGGCCCGACCAAGGTCAGGGCGGCGCGGGCGCGGCGACTTTGGCGGGTCTGCGGGTGGCGCACGAACTCGGCATGGCGGCGCCGCCACCACCGGACACCTCGCCCGACCGCGGCCCGGAAGGACAGTGATGGCCGCTCCCACCGCCCAGGCGACGCCGCTGACGCCGGTGATCAGCCGCTACTGGGACGATCCCGAGTCGTGGACGTTGCAAACCTACCTCCGCCATGACGGGTACAAAGCTCTGCAGAAAGCCCTGGGCATGGAGCCCGACGCGGTGATGGGGGCCGTCAAGGACTCCGGTCTGCGGGGCCGCGGCGGTGCGGGTTTCTCGACGGGGACAAAGTGGTCGTTCATCCCGCAAGGCGATACGGGCCCGGCCGCCAAGCCGCACTACCTGGTGGTCAACGCCGATGAGTCGGAACCCGGTACGTGCAAAGACATCCCGCTGATGCTCGCGACCCCACACATCCTGGTCGAGGGTGTGGTCATCGCGGCGTATGCGATCCGGGCCAACCACGCTTTCATCTACGTGCGCGGTGAAGTGCTGCCCGTGTTGCGCCGCCTGCAGAACGCGGTGGCAGAGGCGTATGCCGCCGGTTACCTGGGCCGCGACATCAACGGGTCGGGCTTCGACCTGGAGCTGGTGGTCCACGCCGGTGCCGGTGCCTACATCTGCGGCGAGGAGACCGCGCTTTTGGACTCCCTAGAGGGCCGGCGCGGCCAGCCACGGCTGCGGCCGCCGTTTCCCGCGGTGGCGGGGCTCTACGGCTGCCCGACGGTGATCAACAACGTCGAAACCATCGCCAGCGTCCCGCCGATCATCCTCAACGGCGTCGATTGGTTCCGGTCGATGGGCAGCGAGAAATCGCCTGGCTTTACGCTGTATTCGTTGTCCGGGCACGTTACCCGCCCAGGTCAGTACGAGGCTCCGCTCGGGATCACCTTGCGCGAGTTGCTCGCTTACGCCGGCGGTGTGCGCGCCGGGCACCGGCTGAAGTTCTGGACGCCCGGCGGTTCGTCGACGCCACTGCTCACCGACGAGCACCTCGACGTGCCGCTGGACTACGAGGGCGTGGGCGCCGCCGGTTCGATGCTGGGGACCAAGGCGCTGGAGATCTTCGACGAGACCACCTGCGTTGTGCGGGCCGTGCGGCGCTGGACGTACTTCTACAAGCACGAATCCTTCGGCAAGTGCACACCCTGCCGCGAGGGGACGTTCTGGCTCGACCAGATCTACACGCGGCTGGAAACCGGTCACGGCACGCACGAGGACATCGAGAAGCTGTCGGACATCTCCGACACCATCTTGGGAAAGTCGTTCTGCGCGTTGGGCGATGGTGCTGCCAGCCCGGTGATGTCGTCGATCAAGTACTTCCGCGATGAGTACGTCGCCCACGTCGAGGGCGGTGGATGCCCGTTTGACCCCCGCGACTCCATGCTGACGCCGAACGGAAAGGGCTCATGACACGCGCCGG